>DATEPF010000207.1:0-14812 GCA_035273325.1 Pyrinomonadaceae bacterium | reverse complement strand
GAAGTAAGAACCGGCGCTGGCAATGATCATCATGATACGCATCACGAAGATCCAAACCAGCAACTGCACCTGCACGGTCGGATCACCTACACCCAACAAAATGAATGTGATTAATGCGACGCCGGTTACGCCGTAGGTTTCGAAACCGTCTGCACTTGGTCCAACCGAATCGCCGGCGTTGTCGCCCGTACAATCTGCAATTACGCCGGGGTTGCGCGCGTCGTCTTCCTTGATTTTGAAGACGATCTTCATCAGGTCAGAACCGATGTCCGCGATCTTCGTGAAGATACCACCGGCAATACGCAAGGCTGCTGCGCCGAGCGACTCACCAATAGCAAACCCGATAAAACATGGACCGGCATAGTCGCCCGGAATGAAGAGCAGAATGCACAGCATGATCAGCAACTCGACGCTGATCAACATCATGCCGATGCTCATGCCGGCTTTAAGCGGAATTGCGTAGAGCGGAAATGGCTTACCTTCAAGACTGGCAAACGCAGTGCGCGAGTTGGCAAACGTGTTAACTCGAATTCCAAACCACGCGACGCCATAGCTGCCAGCGATGCCAATGAGACTAAAAGCGAGAATGATTGCGACACGCAAAGGCTCCATCCCGGAAAGCACGCCGAAATAGAGGACGATAACGATGCCAATGAAAACTTCGAGGATAAGTATGAACTTACCTTGAGTGATCAGATAAGTTTTGCAAGTTTCGTAAATCAGTTCGGAGATCTCTCGCATGGCTCGGTGAACCGGAAGCTTTTTCAGGTTCATGTACATCGCCATACCGAACGCCAGGCCAAGAATGCAAACCACAATGCCAGTGAGCAGTAACGTATGGCCGTCCATGCCCCCGAAGAACGTCACCGAAGAAAGATCGGGCAGCACCAGGTTCGCCTCGCCGCCGGTATGCTGCTGCGCGAACGCGGTTGTAGCGGATCCTGCGAGCGCCAAAAGCAGTGCCGAGAAAGTAAATAGCGAACGCCGAATGTGCGTGCCGAGGTTAGAAACCCTTGGACGGTTGCTGGTGTAATTCATGATGTTTTGGGGAAGGAAACACTGCGCAAACTGGCAGCCAGCCGATTAGGAATCAGCTTATGGTTTCGCTTCCAGGTCGATTCCTTTCTGATCTTTACTCGCGGTGAGTTGGTAGCAATTTGAACAAACGCGGGCACAGTTTTCACTAAACGATTCGCCGGGAATGTACCCGCCGAGCCGCCTGCGCCGAGCAACCGTTCAGATTGAAACGCGTATTATCCAGATAAGTGGGCAAACTGTCCAGACGCGGATTGATGTCCGATAAGCTTCAGCTTGTCGTCGCACGTGACAAAGTAAAGTTTATCGGATAAGAGGCGATAAAAATGGCCACAATTAGTCCAAACTTACAGCCGCGTGAGGGTCTGTCAACGAACCTTGCCGGCGTCCGGCGCGAACTTTGAATAACGCCAGCCCCGCTAAATACAACGCCAGCAGCACCAGGGCCCCGGCGGCGATCCCGTTCATCAACTCGATATCCACCAACCCGGAGCCGATCTTCGTCAGTCTCAGATTTCCGATTACCAGCGACACCAGGGCCCAGAGCGTAATCACCAGCACGAAAATCATAGGCAGCAAAGTGAAGGCGATACGGTGCCGGGCTTTGTACAACCACACGGTGATCGTCAAGAGCGTGAGGGCTGCGAGTAACTGGTTGGACGCACCGAATAGTGTCCAGAATTTTGTCCATGAGTTCGGCGGCGCGAACATGATGAAGTAAAAAGGAAGTCCCATCGTCAAAACGGTTCCGGCCAGTGCGCCAACCCGTCCCTTCCAACCCAACAACTCCTGAACAATGTATCGGCCGAGGCGCATCGAAACATCGAGCGTGTCAAAGACAAACGTGGAAAAAGCCATGGCGCCAAACGTGATCGCAAAGGCCAGTTTGTCCTGGCCAATGATCAATGTTAGGAATTGACCGATGCCGTTACCGTAAATAGTTCCCGGCGCTTTTCCCTTTAATGCGTCCTGAGCAACGATCATTACTGTCACGAGCGCGATCAGCGCGACAAAACCTTCTGCGAGCATGCCCCCGTAACCAATCGGACGTATGTGACTTTCGCGATCAATCTGCTTCGAAGTGGTGCCTGAACAAACCAGACCATGGAACCCGGAGCACGCGCCGCAAGCGATAGTCACAAACAGAAACGGAAACATCATTCCAGTCATGCCGCCAATGTCGAACGCTTTGAACGCTGGTTGCTGAATCTGATAGCCGCCAAAAAACACCCCAATAATGCCTAGCGCTAACGCGGTGTAAAGAATAAAGCCGCCGAGATAACCGCGCGGTTGCAGCAGCACCCACACCGGAACGATTGAAGCGATCCCGCAGTAGAGAATAATCAAGACACCCCATGTTCTGTGGTCGAGCACAAACGTAGTCGACATCATTGTGCCTACCCACGAGAGCGCGAACGCAGCGGGTACAAAAATCAAAGTGACCAACCAAAGCGGCGGCTTCAAGTAACGTTGAACCAGACCAAGGATCAGCGACAATAACAAATATAAAATGCTGGCCGCTGCGACCGCGCCACCAGGATTAAAATTTACGGCGGCGCTGCGCAGTTCTTCAGAACCGCCGACAAAGGTGCCGGAAGTAATGTCAGTGAAGGCCACGATCACGTAGACCAGGGCGATCCAGATAAACGTCATCATCGCGCGTCCGGCGCGGCTTCCCAGATGTTCACGCGTGATTTCAGCGATTGAAGTTGCGCCGTGTCTGACGGACGCGGCGAGTCCGGTGAAATCGTGAACGGCGCCAATCAAAACGACGCCCAGGCCAATCCAAAGCAGACACGGGAGCCAACCGAAAGCCTGACATGCCAGAATTGGACCGGCGATCGGACCCGCCGCCGCTATCGCTGAGAAGTGTTGTCCGAAAAGATAGAAGGGTTTGGTGGGAACGAAATCAATGCCGTCGTTCACCCGGTGAGCCGGCGTTTGTCGTGCGTCGTCAAGCTGAAACTGGCGCGCAACCCAACCGCCATAAAGTCGATAAGCGGCAACCAGTAAGATTAGAAATCCAACGGCAAGCAGGGTCAGCGTCACGCAGTCAAACCTCCGCTGAACGAATACCGAATGCCAGACAAATTGTAGTTATAAATCCTGAACGGAGTGATCATTGATGCCAATGTTCTGGAAATGTCGGTGCGGAGTTTGGCACGGAAACCTTGAAAAAATCCAGAAAAAACACCTCTGCACAGCATTAGGGAATCGCCCGATGTCTCTATTCCAACCAATAGTCTTTCTTGATAGACTCCAGCCGCCATTGTAAATGTGATTCTCGGATAACCTTGGTTAACTGTTAGCTATCCGAATGTATCCGTTCAGAAACATTCTCTTCCCGACCGACTTCACTCCCCGAGCGCGGGCCGCCTTGAAATATGCAGCCGCGTTGGCTCGTAGTGGCGGGGGCCGCGTTGTGCTCCTCAGCGTTCAGAGTGCCGCAGTGCCTGCAAATCTTCTGACTTTGCCCGACTATGTTTTTGAGGAACAGCAAAATCGATGGCTGCTGGACGTCAGAAGCGAAGTTCGCAACCTTCTGGCAGATCCGTTGTTTGACGGTCTCGAGGTTGAACCCGTCATCGTCGAAGGCGAACCTGCTGCTGAGATCGCGAAGACGGTGCGCGATTACGAAATCGATCTGGTCACCGTTGTAACCCACGGACGCAAAGGGTTAGCGCGGGCGTTATGGGGATCAACTGCGGAAGAGATTATCGCGGAAGCGCCATGCCCGGTTTTGACCATTCGTCCACCGCAACATGATTTCGTCGAACACAAAGGCTCACACAGTGAAGTTCGACTAAACCGAGTTTTGTTGTCCACTAATTTCCGGCCATCATCAACTGCTGCTACGCAGGTTGCCACCCACCTGGCAAATCAAACAGGAGCCGAACTTCACGCCGTATATGTAATCGGAGATTACCTGGAACAGATCTCAATGGTTTTTCCTGAAGGCGGACTTCATGCGTTGTCGCGATTGCGTGCGTATGTTCAGGAACGAATGGACCAGTTTGCCCGTAGCAACGCCGGACGCGCCAAGACGCACATCGAAGAAGGCCGCCCGTATGCTGAAATCGCCCGGCTTGCTGCCGAGATAGATGCGGATCTTATTGTGATCGGCACCAGTGTTCATGCATCGATCTTTGGAGGCACACCGGCACTGGGTTCAGAAATTGAGCGAGTAGTTCGCAACGCACCTTGCCCGGTGTTGTGCGTACCATCGGCCCGTGTCGTGACGCCGTTGCCGGCTTTAGTCACGCAACCCGTGCTTTAAAAAGCCAGTTACAAACAAAACAAAAAAGCGAGGCGGTTGGGCCTCGCTCTTTTTTTTGAAATTGAGATTACTCACTGACTGACTAGTTGCAGCCGCCCATCCGGTAGTCGCACTGAAAATACGCTTCGTTCGTACATCGACAACGGCGTCGACTCTTTACGTTGCACCGCAGCCACCTGTTCGCGACTAACACTGTTTGCAACGCTGGCAGCGTATGGGTCGCGGATCACTGAGTAACGCTTAGTGATCCGTCGTACGTATTCCTGCGTTTCCCGGTACGGCGGGATGCGGTTTCCATATTTCATTACTGCGCCTTCACCGGCGTTATACCCAGCCAGTGCCAGGTTAACGTTTCCATCAAACTTATCCAGCAGCCAACGCATGTAACGCGAACCGCCTTCGATATTCTGTTTCGGATCCCAAATACTGGTCACTCCAAAACGCGCTGCGGTGCCCGGCATTAATTGCATTAAACCTCGCGCACCTTTGTGTGACAACGCGCGGGCTTTGAAGGTCGATTCCTGATGCATGATGGAGTAAAGCAGCAGCGGATCGACTGAGTTGCGACGGCCTGACTCGACGATGAGTCCATCGATGGTCGCGTTTCCGGTCGTGTAACCGCCTAATGAATTGCTGATATTGAAATCAGACCGCCTGGGATGGCTCAAACCGTAGATGGAGGAACCGGGTGAGTGGTGCGAGCCACCCTTGGTTCGCTTTGCAACCGGGGTTTCAGTGACCGAGGCCTTTACGCTGATACCACTGGCGAAATCGAAATTGTCGGCCCGATAGCCCTGACCGACGGCCACCGTCGCGGACCAAATTAATAGGGCAACAAGAAGGGGAAATTTTTTCATAATCACTAAATATTTGGTGGAAATTTGAATACTGAAGTGAGGACTGCGGAGCGCTTAATTCAATCCTTACCGACCCACGCGAGGCATGGTAACACACGGTTAAACAATTGCCAACACGGCAGTTTGACCCGAAATACCGTACATGCCAGCGTGCAAAAAAGCTGGCATTTCCGGGGATCCGGCGATCACGCGGACGGCGAGGAATTTTTGGGATCAATCGATATCATAGGCGCACACCTTCGAAGCCGCTCGGTAGTTAAACCCAGCGCGCGTGTGCGCGCCTCACCAAAGGAATCCAAATGAAAAAAATCTTCTCCACCATCCTGGCTGTACTCGTTGCTACCTCAGTTGGGTTGGCAATTCCGAGTTCTCGCGGCTTTACCACTCAAACGGACAACACCAATGCCAGCACCGCGAAGAAGAAGCGCGGTCCGGTGTTTCGTGCCAACAAAGATCAAATCAAGCAAGCGCAGGCAATTCTGAAAACGCGCGGTTTTTATGCGGGTGACGAAACTGGAAAGCTGGATCCGGATACGCGCGCGGGCCTGAAGAAGTATCAAGAAGGCGAAAGCCTGAAAATCACAGGCACGCTCAATAGGATCACGCTGGACAAGATGGGAATTGTGCTGACTGACAAACAGAAAGCTATGTGAGCTTTATAGCAAAGCTTTTTCGCGGTATTTCGTGTAATTCGTGGATCGTTCTTTACTCTGCGTAAAACGATCCACGATACACACGAAGAATCAGGCATTGACGGGTGCTGCGGTCTGTTGAGGCAAGCTGTTAACTAAGCAAGCGTTCGACAATCGAGAAACTGGCATCCAGGGCTTCGCGTAACTTTTCAGGTTGGCTGCCGCCACCTTCCGCCATGTCGGCTTTGCCGCCGCCCTTGCCGCCCACAATAGGCGCCAGCTCCTTAATCACCTTACCCGCCGGAACCTTCGCAGTCAGATCAGGTGAAGTGCGAACTATCAGCGAAACCTTTCCTTCACCGCTCCGGCCCAGGACGACGACCCCTGATTTGATTCTCGCCAGCAGAGTGTCGGACAGTTGGCGCATCGCCGCCGCGTCGAGGCCCGACGCTTCATGTGCCAAAACGCGTATGCCCGCGACTTCACGCGCCTCGTCGCCGTTTGATGAAGTCGTATTTAAAGCGCCACTAGCGATTTTGAGTTTCAGTTCTTCAGCTTCACGTCGTGCCTTTTTCAATTCCTCCTGCAACTTGCCGATCACAGCAGGCAGGTCGGCGCGCGAGGTTTTTAGTCCACCTGATACCTGCTCGAGTAAAACCTCGTCTTCTCGGAAACGTTCGTAAGCATCGACACCTGTGATCGCTCGAATACGTCGGACCCCGGAAGCGATTGATTCATCGCTGGTGATCTTGAAGACGCCGATGTCGCCGGTAGCACGCACGTGCGTGCCTCCGCAAAGCTCACGCGAGAAAATTCCTTCTACTCCTTTAATTGAGAGTACCCGCACCTTCTCGCCATACTTTTCTCCGAACAGGGCCATCGCTCCCGACCGCATGGCTTCCTCTGTGGCCATCTCGGCCGTCTGCACCGGCTCGTTACGCAGGATGTAGTTATTCACCAGCCGCTCAATTTCGTCGATCTCGGCGCGCGTCAACGGTTGATAATGCGTGAAGTCGAAACGCAGATAGTTCGGCGCTACTACGGAGCCTGCCTGCTTCACGTGCGTGCCCAGGACTTCACGTAGTGCGGCGTGCATGAGGTGGGTCGCCGTGTGATTTCGTCGCGTGGCATCTCTCTTCTTGACGTCAACTTCAGCCGATACAACATCGCCAACCTTCAGAGTGCCTTTTTCAACTCTAACTTTGTGAACGATCAGACCTTGTGCTGGCGAGTAGGTGTCGAGAACTTGAGCCACGAAGTCAGCTCCATCTGTCTTGCTTAACCGACCCGTGTCTCCAACTTGTCCGCCACTCTCCGCATAGAACGGAGTTTGGTCCAGAATAACTTCGCCTTCGTGACCCTCATTCAGCGACGCGACCTCAGATCCCGACGCAATTAGTGAAACGACTCGGACGTTTGTGCCAGATGTAGCTTCGTAACCTGTGAACAAGTTAACGCCCGACTTATTCAACGCTTCCGCGTAAATGGGATTTGTCCTGGCTGGGCCTCCGGCATGGTCCCGGCCGGCAGTCTGTTGCAGTGACTTGAGAGCAGTATCAAATTGAGAGTTGAACTCCTGCTCACTCATTTCAATGCCGCGTTCTTCCATGCCCACGCGGATCAAGTCTCGCGGTGTACCGAATGTGTCGTAGAGCCTGGCGAGATCGGTAAATTCAGGTGGCGCTGATCGCGAGAACAGTTCTTCCAATTTCTGCAGTCCGGTGGTCAGCGTCGAGCCAAACCGTTCCTCCTCCAGCCCTACCATCTTCTCGATGAAACCGCGTTGGGCTTCAAGTTCCGGAAAAGCGTCCTTCATTTGGTCGACGACGAAGTCAGTGACGCGGTGAAAGAACAGATCCAGGCCCAAAGTGTGGCGTCCCTGGTAAATAGCGCGACGCATGATTTTGCGCAGGACGTAGTTTCGTCCTTCGTTGCCCGGCAGAATTCCATCGGCGATCGCAAAAGCCGTGGCGCGTGCGTGGTCGGCAATCACTCGCATGGCAAAGCCTTCGTGCGACTCCGGCTCGTAATGACGGTCTGCAACTTGAGCCGTAAACTCGATAATCGGACGAATAAGATCGGTATCGTAGTTCGACTTAACTCCCTGAAGCACTACGGCCATGCGCTCTAAACCTAAACCTGTATCAACCGAGGGAGCCGGCAACGGATCGAGTTTGTAGTGTCCAGGTGAGACTTCGCTCCGTTCAAACTGCATGAAGACCAAATTCCAGATCTCCATCGTATCGTCGCCTGGTCCATTCACCAGTTCTGCGCGATTCTTAGACGGGTCAGTTGGATCTTCGCCCATGTAGTAATGCACTTCGCTACACGGACCACATGGCCCAGTCTCGCCCATCTGCCAGAAGTTGTCTTTGCGTCCAAACCTAAGAATGCGTTCCTTCGGTGCGCCGACTTGTTCCCAAAACTTTGCTGCGTCTTCGTCGGGCCCAACTTCGTCGTCCCCTTCAAACACACTGAACCACAACCGTTCCGGATCGAGTTTCCATTCGTTGACGAGCAGGTCCCAGGCAAGCTTGATAGCGTCTTCTTTGAAGTAATCGCCGAACGAAAAATTGCCGAGCATTTCGAAGAATGTGTGGTGACGCGCTGTCTTACCGACCTCGTCGAGGTCGTTGTGTTTGCCGCCCGCACGTATGCATTTCTGCGACGAAACCGCGCGCAGGTAGTCGCGTTTCTCGTTCCCTAAAAAGACATCTTTAAACTGGTTCATGCCCGCGTTGGTAAAGAGCAACGTCGGATCATTGGCGGGCAGCAGGGGAGAAGAGCGCACACGGGTATGGCCATGCCGCTCAAAGTACTGCATAAAGTTCTCTCGAATTTCTTTTCCCTTCATGATTAAAACGAGTTTAGCACGCAGGTTGGAAGCGAGCGAACCGGAAGAAAAACAGAACGATCCACGATTACACGAACCCAATTACAGGTAATTGGTGTGTGGATCGTTATTCGTCGTCTTCCGTAGCAGCGGCAGAAATGGCGCGAACCTTGTCGCTGACCAGGTCAAATGCAAAGCCCTGGCGTAACAAATGATCGAACAAGCTTTTCGCCTCGTTCCGGTTTCCGGGCCGGCCGCGAAGTCGAATTCGTTTTTCAATCGCGCGGTCGATTAGCTCTTTTTCAGGAGTCTCGGCAAAAACTTTATCCAGCGCCTCCCCAGCCACGGCGCGATCAACCTTCTTCATCATTAGATCTCGTTCCAGCCGCCGGCGTCCGGTAGGTTTTTGTTTGACTTTGTGAGACGCAAAGCTCAACGCAAACTGCTGGTCGTCGAGGTACCCATACTCACGAAGCCGCGCGATCACTTCGTCCACCACTGACTTGGTGGCATAGCGACCCTCCAACAGGCGCTCGCGAAGTTCTGATTCAGAACGCGGTTTCGCTGCCAGCAGTTTGGCAGCCCGTTGGAACGTCCGAGCGCGACGTTCTTCAGGTGTCAGGTTTCTGCCAGACGTTTCGTCCTTCCGTTTTCGAGGGCGCTTGAACACGTGCGCATTTAACCATACTTCCTTCGATCATTAGATGATCATAAGGTGAACAGACAGTGAGCTTTGCTGCAAAAGTCGAGTAAACAGATTTTCGTGTGTTTCGTGTAATTCGTGGATCCTTTTTTTCTAAGTAAAAAGCTATCCACGAATTCCACGAAACAAACCAAAGAAGACGAAACAGGTTGACATCGACTATTGAGACAATGCTTGTCTATTCCAGTGATCGACATACAATGCCCGCCATGGATGGCGTGCTGTGTATTGATAAACCAACCGGCATTACCTCACACGACGTGGTCGCGCAGTCGCGGCACATACTCAATGAAAAACGCGTGGGACACGCCGGGACGCTCGATCCGTTTGCGACCGGACTGTTGGTGTTACTGGTTGGACGTGCCACTCGTCTAACCCAGTTTCTTACAGCGCTCGAAAAAGAGTATGAAGCAATCATTCGTCTTGGCTTTGCCACCGATACCGCAGATCGAACAGGCAAACCGATTTCAGACGTTACCGGGGTCAGGCACTGGTCGCCAGAGCAGATTGAAGCGGCACTTACGAGCCTGCGCGGCGAAATAGATCAAGTGCCCCCGATGTACTCCGCCAAAAAACAAGGCGGCCGTAAGCTTTACGAATTGGCGCGGAAAGGTGACGAAGTACATCGTGCACCCGTCCGCATATCCATTCATGAATTTGAACCGGTGAAGCCCAAAAATGAATGGTTGAAAGACAATCTTGACGGAACTTTTGATCTTGAGGTGCGCGTGGTTTGTTCATCAGGAACGTATATCCGAACACTTGCTGAAGACTTTGGAAAACAACTAAACGTGGGTGCGCATCTCGCAGAACTCAGACGCACACGTGTGGGAGATTTCAAAATCAGGGAAGCCCTGACTCTAGTGCAGTTGAAAACGCGGGCAGCGGAAGAAGCCGTGGGACGCGCGCTGCATAAGCCTGATGACGCCCTCACGCGGTTGTCCGCAATTGACGTCAGCGAGGAGGACGTCAAGCGGATCAAGCATGGAATGAATCTGCAGATTTCGGATCCGAAGTGGACCAACGGCGAGCGCGTAAGGGTCCGCGATGCTGCCGGCAACCTGATTGCCGTGGCCACATTTGACTCTGAAACAAGAAGTCTACATCCGTCGGTCGTGCTGGCTGTCGAAGACCAATGAAGAAACGTTACTGGATTGGCGGCCTCTCCGCCCTGGCTGCAACGTCCATAGCGGCGAAGTTACTAATGCGCCCGCGCGACGTGGAGTGGGAAGACAACCGCAGCAATGTGTTTCATGCCGACTACTCCTATTTCGCCGATGTCGAGGGGGTGCGCGTGCATTATCAGGAGACCGGACCTGCCGACGGACCAATCGTGCTCCTGATTCATGGCTTTGCTGCGTCAAACCTGGTTTGGAGCAAAGTATTCCTGGTGCTAGCTGAGCAGGGTTTTAGAGTGATCGCGCCCGATTTATTGGGTTACGGCTACTCGGCCAAGCCACGCAATTTGGAATACACGATTGGCCGTCAGGCACAGATGGTGGTTGGTTTAATGAACGAGTTGGGCATCAAGCGCGCGAATATCGTCGGTAGTTCGTACGGAGGCGCAGTTGCCGCGACCATAGCGCTCGATCACCCGATGCTGGTTGATAAATTAGTTTTAGTTGGCGCCGTAACAAACAATCGGCCGACGCGATACTTGTTGATGCGTCTGTTTGGCTCGCCCGTCATTGGTGACATTCTTTCGCCGCTGGTGGTCGGATCGCGAAGATTACTGCGGATGCGAATGAAGCGTGTTTACGACCGACATTCGTGGCCCATGGATGAACGACGAGTGCAGGCACGCCACTTACCGTTGGCCACTCGTGGTACGCACCGCGCAATCATTCGCACCGTTCGTCGCTGGGACGCAGAACGAATCGCACGTGATGCCCACTTGATTACACAACCGACGCTGGTTGTTTGGGGCGACAGAGATCGTGAAGTGCCTTTATCAGATGGATATCGGTTGCACGAAGAAATTCCGGAATCACAACTTAAGATTTTCGAAGCGTGCGGTCATTTGCCGCATGAAGAATATCCGGAGGAGTTTGTGGAGGTTGTAACCGAGTTCCTTCGATAGCGGTTATGGTGTAATTCGTGGATGGTTTTAGCTACAAAAACAGCGATCCACTAAATACACGAATAAACACGAGTCAGTCTCACGCCATGTTTAGGGCTTTGCTAACTGAAGGGTCGCGGCGGATGCGCCAGATTTTTGAGTCGAGGTAGTAATGGATAAACGCGTAGCCCCAGAGGAAAGAGATTCCCAGCTGAGTTATTAGTGTCTGCGTCCGCCCCGCGCCATCGCTATTCAGCGTCGTGTAGCCCAGCCACTGTCGCGGTCCCTGATAAATCAACCCAAACAAAATTCCGAACGCGATGTAGTACAGCAATCTGCGGCTGATGATTTCCGCCGCGCCGTACTGCCGCCGAGACGTGCCAGGCTGAACTGATTGGTCCTCCCTAACGGTCGGACTACTGTCCCTATCCACACTTCGCGGAGCGCCTTTGTATTTCTTGTTATGGAACCAGATCAGACGGTGATATTGCAGGTTGTGATAGATCGTCAGAATGGCCACGATGGCGATTGGTTTATGCGGCATGGGCGTCAGCAAAACGATCCAATGCATCGGGATTGCTGCCGCGAGTAACAGGTATTTCGGCACGTTTAACGGCAGACCTGAAATCACGCGTTGCACTTGCCGCCCTAACCAAACGACAAACAGTGCGACCGTGCCTGTGAGCAGAATGGTTTCAAGTATGCCGACCCACGGTTGCAGAGGCCCCGGCACGCGGGTCATCGCTTCCGGATCGCGAGTGATGAACGCGACGAACGGGTAATTAAAGGCAAACAGCAACAGCAAGCGATCCAATGCGTTATCGAGACGTGCCAGATCGTTGTTTTTCTTTTTATACAACACCATGAAACCGTAGTGCTGTTTGACGAGGTGATAATAGGCCCACAGCGCCGCCATGAAGAAAAAGACCAGACCAAATCCTGCCAGCACCATCACTGGCCCAATCGCGAAAAACGCCAGCGAACCCCAGAGCAAACGGCTGCGGCCCTGGCGTTCGGTTCGATCGAAGTAGGTGCGGGAGAAAGTTCCGAAGACGTGTGGCGCATCGATCAGGATGGCCCACAGTGCCACCATCGGAACGAGGGGAATCACCCCATTAACATAAAGAATCAGCAGCAGGTAACTGGAAACCACTGAACCGATTAGCCAAATGAGGTCGTCCCGCTGGCTGATGATCCAACGCAAACTGATTGCACGGGCGGTGCTTTGAGTTATGACTTCTGCCTGGGTAGCCATTTGAAAACCAGCGTCTGCAAGGATAGGATTCTAACACTTCAAAATGCGGTCTCAGAAGGCGGACTGAGTGATGTCAGATCCACAGTCGAGCGTTAGGAACCAGTTGTTTCAAGCCCATCCCTGGCACGGTGTGTCCGCGGGTGCGAGCGCGCCGGAAATGGTTAATGCCTACATCGAGATCGTCCCCACCGACGCAGTTAAGTATGAACTGGATAAACTTTCCGGCCACTTGCGAGTCGACCGACCGCAGCGATTCTCATCAATGTGCCCGACGCTCTACGGATTCATCCCGCAGACTTATTGCGGCGAGCAGGTCGCGAAGTTATCAGGTGAGAGAACCGGTACGACGAATATTGAAGGCGACGGCGACCCGATGGACATCTGTGTCCTGACGGAAAAGACGTTTGCACACGGCAGCTTCCTCTTGTTGGCCAAACCCATTGGTGGTCTAAGAATGATTGACGGACGCCAGGCCGACGACAAGATCATCGCCATACTTGATTCCGACCTCGCGTACGGACACATCACAGAAATTTCAGAATGCCCACCCGCGTTGATCGATCGACTCAAACACTACTTTCTGAGTTACAAACAACTGCCGGGCGATGCACCGAGACGGGTTGAAATTGGGGATGTGTATGGACGCGCGGAAGCGTTGGACGTGATCACACGAAGCAGGCGCGACTACGACAAGGAGTTTGGAGTTTAAAGTTCTTAGTTCAGAGTTTCTAGTTCAAAGTTTCGAGATCGGCGTGAACGCCAACAGAGAGATCTGGACTCTGAACTAGAAACTTTAAACTCCAAACTTTTTAAGTTGTTATGGTTTCCTGAATGCCGCAGCGTGGACAGGTAAGGCAGTGGCGAGTTGAATCGGTCCAGGTCGCCAACGCTAAACCCGTGGATTTGCATTCACCCTTGCTCTCGATCGCGTGTTGTTTACGTTCTGTGTCTTCTGCGCTGCAGTGCTTGCACAGCCAACCATAACCCAGATCAAAGAAGTGATTGGTTTGGTTCATGACAGATCGAGAAGCCGCAATGTGCGACATGCTTCAGCTTGTCGTGTCTGGATTGGCTTCCACACCGCGACAGGCTAAAGCATGTCGGACATCAGTGTGCTGAGTTGTCGCACATTACTGACTTGTACTTACCGGACGAATCGCCGGGAATCGGCCACATCTATCAGCCGCACCGGAACAGTTGTTCGCCGGCCGTTGCGCAAAATTTGCACCTGAGCCACATCGCCAATCTGATGTTTATCCAGGAGCTTGTAAAGGTCGTCGGCATTGTCTAACTTTTCCCCGTCCATGCCAACAATGATGTCACCGAGTTCGACGTCGCCATTTTCAGTTTGAGTGAGACCACGCAAACCGGCATTTGCCGCCGCGCCGCCGGGAGCGACCTGCCAGATAAGCACGCCTTCCCTGACCGGCAGTTCGATTCGACCTGAAAGCTGAGCGACGTCGCGACTGCTGATTCCAAGTTTCGGCCGTCGCACCTGGCCCGAGCGAATCAGTTGAGGCACGATCCGTTTAGCAATGTTCACTGGAACTGCAAACCCCACGCCCGCTGAAGCACCCGACGGAGAAAGAATCTGCGAGTTGATTCCAATCATGCGGCCGTGTGAATCAAGCAATGGACCACCCGAATTTCCCGGGTTGATCGAAGCATCAGTTTGGATGGCGCCCTCGATTGGGCGGTCGTTGCGCGCCCGAATGGGACGCTGCAGCCCGCTGATCACACCGGTCGTGAGTGTGCGGTCGAGCCCAAACGGATTACCGATCGCAAGTACTTTTTGCCCCACTTCCAACCGATCCGAGTCGCCCAGCGGAATCACCGTCAAACCTTCTCTCGGTATCTCCATCAGTTTGATCACCGCGAGGTCAGTATCAGGATCACGGCCCACAACCGTCGCGGGGTAATTTTTTTGTCCGCCGAAACTAACCGCAACCTTGCTGGCCCCTTCGATGACGTGATGGTTAGTCAGGATATGTCCTTCCTGATCGATTACCGATCCCGATCCGGAGCCTTGACGCGGTTCAACATAACCGAAGAAGTCGCGCGAGTAGGAAGTTGAATGGACGTTGACCACGCCCGGCGAAAGTTTGCGGTAAACCTCGATGTTGTTTTGTTCATCGGGCGCTGCTGCCGGGTTGGTAATACC
>DATEPF010000206.1:0-4428 GCA_035273325.1 Pyrinomonadaceae bacterium | reverse complement strand
GTTGGCAGCAATCATGAAGTTTGAAATCAAATCGCGCGCGCGGTTAGGTTCGATGACTTTCAATGCGACGACGCGACCGTCGGCGCTCATCACGGGCACCGCTTGTATAGTGCCCAACTCAATTGCGCCTTTCTTTTTTCGAAACTTAGCCAAGCGTGCTGACGCTTCAGCCTGCAACTCGATCTGCGATTGCATTCCTGTCACCTGCGACACTGATGCGGGCACGTCTGATTTACCCTCCAGCCAGGCGCCGATCTCGTCGTATGCCAACTTTGCTTTGTTGTTGATTAGGGCGCAGAAAATGTCGACGCTCTTAACGTCGCCGTCGGGACAGACGATCAACTCAGTGATAACCACATGCCGGTCGCCGCCTTCAACGAGCGAAGTTAAATCAGTCGACAGGGTTTCGGGGAGCATGGGGAAGGTTTTGACGCCGGTGTATACCGAGGTGCAGTTCTGAGCTGCATAAGTATCGATGGCAGAGTGTTTCGCTACATAGACGTCGACGTCGGCGATGCCGATCCAGACGCGGATGTCATCGTTTTCAAGTTTCTCCGCATATTCGACTTGATCGAGATCGCGTGTGGTCGCATCGTCGATTGATGACCATAGCCGGTCGCGCAGATCTTTTACTAACGGTTTTGCCTGAGGACGGGTTGGTGCTTCATCTGGTGGATCGAGCGTGAAGCCGGCTTTCAGCATCGCTTCGCTGGCGATGGCAAATAAATCTATTGGTTGTTTCATGAATGGTGAAGTATAGCGAAACAAAAGCGATCCACGAATCACACGAAACGCACGAAAAGAGATCCGGGCCCACCGAAAGAGATGTTGTATTTACTCACCGGATTGTGATAGATCGCCTGCGCAATACTGATTACTCACTAATACTCACCTCAAAGGATCAAACACATGACCCAAGACAAAATTGTAAAGAAATGGCAAGAGCTGGTAGACACGCTGTATGCGATCCCGAGAGGGAAGCACGATCGGCACCGTTCCGATTTTGTTTACCGCGGCGTTGCCAACAAGGATTGGGGTTTGGAGACGAGCTTGAGACGGCTGGGGCCGGCGTGCGGCGACGTCGAAGGTCCACTGCTGCGCAGCTTTGCGAAGTATGCTAAACCGGGCGAGATTCCCTCGGACACTCTTTGGTTCCGGTTGGCTGTGGCCCAACATCACGGACTACCTACGCGACTGATGGATTGGAGTGTTTCGCCGCGAGTCGCAGCCCACTTCGCGACTTTTGAAGAGGAGCACTACGATAAAGATGGCGCTATCTGGTGTGTTGACGTTGTGAAAGCCAGAGAGTTGCTGCCGCGAAAGCTCAGGGAAATCTTGTCCGAAGAGCGCGCATTTCTTTTTTCTATTGAGATGCTTAACAAGATTACTCTGTTGAGAGACTTTGATGCTTTCGCTGCCGACGGAGAGTTTGTGCTTTTCTTCGAGCCTCCTTCGCTGGACGATCGGATCATTAATCAGGGCGCGATTATGTCGGTTATGCCCGGCGTGCAGCTCGACCTCAAAGCATTTCTCGAACGACACGCCGATCAGGATTTGTTTCATCGCATCATTATCCCGAAAGAACTGAAGTGGGAACTGCGTGACAAGTTGGACCAGGACAACGTGACCGAGCGTATGTTGTTTCCCGGACTTGATGGTTTGTCGCGTTGGTTGAAGCGGTATTACGGACCTGGGCCGAATGCTACTGCGGCTGTTAAGAAGTCGCTGCCGGCGGTGCGCTAGTAAGAGGATATTTGCCATATATCATTTGACATTTTTCATTTGTCATTTGAGGACGCGCTGCGGCGCGGCGTTTAATTAAACTACTGCCGACTGCCGACTGCCGACTGCCGACTGCCTACTGCCTACTGATCACGGATGCCGTCTGTTGGTTCACGACGAATTGTTTGTAGTGATCGAAGCGCTCGAGGATGTTGGTGACGTAGTTCACTGGTTCGAGGCCACGGCAGAAACCGAACTTAACAACCGGATCGGACGAGTATTGCTGAGTCGATTTTTGTAAAAGCCAGTAGGAAACGTCGTCCCACTTCTCCGGATCGCCGCCGTACTTCTCAGTCAATCTCTGCGCGTCTTCCACGTGGCCCGCGCCAGTGTTGTATGACGCGAGAATAAACTTCAGCCGCTCGTTCTCATCCGGTATGCGTTTCTCCCAATAACGCGTCAGCCACTTCAGAAATCTGACCGCGCCTTTCACGTTATCTTCAGGATTGTTGGCATCAGTAACACCAAACTCCCGCGCAGTCGCCGGCATTAACTGCAACAAGCCTGTTGCACCCGCCCATGAACGCGCCTGCGGTTTGAACCGCGACTCCTGAAATGCCTGCGACGCCAGTAGGCGCCAATCCCAGTTCAGTTCGGTAGCGTACTGCTTCAGCAAAGGGTCAAACTCGCACAGCTTGCCGGTCTTTGAAGTTAAGTATTCACTTTGCACGCGTTCAAGATACCGGCGCCGGTCGATGAAATATTTCGTATACAAGGCGTCGAAATATGAACCATTCTTTTTTTCCTCGATCCACGCGTTGAGCGCTTTCATCAACTCGGGCGCGTTCTTACGCACGGCCCAGGACACGCTGTGCGATTCACCTAGAATTGGTCGCACACGCAGATTTTTGAATTCCGCTTCTTTCAAGTCGGCGAGGTTGCTTTGCATGACCGTGAACTGCACCTCGCCGCGCGCCACCTTTTGTGCCAATGCTTCGTCCTGAATCTTTCCGCCTACTTCCACGACGTGAATATCTCCTGAAATCTGGTCGGACAATTCGACCAGGGTTCGCTTGTATTCCGATTTCTCAGGCAGATTTACCGTGCGCCCTGACAGTTGCGCAGGACGAGAAATGAGACGCGCCTCAATGTCGATCTCCGGAGCCGGGTTTGCTGGTCCAGGCTCGAGGACTTTCTCGGTTCCTTCGCCGGCGGCCTCAGGTCCTTGTGCTTGTTGGACGAGAGCAGGTTGAGTGCGATAAAGCGCGCGGGTAAATTCTACCGGCGCCTGTTCCTGCAACGCGGTGGTCGGCGCGGTGGGTGGAACGAGACGGCCCGCAGCAATATCGCCGTCGCCGCTGTTGAGTAACGCAAAGAGACTCTTCGGATCGGCGGTGACAACAATTTTCAGCGGGAGGCCGATGTCTTTGGCGAAGGCGCGCAGCAGTTCGTATTCATAACCGAGCGGTTCACCCTGATAGATGAAATACGTGGTTGAGTTGTAAGGAGCGAGAACGACGAGACTGCCTCGCTCGCGAATTTGCGCGAGATCGCGTTCTATTGGTGGTGGAATTTCAAGATTGGTGCGGCGATCGATCGTGTCGATGGCCTCGAGCGAAGGCGGCTTGCGCTTGCATGCGGGAATAACTGCAATGCAAAGAAGTAATGTTGCGAGAAGGAGAGTCCGCATTGCTCAGAGGAATAGAAAAATATTTTCCATATATCATTTCAAATTCCTCATTTTTTATTGCGGGCTTCCGTTTTCGTGTATTTCGTGGACCGCCTTTTATCGGATAAAAAACGATCCACGAATTACACGAAATAACACGAAACAGGAGGTAACAATGCACAAGGGCCCATGGGAGGTCAAAAATACGCAACGCGTTTACAAGGACCAGTTTATTGAAGTTAACGTTGACGATGTGGAGGGGCCGGACGACAGCGAACACACTTATTCAACGGTCGAATTGAAGCCTGGCGTCGCGATTTTGGCGTTTGATCAAGATGAGAATGTATATCTGACTGAGCAATTCCGGTACGCGCTGAACAAACGCAGTATTGAATTGGTGTGTGGAGGCGTTGAGAAAGGTGTGGAGCCGCTAGAGGCCGCGCAGAAGGAGTTGCGCGAAGAGGTTGGATTGGACGCGCGGCGTTGGGAGGATCTCGGTGTAGTTGATCTCGATACGTCAGTTGTGCATTGCCCGGTCCGACTTTACGTTGCGCGAGAGTTGGAGAAGGTGCCGTCGGATCAGGAGGCGACAGAAGATATTAGGTGGTACACGGTACCGTTTGCAGAGGCCGTTCGGATGGTGATGGAGGGGGAGATCACGCATGCGCCGAGTTGTTTGTTAATACTGAAGCACGCCGTCGGTCAGGCCGGATAAAAACATTTGCCATACATCATTTCACATTTTTCATTTGTCATTGCGAAGAAAACTTAAGGGCGATGGCGGGGGAGCAGAAGCAAATGGCACGAGCCAGGCGGCAGGTACCATTCACCTTTAAATGTCTCATTGGTAAGGAAGGGTAGCTTGCTCCCGATTGGCTTGGATGCCATTCAGTCAGCGGGAGCAAGCTGCCCTTCCTTACCATGAGATAGCCGGAACTAGACTGGCCTCCCGAATGCTCGGGACCGACTACTGACTACTTCCTTTCATATAACTGTCGCGCGCTTTTACAGCGACGTTGGGCCGGTTGACACGCACT
>DATEPF010000205.1:0-12914 GCA_035273325.1 Pyrinomonadaceae bacterium | reverse complement strand
TCATTTGTCCTTCTATTTGTTTCCCCGTATTGCGCTTTGTTCTCCTTCCTGCCCCTTTCCAGCCTGCCGCGCTTCGGCGGCTTGCCGCGTCCGGTGCGGAAAGGCTGTGCCTTTCCGAAGACCGCATACACAGAAAAAGCGGCGAGGCTGAGCCTCGCCGCTGACCTGGGATACTACTCTGCGGTAAGCCAGAGCCTGACCGCACCAGCTGCGGCAAAGCCGCAGAAACACCGCCTGCTTATGTTCATCGTCCGCGGCGCGTTTCCGCCACGAACTTCTCGTAAAGTTTGCTGTCCAGTTGCCGGAGCGTTCTTGCTGAGGCCAGTGACATGCTCTCGTTGCCGGACTCAAAGTACGCCACCGCGAGGTTGTAGAAAGCTTCAGCGTTGGACGGGCGGAGTTTAGCGGCGCGCTGGTAGTGAATGATCGCCTCGCTTAACTTGCCGGCGTAGTAGTAGGCATCACCGAGTTTGTTCAATATCTCATCTGAATCCGGCTTCAATTCCAACGCCTGTTGGTAAGCGCGAATACCCTCTTCGGTTTTGCCTTGCTTAACTTTGCAGTAGCCGACCTGAACCCACGCGTCCGCCCGGCGCGGGTGCCGGTTTGCGACTGTCTCGAAGTGGCCAAGTGCATTTTCGTAGTTGCCCAGCCAGAGCGATTCCAGACCCGAGCGATAAGACATCTCAGACAGATCATTTCGGTCGCGCGTACGCACCACACCTATAGGGCGGAGCGGGCCGGCCTGTAGTTTTTCAACTCGCGCAGCGCCCATCGCCAGGTTGATGTTCTGTCCGTTGGTCACCTTGACGGTCACGACACCGATAACTTCGCCTTTGAGATTGAATACGGGACTTCCGCTGTTGCCGTGTGAGGTTGGCGCAGTGATCTGAATTATTTTGCCAACGCTCGGAACTTCGCGCACCGCGGAAACAATGCCGTCACTGACGGACCCTTCGAGCTTCAATGGATTACCGATTACGAAGATCGTTTCACCTTCGTCCGGGAGCACCGCGGCCAGTTGGCTTTCACGAGCGCGCTCAGGCGGCGTGTCGACGCTCAGCAATGCCAGGTCGCCTTCTTCGTCAAGAGCAATTGTGCCCTTAACCGGAAATACCCTTCCTTTGCCATCGAGCGTTTTGATCTCGACCCGTCTAGCGCCACGGATAACGTGGAGGTTGGTGACCACCTCTCCGGGCCGCAGGAAGAAACCACTGCCGGTCATCAACGCTTCGCCATCGACATCGTACGTCGCAATCGCGACCACGAGCGGCTTCAGGCGGCGGACAAGTTGAGGCAGAGTTTCCTGTGCGGTAACTGACTGCGCAGTAACTGAGTTAAAGCAGAGTAGGGAAACAACTATCAGCAGCAACTGGGGGAAGATGCGTTTGTACATACTCTTAAGTTGTTACTAAATCCAGGTTGAACTGAATACCAAAGCGTGAGCTTTAGCGTGTCCTGCGGGAAGACTTCGAGGTCGGGGGCTCGACCCGGACTGGGGCGTTCGTCAAAACCCTTCGTCCGTGCCGCGCATAGTACCTCATGAGTCACAGGAATAGTAAGTAAATTTACAGATTGGACTGAACTACGCATGTTAGTGGGTCGTCGTTCGCCGGAGGACACCGAACCACGACACGCACGAAAGACCACCTTTTGCAGCAAAGCATAAAAAAAGGCCGCGGATGGCCGCGGCCTCGAACGTCAGTTCTAAATTACGTATTCGGAAGTGTTAACGAACGATCTCGAAAATTCCGATCGCGGGACCGACTGGTCTCACAATCGTGCCCGTCGCGTTTTCCGCGGTCACTAATAGACCAAAGTCCGAAAACGCTACCTCCGATTCAATGGTGGCTTCATGCTTTTCAGCAAAGTTGACGATCTGCCCAAGTTTCGCAAACTCATTGGTCGGCGAAACTGCCCAAACTGTATATACCTGTCCAGCCGGGGCATCCTTCAGTTCATGAAACGTCATTTTCACTTTGGACGCTCCACCTTTTTTCGGAGTGATAAACACGTTCGCGCGTGCGCCTGAAAGCGCGCCACTGAAGTTCACTTTGACCTTAGTGTCATCGCCTTTTTCGTACGCTGGTATGTTTAGCATCGGCACAGTGTAGGCAGTTGACGGCACCGCAGTGGCCCCGACCTTTTCACCCATGGGTGCGATCGAATGTGGAACCACAGCCAACCCTTCAGGCACCGTGCTGCGGAACAACACATTCGTGTTGGCGTCGTAAGCCGTTAATGCCGCTTCGGGCGACGCCACCAGCATGAACCGGTTGAGCGGCGTAGTTCCCGAAAATGTCGCGACACCATTGGTGACGGTGACCGGGCCGAGAAGAGTTACTGCACCAGCCGGATCTACCGCATACAGGTTGACAGTTGAAACGTCCGTCGGAAGTTCAGACAGGTTTAGTTTGATTCTGGTGCCGTTGTCGTCACGCAGAATCGTGGCGGTGCCTTTACCCTTAATCTTGACCGGGTTCAGAGTAACGATTGTTTCTTTGCCGACCGGATATTCAACAACCGTAAAAGTCCCATCCGGATGTTGAGTTGTTTCTGTAACTTTTGTTGGTGTAGTAGTAGTCGTGGTCGTGGTGGTTTGAGCGGTGGCGAGAACTGCCGATGTACAAACCAGCAGCGCCGTCCCCACTAAAGCGAAAAATCTATGCATGAGTTGGCTTGCTCCTTTCAGTTACTTAATTCGCGATTAAGTTAGGTCGGGGTCGTTTTTTGTTTTGTCGAAACGACTAATATCGCAAGGTGCATGCCAACTGGAAGTGAGTCAAACGAGTGTCATTTCGTCGTTTTACTCGGAAAAAGTCGCAAGATTTTCGTGATAAACAGCTGTGGACGGCACACAACAATACACTGGTGTATTGCATGTTTGCGCTCTGGAAAACTAAAAATGACCCACGAAACACTTGAACTTTCGTGTATTTCGTGGGGCCGTTTTTGGTCGGCGCGCTGGAGTTAGTACCGGTGAAGTTCTGCAATCGCCTTCGCTACATCCGACGATTGCGGCAGGATGGTGTCTTCGAGTTGGGGAGCATAGGCAACAAAGCTGTCAAGGGCTGCTACCCGGCCAACCGGCGCGTCGAGATATTCGAACAGCTCAGACGAAATGCGCGCAGCTATTTCTGAACCATAGCCCCACGAAAGCGAATCTTCATGGGCCACGATGACTTTGCTGGTTTTCTTCACTGTCGCTACGATGGCATCCCAGTCGTAAGGTTGCAGGCTCCGCAGGTCGACAATCTCCACACTAATTCCTTCCTGCTCCGCTTGTTTCGCCGCTACCAGCGAACGTTGGACCAGCGCACCGTAAGTGATAATTGAAAGGTCTTTACCTTCGCGAACGGTTTTAGCCTTGCCAAAAGGAATCATGAAGTTGTCCGGCGGATACTGCGATTTGTTATAGGCCTGCCGGTAAAGATGTTTGTGTTCAAGAAACAACACCGGATCGTCACAGCGAATCGAGGTTCGCAAGAGTCCATTCGCATCAAGGGCGTTTGAGGGATAGACCACGCGCAGACCCGGGATTTGTGTAAACGTTGAAACACCCGACTGCGAATGGTAAACCGCGCCGCCTTTCAGATATCCGCCCACTGGAACGCGTAACACGGCCGGGGATTTCCAGTCGCCGCCTGAGCGCCAACGCATTACTGCAAGTTCGTTCCGAATCTGGTGCATGGCTGGCCAGATGTAATCGAAAAACTGGACCTCCGCCACCGGCTTCAACCCGCGGGTCGCCATACCAACTGCCCGGCCCACAATGTTTGCTTCGGCCAGTGGCGAGTTGAATACACGAACGCCGCCAAACTTTCGCTGTAAGTTTGCAGTGACCTTGAACACGCCGCCCTTGCCTTTTACTTCCTCGAGAAATTCTTCGCGCGAACAATCAGCGACGTCTTCTCCGAAAACAACAATGCGCGGATCGCGCGCCATCTCAGTGTGCATTGCCCGGTTGATCAAATCGACCATCGTGCCCGCGTTGCCTGAAAGCTCTGCGCCTTCTTCCGTGTCGAATTCTTTCGAGGTTGGATCGACGTCCGGAGAATAAATGTAGGTCATCACGGTATCGGTGGCGGGTTGCGGACTGGCCAGCGCCTGATCGGCTGCTTCGTTTACCAGCTTGTCCACGTCGTCCTTTAACTGCTGCAACGCTTGTTCGTCGGCAATGCCTTGTTCAGTGAGCACGGAGGCAAAGCGTTTGATCGGATCACGTTCGGCGTCTGCGGCGCGTTCCGTGTCGGGTCTGTAAAGCCTTTCGTCATCTGAGAGTGAGTGAGAATACGGCCGGATAACCTTGGCATGGACCATGGCCGGACCGCGACGCTCGCGGCAATAGTCAGCGGCGCGCTGCATCGTCTCCAGTGACTCGATTGGATCGGTCCCGTCGCAGCGTTGCAGGAACAAGTTGGGAAAGTTTTCAACCAGTTTGGAAACGTCACCGCCAGGGGTTTGCACTTCAACCGGAACGCTGATCGCGTATCCATTGTCTTCCACTAAAAACAGCACCGGCAGTTTCAAGTTGCAGGCCGTATTCAGCGCTTCCCAAAACTCGCCCTCGCTGGTGGTGCCGTCGCCGACGGAAACGTAAACGACTTCGTCTTTCTGAAACCTGATCGCTTCCTTTTTCAAACCCTTGATCTGACGGGCACGGTAAGCTGCTTCTGCGTTCCCCACCGCCTGCAAGAGTTGAGTGCCCGTCGGCGAAGACTGCGACACGATGTTGAGTTTCTTATGGCCCCAGTGTGAGGGCATTTGACGCCCGTGCGAGTTGGGATCACTGGCTGCACCGACCGCTGACAGCAACATTTCCAGCGGCGTCATGCCAAGCTGCAAACAGAGAGCACGGTCGCGATAGTAGGGGTAGAACCAGTCGTACGCTGGTTTAAGCACCATCCCGGCCGCAACCAGGATCGCTTCGTGACCCGCTCCGCTAATCTGGAAAAAAATCTTGTTCTGGTTCTTTAGTTGAATTTCTTTGTCGTCGATCCGGCGCGACAGATACATCGTGCGGTAGATCTGTAGCATTTGCTCGCGCGACAAATTGATGCGCGGACGCTTTTCACGTGACGGTTGCGAAACGCGCGCCGGTTGTGCCGCCGACTGGGTTGTAGTTTGGGGAGTCGCTTTCGGCGCCGTCGCTGACGAACGCAGGGCCGCCGGCTTCTTTTCGTCCGCAACGGGAACAGCGTCGGCTTGTTTAGCGTCGCCTTTAGGCTTCGGTACCAGTTTTAAAACTTTCAAATCACTCATAATGATCACTGCGCAAACTGTTAGTTTGCCCCGTAACGCAAACTGTTAGTTTGCGTGTTCGTTACCTAATCTCAACCCGACCGTAACCAGCTGACGCAAGCTAACAAGTTTGCGTTACACGTCGCTATTCAGAATAGCTCTGTACTCTTCGGCCATGGATGGATGGCCATGGCTCATCGCGACCTCAATCCCTCGCTGATACGTTTCACGCGCCTTATCGGCTTGACCGGTTTTTTCGTAAGCGGCCGCCAGCATCCCGTACGCGTTCCCTTCATCCTCAGAGATCGCGATATATCGTTCCAGCGTTTCAATCAGTTCCGGCGTCTGACCTGATTTCTCGTATTCCTTCGCGAGTCCAAACAGGATACTGCTGTTGATCGGATCATTCACCAGCATCTGTTTGAAGATTTCGATACGCGATGTAGACATTTTTCACAGCTTAGACGTAAGTTCAGAGTACAAGCTTTAGCTTGCTTGTCTGAGGAAGAGCAACCTAAAGGTTGTACTCTGAACTCTCGGCTACTTTCCGATCATTAGCTTCGCGATCGTTTGGAGCTGCATGTTTGACGTTCCCTCGTAGATCGCGCCGATCTTCGAGTCGCGCCAGTATTTTTCAACTGGATAATCCTTAACGTATCCGTAGCCGCCGTAAAGTTCGATCGCCAGTGAACTAATGCGCTCGGCCGCACGCGACGAATAGAGTTTGGCCATGGCGGCTTCTTTAACGAAATTCATGCCCGCGTCTTTCATGCGCGCCGCGTTATAAACCATCAAACGAGCAGCTTCGAGCTGCACCGCCATTTCGGCAAGCTGAAACTGTACGCCCTGAAACTGATTAATCGGTTTGCCGAATTGTTGTCGCTCACCCGTGTAAGCCAATGCAGCATCGAGCGCGCCGCGCGCAATGCCGATCATCTGCGCTCCAATCCCGATTCGCCCTTCGTTCAATGTTTCAATCGAGACCTTATAGCCTTTGCCAAATTCGCCCAGAACGTTCTCCTTCGGAACTTTGCAATCAGTCAATATCAACTCGGTCGTCGACGACGCGCGGATGCCAAGTTTGTTTTCTTTCTTGCCGACCGTAAAACCTTCAAAACCCTTTTCAACTACGAACGCAGTAATTCCCCGATAACCTGCCTCCGGATTAGCGTTGGCAAACAACACAAAAATCTCGGCTTCATTTCCGTTAGTGATCCAGAGCTTCTGTCCGTTCAGCAAATAGTGATCGCCCTGTTCGACGGCCCGCGTTTGCATGGCGAATGCGTCCGAACCCGAACCTGCCTCACTCAGTGCATAGGCGCCAACTTTCTCGCTGGCTAGTTGGGGCAAGTACTTCTTTTTTTGCTCGGCATTACCCCAGCGAATAAATGCGTTGTTAACGAGCGTGTTTTGCACGTCGACGAATACACCTACTGAAGCATCAACTCGCGAGAGTTCTTCAACTGCCAGGATGGCGGTAAAAAACGAAGAGCCGGCGCCGCCGAACTCCTCGGGCGTTTCAATGCCCATCAATCCGAGGTCGAAGCACTGCCTGATGACTGCCGGATCGAGCTTGCTCTTCTCGTCCATTTCTTCAACGCGCGGACGGATCTCGCCTTCAGCAAACTCGCGCACGCTGCTGCGAAACATTTGCTCTTCTTCAGAAATGGCAGTCAGCGGATGACCAGCAGACTGTTCGATAGCTGATTGAGATTGACTCATCTTGTACCTGACAAACTATGGATGTGTTGTTTACTAATGCATCATAATCAACGCAAAACTAAAAACGCAAAGAGTGGCGCAGAAAATACGATCCACGAAATTACACGAACGAAATTTCGTGTATTTCGTGGATCGCTTTAATTCCTATTTTGACGTTAATTCCCCAGCCTATGATAAGTTTGGCGCTTCACAGGATAATTGGCTTGGCAGGCGAAGCTAAACAACATAAAGGCCGAAGCAAAAAATTAGCGCCGCTGGGAATTCTCTTTGCGGTGATCGGCTTGTTGTTGTTTGCCTACTTCGTGAGGAATGCCGGCGTCGGCCGAATCATGGAGGGGATTCAGCGGCTGGGATTTGGTTTCCTGCTGGTCATAGCCATTTCGTCGATACGACATATCGTACGCGCTCTGGCATGGACCAAGTGTGTGGAGCAACCTTACCGGCTTCGCTTTCGAGATGCCTTCGCAGCGCGGCTGATGGGCGACGCTCTTGGCAATATCGTTCCGTTTGTCAGCATGGCTGTATCGGAGCCGTCGAAAGCGGTATTTGCCCGACGCCACGTGCCGCTAGTCGTTGGACTATCTGCGATTGCTCTCGAGAACATCTTTTACAGCCTCTCGGTCATTCTCTTTATCTTCTCGGGAACGATGGCGTTGTTGTTGAGTTTCCCCTTGCCCGGTCCATTGCGTTACGCAAGCTTCGGTGCTTTGGTCATAACGGCGTCCTTGCTGCCACTCGGTTACCTCGTCCTTCTAAAGCAGTGGAGATTTCTCAGCGGCGCCATGTCATCGTTAAAAAGGCTCGGTATCGCACGCGCCTGGGCGGAAAAGTCTGTCCCGCGAGCTCAGCAGATGGAGGATCGGATTTACGGTTTCTACGCAAGAAATCGACATCTGTTTCTGCCCATCTTTCTGCTCGAGGTTTGTTTTCACCTTGCCGGCGTCCTGGAAATTTACACTACCTTGTCGTTCATCAGCGACGTGGCGCCCACTTTGCTCGTAGCTTTCATCCTGGAATCTGTGAACCGCGTGATAAACGTCGTGTTCAAGTTTATTCCGTTTCGGCTGGGAGTAGACGAAGGTGGCAGCGGAGCCGTGGCAAAAGTGTTGGGATTTGGAAAGACGGCCGGAATAACACTCGCGATTGTGCGCAAGGCTCGGGATATTTTCTGGACCGGGGTGGGTGTGATTCTAATGATTCAGCGAGGACTGTCGCCAGCGGCGGTCTTAAACGAGGAGGAAACTATCGATGAACCACGCGCGCAACCATGAAATCAGTCATAAGCAAGTGCCGTGACGGCATCAAGATTAGAAGCGCGCAAAGCAGGATATAAAGCCCCGAGCGCGCCACCCAGCAGTCCGATTGACGCGGCTGTCAAAGCCCAGCCCCAACTGAACTCAAAAACTAAACCGTAGAAGCGATGGATCAGGTATCCGGCTACCAGCGACACAATGAATCCTGTGATCAGGCCGACAACACTTATAAGTAGCGCCTCTGACTCGATAATAAAAACAATATAACGTCGCGGCGCGCCCAGCGCTTTTAGTATGCCAATCTCTCGTGTGCGTTCTGTGATCGTCGTGTACATCGCCAGCATTACCACCAGGCCACTCACCACCGCCGCCAGGCCGACCAGAACGCGCAAGAAGATCCCGAGGTAGGGAACACTCTTCTCGATGCTGACGAATATCTCTTCGGTGAACTGCACTTTATTGCCCGGCAGTTCTTCGTTGATCCGCCGGGCCACCGCATTCTTATCGTAGCCATCACGCACTTTGATCATGATGTACGTTGCTTTATCCGGCACTCCCAACACTTCCTGCATGCCCGCCAACGACATCTTCACGCGCGCGCTGGATTCCGGTGAATAGATGCCGACGACGTTGTAAGGCTTGTCACCTATTAGATTGAGGACACTGCCCACGTGAAGATTGTTGTTGCGGGCTTTGGTTTCATCAATCACGACTTCATCGGGAGCCTGGGGCGCGCGGCCGGAAACGATCCGGATATCATTCAAGGTGGCAAACTTGTCCCACTCCACGCCTTCAATGCGTTCAAGTCCGAAGCCTCTGTTGCCCTGCAGGATTTCAACGATCACTGGTACCGCCTCCTGCACGCCTTCGATCTGTTTCAGCAAGTCGACATATTTTGTACTCAGGTTGGAAGTGGATGCGGTCAACTGCATTGCGCCGGGACGGGTGAAAATGATCTCCGCTCGCACGTTCGAGTTGCGGCGTTGCATGTCGTTGGACATTCCGCGGGCCAGACCTGTGAACAGCATGACGAGGCACACGCCCAGCGCAACTCCGGCAACGCTAACGAGCGTGCGAATCGGACGCTGGCGAATATTCGACGCGACGATATTGTCCATTGGAGTAACCTTAAGGCAGCAACACGGAAAACAGCAAACAGTAGCACCGTCATTCGCGAGTTTGGTGTAATTCGTGGATCATCTTTATCGCTCCAGATTAGAATCGATCCACGAATTACACGAAACACACGAAACAGATGCTCGAAAACTCCGACACCAGTCTCCCTGCTTATTCACAAGGCGCCGATCTTCGGTTGGACCTGCGAGTGCTGGTTGCTCTGATTTTATTGGTCCTTATCGGTCTCGCTTTTCGGGTTAATCAATTAGGGGCGATCGGTTTTGCGGAAGACGAAGTCAATAAAGTTGACGCCGTGCGGGCTTACGAACGGGGTGACATTACCGCCAACGCTGAGCACCCGATGCTCATGAAGGTGCTGATGTTCGCGTCAGTCAAAGTCGCCCGGGCCCTTAAAGGTCAAGGTGGATATAGCGACGAAGTTGTATTCCGTTTACCCAATGCGATTGTCGGCGCACTGACCGTTATTCCACTGTTTCTGCTGACAACCGCTTTTTTCGATCGTTGGACCGGTCTGCTGGCGGCCGCTTTCTGGAGTGTCGGTGTAAACGCTATCACATTGAATCGTGTCGGGAAGGAAGACACGCTACTCGTGTTCTTCATGCTGTTCGCTTGTTACTTCTACTTGCGGGCCAAACAAACCGATTCACGCGAAACAAAAATGCGCGGCCGCCATTACCTGTGGTCGGGAGTTTCCTTCGGGTTGATGATGGCCTCGAAGTATTTCCCCCACTATCTCGGATTGAATTCTCTTTATCACCATTACGCGCGAGTGCGAAAGCGACTGCCGGGCGAGCCGAGCGGCAAGACTTCACTCATTTTCTACATCGCAATGGCGGTAGCCTTCCTGGTCGCCAATCCGGCCGTGTTGCTGCCGGAAGTTTGGGAATACCTGCGCGCCTACATGGGCGAAAAACTGCTGGTCCATTCCGGTTATCTTCTGGGCGACCAGCTCTATCAGAACAGGATGTCGGCGTCGCCGTTCTGGGGCATGCCGATCTATTTCTACCTGCTGTTCATGGCAATCAAGATTCCGTTGCTGGTGCTGTCGGCTTTCGTTGGTGGCCTGGTGATTTCGATTAAACGCTGGCGCCATCCCGGACATGCATTTGTCCTGTTCATGTTGTTCTTCTGGATAGTTCCTTACTCGCTGGCGGGCGCGAAGTGGTTGCGCTACACGCTTTCGCTGATGCCGTTTGTTTATATGTGTGCGGCCATCGGTCTGTTTCAGTTCATACGCCTGGTTAGCGTGCGTTTACCGGCGGCCCCGGTCCGCGCCCCGGTCGTCTCCGTGGTTTTGTTGTTGTTCATGGTGTGGCCCGGAGTATCCGCTTATCGCGCCGCCCCGCATTACGGTCTTTACACGAACGCGGTTGCCACAAACCACAGAGGCTACTTCTTTCCGCATGACGAGTTTTATGACGACGGCCTGCGCGAGGCAATCAAGTTTGTTTGTGACCAGGCGCCGCGGGGCGCGGTCATATCACATGAAACACCCGCGGTTACGCGTTATTATCTGGAAAAATTTGGACGAACTGACTTGAACTCGAAACCTTTGTCGGCGCCGGACTTTGATGTGAAGACGATTTCCGGCCCCGCTTACGTGATCATTCAACGCGGGCGAACCTATTTCGAGAACCGCGAGAAGATGCAATTCGTTCGCGCCAATTTTCGATTGATTCATGAACAGAAGGTGAGCGGCATAACGGCGGCGGAAGTCTTTACGAACCAAATCCAATAATCGAACTGACATGAAAAGAACAACTCTGACTATCCTGGTTCTTGTTTTCGCAGTTTTCTTCGCGACCTTGCCGTTGTCCGGACAAACTCCATCCGGGCGCGTCCACATCGTGGTGCTTGGAACCACGGACCTGCACGGCAACATACTCCCAATCGATTACTACACGGACAAACCGGGCAACCGCGGCCTGGCGAAAGTCGCGACGCTGATCAAACAAGTTCGTAAAGACCACGCCAACGTTCTGCTCGTGGATTCCGGGGATACGATTCAGGGAACACCGCTCGCTTATTTTCACAATAAGAAAAACAACACGCCGCCGGATCCAATGATGTTAACCATGAGCGCGCTTAAGTATGACGCTATGGCCGTTGGCAACCACGAATACAATTTTGGATTGAAGGTGCTGGAGAAGGCTCGCAGCGAAGCAAACTTCCCGTGGCTGTCCGCAAATACCTACGACGAAGGCACAGGCAACACGCATTACAAACCCTACGTCGTCAAGGAAGTTGCGGGGGTGCGCGTAGGAATCCTTGGTCTCACTACCCCGGGCGTTCCTACCTGGGAGAACAAGCCGAACTATGCGGGACTCGAATTTCATGAGCCGCTTCCCGAAGCAAAGAAATGGGTGCCGGTATTGCGCGACAAAGAGCGCGCGGATGTGGTCGTGATCGCGATGCACATGGGCATCGAAGAAGACTTACGAACGGGACAATTGAACCCGGGATCAGTGTTGAACGAGAACCAGGCAGTGACGATTGCCCGGCAGGTTCCTGGAGTCGACGTAATCTTTATGGGCCACACGCATCGCGAAGTTCCCGATCTATTGGTGAACGGCGTATTGCTAACCCAAGCCAATCATTGGGGCCGCCATCTGGCGCGCGCCGATTTGTATCTGGACAAAACCGGGAATGGATGGCGCATGGCAGCGCGCTCCGCACGGACAATTCCGGTTGATGACCAAGTTGAAGCTGACGCTGAAATCGCGAAACTCGTCGAGCCTTATCACAAAGAAACACAAGCGTGGTTATCAACAGCCATCGGCGAATCAGCTGCAGAATTGACGGCAACCGAAGCGCGTTTTAAAGACACTGCAATTCTGGATCTGATTCAGCGCGTCCAGTTGGACGTCGGAAAGGCGGATGTTTCGATGGCCGCAGTTTTTAATCTGCAGGCGCGCATTCCGAAAGGCCAGGTGTCCGTACGAGAGATCGCGGGGCTCTATGTTTATGAGAACACGCTCGTAGTGTTAGAGGTGACCGGCCAGCAACTGAAGGACGCGCTCGAGCATTCCGCCAGGTATTTTCATCCTTATGAGGAAGGAAAGACTCTAGCGGAGTTAGTTAACGACAAAATCCCCGCATACAACTTCGACATTGCCGAGGGTGTGACTTATGAGATTAATCTCGGCAATCCTTTGGGACAACGAATCGAGAAGTTGCAGTTTCAAGGTAAACCTCTTGCGCCCAACCAGAAACTTCGTCTGGCTACAAACAACTACAGGGTTAACGGCGGCGGTGGTTACACGATGTACAAGAATGCCCCCGTGCTCTACCGATCAGGTGAAGAGATACGCGAGTTGATTATCGATTGGGTTGAGAGAAATAAGACTATACCGACTGAGCCGACTAACAACTGGAAGATCATTTATTAGGATAGGGACAAGGAGATTTGTCATTGGTCATTTCACATTTGTCATTTGCTATTGAAAAGAAAGAGCGGGAGCAATCTGCCCTTCCCGACGTGAGACTTCAATGGTCACCCGAGGGCGATTTTGAACCGCAATGACAAATGGAAAATGTGAAATGATAAATGGCAAATGGTTT
>DATEPF010000204.1:0-5337 GCA_035273325.1 Pyrinomonadaceae bacterium | reverse complement strand
AGTAACGAGCATCGCGTTTACTGGGACCGCGGGCGTCCCGCCCGCAATGAGCGCGAAGCGCTAAAAGGAGTTTAGCTAAGTGCCTGCGCGCTGTGGCGCGGCTGCGGGCGGGACGCCCGCGCTCCCAGTATTAAGTTGCGCTTCACTTCCCAATTGCTTTGTCTTTCTGCAGATACTCTTCAATCTTCGGCAGGCTCGCCAACACAGTCTCGCCAACGATCTTCATACTCCGCGCCGACACCTTGTCGAGCGTGTCATCAGCGCGATGCCAATGCGGGTAACCATTCAACTGAATTATGTCGACGGCAGGCACACCCGCTTGCAGAAACGGCTCGTGATCGTCGCCACCAACACCCTCATCGCGATCGAGAAAGACCTTTCGGTGGCCCAGGCCGCGCCCGGCGGTCCAGATTATGTCCTGCAGCCATCTCGTGCTCAGCGTGTCACGACCCAGCTCCAGGTTCTTGTACCCCATCAGGTCCAACAGGATCATCGCGCGTACCCGTTCCAACTCATTCTGTTTTTGCAGTTGCGCCACGAAGTGCCGGCTGCCGTACGTATTGTCGGGCGCGTCGGGTTTGCTGCATTCGTCCCAGTCTCTGCAAAAAGCCTCTTCACCGTCGAAGAATACAAACCAGTAAGTCATTTTTGGTTTGAATTCGCCTGTCGCCATCACTCTCGCAATTTCCAGTAAGGTGGCCACTGACGACGCCGGATCATTCGCGCCAACGAATTGCATGTCTTTGAAAAACTTCGTCTCGTAATGACTGGAGATGATTATGACATCTTTCGATTCACCGGAAAGCTCGGCGGTGATGTTCACCATGCTCTTATCGCCAACCGGCGTTTTGGCGGTGAAGTCGTCCGCACGGACCTTAAGTCCGTACCCTTTCAGCAAACCTATAATGTACTCACGTGTCTTAGCGAGTTCAGGAGAAGCGGAAACCCTTGGTCCAAGGTCGATTTGTTTGCGCACATGGTCCATTGCGCGCTCACCATTGAACGCGACAGCAGCAGGCACGATTGGTGAGGGCGTTGACTGCGGTGAAACTGCCTTGACGCGCGCCGACGTGGGACGATCATCATTCTTTGGACACGCCGTAACGAAGACAACCGACGCCAGTAAAACCAACGCCAGGCCCACTCGATGAAGGCGATATGCGTTCTTTGTGGACATCAAACGAAAGTTACACCGATTAGTGTGGAAAACAAAATCAACGAACGCAAAACGACCCACGAATTACACGAAGTAAACGACCTTGTTCCGTGTATTTCGTGGGCCGCCTGTTAGCTGGCCGTGGCGGCCTTTTCTGCATCCTTCATCGTGCGCCGGCATTCGGCACAAATACCGATAATACGCAGCAGGTGTTGGGTCACCAGGAAACGATGCTTGGCCGCCATCCGGTCCTGAATAGCTTCGAGTTCGGCGGAAAAGAATTCGATGATGCGGCCACACTGCGAACAAATCATGTGATCATGATGTTGATGCTTGTAGTTGTGCTCGTAGTGCGTACGGCCGTCTCCAAAACGTACTTCGCGCGCGAGTCCGGCTTCCGAAAGCAGTTTGAGAGTGCGGTAGACGGTGGTCTGACCGACCGAGGGGTCCTCTTTTTGGACCAACCGGTAGAGATCTTCGATCGACAGATGCTCTTCGGTGCGTAAGAAGATATCCAGAATGAGGTCGCGCTGGGCAGTGCGCTTCAGACCTTTACTCTGAATGTGTTTGAGAAAGACTTCCTGCTCTTCGGTCATTGCAACAGATTTTATCACGTCAACTGGCCGGGGAGAGACAGGAGGCAGCGGCAGAAGGCAGGAGGCAGGAGGCAGGAGGCAGAAGGCAGAAGGCAGAAGGCAGAAGGCAGAAGGCAAGACTAAACAGCCAACTGCAGAAACGCGTAACACAAAACCCTTAACGCTACCTATACGAATCAGCTTTCCGCCTTCTGCGTTCTGCCTTCTGCCTTCTGCGTTCTGCCTTCCGCTTCCTGCCTCCTGCCTCCTGCTTCCTGCTTCCTGGCCGCTGCCTTCCTGCCTCCCGCCTCCCGTATGTTATCTTTCCCGCACAGCCGGGGTGGCGGAATGGCAGACGCTACGGACTTAAAATCCGTTGAGGGTAACCTCGTGCGGGTTCGACTCCCGCCCTCGGCACCATTCCTAATCTCACTATTTCAAACAACTTGGGACTCGTTTCTCGGCTCGTCGTGCTCACAGCGTCCAGGGTCTTGGGATAAGGATGACGCTAAGATGACGACATTTTTTTAGCCTGCCCGCTGTGCAAATTCGACAACCTGACCTCTTGGCTCAGCGAGTTTGTCAACGGCACTTTGGATCACGGTTGGCGTCCCATGAGCATAACCAGCCGTTACTCCAAGTGACGAGTGTCCCAATAACTGCATGATGTCGAGTTCATGCACTCTCTCGCCGCGTAAGCGCGTAGCGAACGTATGTCTTAGGTCATGCCAAGTAATTCCGCCAGACCTTGTTTGCCCGCACGTAATTTCAGCCTTCTTACACGCGCTGGCAAAACCACTGCGAATAGTTTCCGAATCAACACCCGAGCGCGCTGATGAGAAAACAAAATCGCTACCTGAGGCATCCTGAATCAACCCTGACAATGCGCCACGGACCATTGAATTCATCGGGATGGTTCGAGGCTTCTTGTTCTTACTCTTAACCACCAACAGCCAATTGGGCGGGATCTCGACATCCCTTCCATTCACTGCATAGAATTTGGAGGCGCTACCAACGTTGATGTGATCCACCTGAAGACGAAGCAACTCTGACTTTCTCAGTCCAGTCCCGACCGAAACGATCACCGCTGGACGCAAGTAGTCAAGATCACCAGTGAGTGCTTCCATCAACCGGCTTTCCTCATCGAATGTTAGGTAACGTTCCCGTTTGCCTCCCTCCCTTTCCTTCCGAACGCGCTTGCATGGATTGGAATCTACGAATCCATTGTCGCAAGCGATTGAGAAGATTTTCGAAAGAAGGGCTAAATACCGATTCACCGTTGCGCCCGCGCGCGTTGTGCCTCGGCGGGTCTTCTTACCGACCAACGACAATTTGAAGCGTTCAATCTGTAACGGAGAAATGTCTCGCATCGGTTGATTGCCAAAGACATCCTTCAACAGCTTGCAGCGGTTCTCATCGTCAGCGTACGAAAGTTTGTTGCCTTTGGCCCAAGGCAGGAATTGTTCATCAACGAATTCGCTGAATTTGGCGGTCGCAATTTTCTTGTTGTAACGGCCATCGTAGATTTCTTCTCGAAGTGTATTTTCGGCGCGCTCGGCCTGAGCCTTTGTGCGAGCGCCAACAACAGATTCGAGAACGTAATGACCGCGCAACCTAAACTCCATCCACCATCTTGCCTTGTGCCAGTTCGGATCACTCTGCGTGATCCGCTTCCCTCTGTAACGCTTGAATACTGACATCAACTGCTCCTTCCTTTTAAGGAACAAGCAGCCGTCAAAGTTGCTGCAATTCTAGTTGTTGTTTGCTGACGTGTCACGCGAGTTTTAAGCGGCGTTTTTCGTTTTGCGTTCTTCGCCTTTCGGCCTCTTGCTTGGCCCACAAGTCAACTTCTCCACGATTGAATCTGAGAAGGTCGCCCATGTAAGCGTGTGGAAGTGGAAACTGATCTGGCGGACGCTTCGACCACTTCAATATTCCAGCAGTCGTGGGTTCGTTCTTATCGTTGTAGAGCTGCCAATATTCGGCGAGTTGGGTCGCGCTCATCCATTCTCGCGCGGTCGCGTCAACCATTTCTGCGGTTCGAGACTGAATTAAGGCCAGTGTCTCAGTTTGCGCTCGCTGATAGATACGCACTACTTCCTCGGCCAAAGCCTTCTCATTCATCGGGCTGTTTCCGTGCGTCTGTGGGAACGAATTCATGAGTCTTGGCAATTTCAAAGATTGTGCCAAGAGAGAGGGTTGGGGTCGGGAGTTGCTTAACGAAGCGGAAAGCCCAAATAATTGGGGCTATTGACCAATGCGACTGAGTATTCCGAAAGAATTGTATAAGGGCGTGCCTTGGCCTACCTGTTGTAAAACACAACTACTTTTGAGTTTGGCTCTTGTCCCTATGTAGGCTCTTCAGATTCTTCTGTCTCATAGGCAAAGCTCGCCTGACGCACGTCATCGTCACCGGGGTTGCTGGTCGAATCCGAGTCGTCTGCGTCAAGCTCCTTCTTGATTTCTTCTGCCAAACCATAAGCGTAGTCTTTGGCGTCCTCGTTTTGTCCGTCGAAGAGTTGAGCAATCTCGTCAGTGCTTTTGCCCTTGACGCTGAGACCCGGCGCCACTAAGAACTCCCAGACGTTCATCTTTCCGCTACGCGCTTCTACGATTGCCTCCTGATGAAGCTCCAAGCTGACACTCTGCATCTGGAAAATGCGCTCGCCCTGTCCGATCATCCTCAACATAAGCGTCTGGAGGGTCTGAAGAGTCTCAGAAATATCCTGAGTTGGCGGAGGCGGCTCGGGCTCTCCGCTCTGGACGGATTTCCGGCGACGAGCCGCGAGTGCCTCATCAACTAATCGTCTGACCAGCGGTGCCTCTTTTGTTTCGCCAGTCGCTTCCATGATGGCTTGAATCTGAGTAGCCTGGTCGACGTAGAAGTTTATGGAGGTCACCTTCTTTGTAAGACCTCTTCTGCTGCCTCTCAATCGCTTATTCATGTCCATTTCTCACTTTATTTCTGAGTGAACTCTCAGGTCGGTTACGGGAAAAAAAAGGCTGTAATTGATGAATCTACGGGTAGTTTTGCTGTTTACCAGTTCGCCCAGTTTTATTTATTTATTTTCCTGATAACAAGGTTGTTGTTAACAAAGGCCTTACGGCTAAACCGAGCACGATAATTCAGCTCTATCTTGTCTGCCCACTTTATTGCTTTGCTTTATTTCCTTTCGCCCACCATCTAAGACGACAATCGAAGGTCAAACTTCCAGCCAGCCCGGAGTCAACGAATCTTTTTTTCAGATCATCAGTAACCGACCGGCAGGCTGAAGACGAGGCCAGTTGATCGATGGAAGCACCCGGCGCAAAACTACGCCCAACGTAGGATGAGAAAGGCAATCTTGGAAACCACGAGGGTGCGCGTGAGCGCGCGCAACCCGAACCTTAGCCCAGCGAGGTTTTGGTCTTCATTTCCCCAAAATCCGTGATGCCGCCACCAAGCAATCAGAGGGGAAAACAAGCGGCTGCCCGCACTCCGCTTTTGGTTCATTCCATAGAGGACAGACGACGACCTGCACTCCGCTTTCGGGGCCATGGAGACAGAACGCACTCCGCTCCGACGCAGCAGCAATTGGGTATCGGCCTAGTCGTATAGGTAGCGAG
>DATEPF010000203.1:0-8643 GCA_035273325.1 Pyrinomonadaceae bacterium | reverse complement strand
GACCTGGTGATCCTTCAGTGTGACACGCAAGCGGATTCATTTCTGGTGGCCCTCGACGCGAAAACCGGAAAGACTGTCTGGAAAACCGATCGGGAAGAACTGCCTTCATGGGGAACGCCCACAGTTGTGACTACGCCTCAGGGTCCGGTGCTGGTGACCAACGCCTCAAATTATATTCGGGGGTATGACCCACGCTCCGGGAAAGAACTATGGCGGCTCGGACGCAGTTCAAAGATCACAGCGCCTACGCCAATCTATGGCGAAGACCTGATCGTCGTGGCCAGCGGTCGCGGGCCGGAACGCCCGATCTTTGCCGTCAAGCCGGAGGCGCGTGGCGATCTCACGTTGCCTGAGGGTAAAACGAGCACTGATTCGATTGTCTGGAGCCGCACCGGTCGTGGTCCATACATGCCGACGCCTTTGGCTTACAAGGGTGTGCTTTATGTGTTGGCTAACAATGGGACCTTCGATGCTTACAAGCTCCGCACCGGCGAAGAAATCTACCGGCAGCGCGTACCGGTTGTGGGAAGTGGTTTCAGTGCGTCGCCGGTCGCCGCGGACAACAAGATTTATCTTTCAAATGAAGACGGAGAAATACTGGTGATCGCCGCCGGTGAAAAGTTTACGCATATTGCCACAAATTCTATGGGCGAGCTGTTAATGGCTACCCCGGCATTGTCTGATGGCGTCATGTACGTGCGAGGTTCGTCCAGCCTGTTTGCCATCGGTAAGAAATAGGCGGCATCCGGACGATCCACGAAACACACGAAAGACGAAGCCGTCCTGTATAATTCCTGCTTTCAACAATCAGTTTTGGTTAGGAGATCCGCGACGTGGAATGGATAACTGAGCCTCAGGCATGGATTGCCTTCTTAACTCTCACCGCGCTCGAGCTCGTACTTGGAATCGACAACATAATTTTTATCTCGATACTGGCGGGTAAGCTGCCCCCCGACCAGCGCAAGAAAGCACGCACACTCGGTCTGGCCTTGGCGATGATTACGCGCGTGCTCCTGTTGTTGTCCTTGTCGTGGATTATCAGGCTAACTGCTCCGCTGTTCACCGTGCTTAGTCAGGATATTTCAGGTCGAGACCTGATTCTCATCGTCGGCGGCCTTTTTCTTCTTGCTAAAAGTACTTTTGAAATCCACGGCAAACTCGAGGGCGAAGAGGGACATGCCTCCGCTCGTGTTGGACCATCATTCACCAGCGTCATCATTCAAATCCTGTTGCTGGACATAGTCTTCTCGCTGGACTCAGTAATTACCGCCGTGGGAATGGTCGACAACGTCGCCATCATGATCACGGCCGTCGTCGTCGCGATCATCTTCATGATGGCGTTTGCGGGTCCGATCAGCGGGTTCGTTGAACGTCATCCGACAGTGAAGATGCTGGCACTCAGTTTCTTGTTACTGATCGGTGTGACGCTGATCGTCGAAGGGTTCGATCACCACATACCGAAAGGCTACATCTATTTTGCGATGGCTTTCTCGGTGTTTGTCGAAATGCTCAATCTGCGGCTGCGTAAATCAAAACCTGTCAAGCTGCACGAGGCTTATGTTGAAGAGGCAACCGGCGCTGACTAAGCGCCGGCAGGGCAATTGATGCGAACGTCGGGCGCGCTTTGGAAGTGCGAGAAATGCGGCCGGCCCTTTGCGAACCGCAACCAAACGCATTCGTGCGGACGTTTTACCGTTGGCGAATTTCTGGAAGGTAAATCGCTTAACGCAGTCGATCTTTACCGCGCGTTTGCTGCCGCCATCGACCAACTGGGCGGCGTCGTCACAGCGCCGGCGAAAACCAGAGTTGGTTTCCAGGTGAGAATGATTTTCGCGTCCGTGAATCGTTTGAACGATGACGGCCTGGTTGCCCACGTCGTCTTCGCCCGCAGACTCGAGCACCCGCGTTTCACGAAAGTCGAATCAATCTCGCCGCGCAACCACGTGCATCACTTTGTTATTAATGACGTAAGCCAGATTGATGAAGAAGTAAAAGCATGGCTCCTTGAAGCTCATGCTGTGGGCAAGCAGGACCATCTGAAATAACGGGATAACAACCGCTTTTCTTCAAAAGTGACTACAACGACGCCATCTTATTTCGCCTTGTTTCGTGAAATTTGTGGTTCGTTCTTTTGGCGGGAAGCAATCCACTAATCACACGAAACACACGAAAGTAATCCGAAACGCGTTGACCTTCGACTTTTAAGGCAAAACCCCGAGTAGCAATCAAATGAGTCCCCTTAAACGGTTAACGATATCTGTTCTGTGCGCCGCCTCGTTGGTTGGGACCTTCTCAGGTTGCAAACGGCCCTGGTTCTCCAACAACCGGGCAGAACAGGCGGGCATGCCGGCAGGTAGCGCTACTTCGCCTTCGCCCTGTTCGATCTCCTTTAGTGGGAATTTTGTAAACGACACGGCCGAAGTTTTGAATGACGAGGCCGAAAGCAAACTTGAGCAGAAGTTGGACACGTTAAAAAGCGCCGGCAAAATCGATTTCGCCGTCGTGACTGTAACCACCACGAAAGACCAGCCGATCGCGGATTATTCGCTGGCCCTGGCGAGGTGTTGGGCCATCGGAGAGAGTAATCCTGACGGAGCCGCCATGTTGTTATTGCTGGCCATTGATGATCGCAAGTGGCACATGCAAATAAGTCGCAGGATGGAGAAGGTTTTGTCGAACGAAGAGATTCAGGAAGCAGGAAGCCAAATGACGCCCTACCTGCGCCAGCTTAATTATCCCGAAGGTGTCCAGAAGTTCGTCGATGCAACGATTAACACGATCGCGCCGCGCAGAAAATTCTCAATGCCTGCAAATGAACAGTAGCTCTAATATGAATCGTGACCGTCTCCTGAGTTGGTTTCTACGTCTCGCCGGTTTGGTGGAGATACTGGCTTTCATTTCTGTAGTTATGCCCCGCTCGTGGATGGAGAGCGCACATGAATGGCTGGGAATGGGGGCCATGCCGGAAGGTGCGCTGGTCATGTTCATGATCCGCCAGGCTTCTTACGCCTACGGCATGCACGGAGTTTCGCTGTGGATTCTGGCTTCTGACGTTGTGCGTTTCCGGCCGCTGATCGTATTTAACGGCGTCGCGTTTCTGCTGGCCGGCCCGGTGTTCTTTTTAATCGACTACACGACGGGCGTCCCGTTTTGGTGGACCGTCTTTGATTCCCTCGCTTGCGGGGTGACTGGTGTGTTGTTGCTTTTACTGACAAGACGTGGTTCTTGACTCAAGACTTAACCGTCAGCATTCAATATGTTTCGTGTTGATTTGTGTATTTGGTGGATCGCTTTTGCTGCGACAATAAAATCGATCCACGAAATAGCACGAACTAAGACGAAACAGCCGCCTTCATTCAATGCGTCGTTTTCCGAAGAAAGTGCTCGACTCCCTTCGCGTGGGCCAGATGCTCGGTATTCGCGCCGGTGCTGAACACCGCTTTATAGGCATCTGGGTAGTGGTAGTTGAAAACCGCGTGTTCGTCCGTTCGTGGAGCCTGAAACCGCGCAGCTGGTACCGCACATTTCTCGAAGAGCGGTTCGGCGCAATTGTCGTGGAAGGCAAGGAGATCAAAGTTCGAGCAATACAAACTCGCAGTGAGCGTTTGAAGAAAGCCATCGATGAAGCGTACCGGAGCAAGTACAACACTCCCGGTTCAATAAAGTACGCAAAGGACCTCGGCAAGAAAAAATCAAGAGATACCACCACCGAACTGGTACCTATTTAATCAATGACCTTCTTGGATTATTTTCAAATCGCCAGTGTCGTGATTTTTCTGCTCGTTATTTTGACTCGGGCTGTGTACATGAATGCCAGCCGCGGGATTAATCCCATTGTGATTGGAGGCGGAAAGAAAGGCCTGGCGCGGATCATCGAACTACTCTCGTTCGGGGGACTAGTGCTATGGATGATTGAACTGGTGCTGTATGCAGTTCACTCGGATTTTCATATCTTACCCGCGCCCTTCAATCAGGTCTTGATTGATTCCGAACCCGCCAAAATTATCGGGGTCGGTTTAATAGTCATTGGCTTGCTGTTTTTCATTGGGGCGTTCGTTTCGTTTGGTGATTCGTGGCGAGTCGGGTTTGACGTCAAGACACCGGGCAAGCTGGTCACCGATGGAATTTTTGCAGTGTCGCGCAATCCCATTTACGTGTTCCTTGACCTATGGTTTATCGGGATTTTTCTGGTGAATGGCAGATTGGTCTTTCTGATTTTCGCAATCCTAACCTTGATAGCGATTCATTGGCAGATTCTGCAGGAAGAGGCGTTCCTGTCGAACCTCTACCGTGAACCGTATCAGCAGTATCGCTCTCGAACCGGAAGGTACGTAATCTGGTAGTCGGTTTAGTTCTATTTCGTGTAATTCGTGGATCTCTTGTGCTGACCAGGAGCGATCTATGAATGAACTACCCGGCGAGCTGGCAGACAAGCATTTCCAGCTGCAACCGGGCGCCTTTGGGACCCCCGCCTCCCTGGGACGTCTTAATCGCCAGATCAGCATCCGCTATTAATTTGATTCCGTGTGCAATCTTCTTTGCGTCGCTGCGTCGCAGGGTGTTCATCACTGCGTCGCGTTTGGCTGGTGAGCCATAAATCGATCTGTAGACCTCATCTCGTTTTCCCTGATCGAGTAATTCTTTGGCGATCGCGAGCCGATGATAGTTACCCGCTATCAGCCCCAGTAGCATTACCGGCGCCACGTCGTCTTGGAGTAACCGGTGCAACGTCTGCAAGGCTTGTTTGCGATTTCCCGCCACTAACTGGTCACCCAGATCAAAATTTGACAACTCTCGGGAACGCGCGATTAGCAGATCGACCATCTCTGTTGTGATCTGGCCCGTATTGATCGCAGCGGCCGATAGTTTGTCGAGTTCGATAGAGAGCGTCTGCAGGTCAGTACCAACCCGGTCGATGAGATAAGCGACGGTCCGATCCTCGGCAGTTGTTTTAAGTTCCTTGAGTCTGGCCTTTGCGAACGCTCGAGCTTCGGCATCTTTCACCGCAGAGAAATCGACTACTGCGCACTCCGATTGCAGGACCCTCGTCAGCTTCTTCCGTTTATCGAGCTCGTCCGCCGTGAAAATCATCACCGTTGAATCAACCGGGCGTTCGAGGTAGCGAATCAGGATGTCTTCGTCGGTCTCGCGCAATCGCGCAAAATCTTTGATACGGACGACACGGCGGTCCGACATCATCGGTAATTGTTCGGCGGCAGCCACGGCGGACATCGCCGGCTGGCTCAAAAGGCTGAATGTGACTTCGTTAAACTCGCGCAACAAGGTTCCGCTCAGCGCCACATCGGCAATATTTTGCGCAGCGTTGTCGCGCAGGTAACTCTCAGAACCAACCAGCAGATACAACGGTTCAATTTTGTTGGCTTTGAGGGAACGTTCGAGCTCGGTGCGAGTAACGGTACTCATTGCTTGCGGGTCTGAATTGCGTTAGTCAAGAGGGAAACAATACTTTCGGCAAAGTTGCGGGCCATGCGCTGGACTGCTGGATCTTCTTCGTTAAAGAAGTTGCGCGGGTCGTTGGCAAATTCGTACTCACCGCGAAAGACGTAGTTCTGATTGTCGTAAAGCACGCGGTTTTCCGTCTGATCGCGAACGGTGACCGCGGCCTGAATGGTAACTTCGAAAACTCTTGCGCGGCCTCGATCGTCGAGCAATACACCTGAGTAATTAAAACTCTTGATGACTCCTTCAATCACCGCCTCCGCGCCTTCACGGTCGCCCTGCACGCGCAAACCGCGTCCGCGTCGAATAAGTTCAGTGATCACGGCGTCGGCAAAACGCTCGCCTACTTTGTAACGCAGCGCCTGGTTCTCAAACGCCGGGACGGCAACGGTTTTGATGTGTGCCGGAAGCTGGTTCTTGGTAACCGGTTTATAGCATTCAGCAAATCCGGAAACGATGAAGAGTGTTATTCCGAGTGCTGAGAGACGGAGGAGTTTTGACATAAATTGAAAACGGATTCTCTCCCAGAGTTCCTATTGACGCAAGGATTCAGAGATGACGTTCCCCGCGAAGGATGTTCATGTTGTTTAAGTATTTCGTGGATCCGTTTTTTATTGCCAGGAACACCGTCCACGAAACACACAAACTAATTCCTCAGGGCTCGTGTCACTCGAACAGCGTCTCTAGATGCTTTCACATCATGAACGCGAACAATATGTGCGCCTTTGATAACAGCTGCGGTTACCGATGCCATGGTTCCGTGGAGACGTTCTGTAACGGGAGCGGGCTCGCCGTTCTCATCTGCGAGGATGCGGCCGATGAATGATTTTCTCGAGGTGCCGATCAGAAGAGGGAAGTCGGGAAAAGCTTCGATCAATTGGTCCACTTTCGCCACCAGCTCCACGTTCTGTTCCTGACTCTTTCCAAATCCAATACCTGGATCGACGACGATAGATTCGCGTTTGACCCCGCGACGCTCAGCCATCTTGATGCTCGCGTTCAGACTGCGCGTAACTTCCTCCATAATGTCGGGTACGGGCGGTAGCTTATGCATGGTGGCAGGGGTCCCGCGCGAATGCATCAACACCAAACCCGCGCCGGCTTTTGCTGCTTCGTCGGCAACATAAAAATCGAAACGCAGTGCGGAGATGTCGTTGACTATTGCCGCCCCCGCATTCAATGCCGCGCGGGCGACTTGAGACTTTGTGGTATCGACTGAGATCGGAACGGTAGACCGTTTGGTGAGTTCTTTAATGATGGGTACCACCCGCTGAATCTCTTCTTCGGCAGTAACCGGGGCACCGCCCGGTCGCGTCGACTCGCCGCCGATGTCGATGATATCCGCTCCTTCCTCGATCATTTGCTCGGCGTGAGCGACTGCCTTATCAAAGGTAAGAAACTGATTGCCGTCACTGAAACTGTCTGGAGTTACATTGAGCACACCCATAATCAGCGTCCGTTCGCCAATGGGAAGACTTCGGTTCCCGCCAATATGCCAGGTCCGTGTCATGTGCCTGGATGATACGAGACCAGGATTCTAAAAGCGATCCACGAATTACACGAAATGTGTTCGTGGTGTTTCGTGGATCGCTTTCGTTCCCTAAATGGCAAATGGAAAATGTGAAATGATATATGGAAAATCTAACTATGGGTGCCGACAAATTAAAAGAGGATCGGTCAACCCGATCCTCTCTCAATGCATTTGTCAAATTAGAACTTACTCTACGCTGGTGCTGGGTTGCCTCCGGTAATCGGCGGCAGGATTGGTTTCAAAGGCTTCTGCGCAGGCTCTTTGAGCTGCGGCCGGCCTTCATCACCAGGGTCTTCCACAGGTTGAGCTTCATCCAGCGGCAGGCCTGCCACGATGCGACGGATCTCAACACCTTCCAGCGTCTCCCGTTCCAACAAGCATTCCGCCAAACGAACCATCACGTCACGATTGTCTTCAATGATGGCCTTGGCCCGGTCGTACTGCACTGTGACGATCTTCTTCACCTGCTGGTCGATGCGAATGGCCGTTTCTTCGGAGAAGTCACGGTGCTGAGCAATCTCACGTCCGAGGAAAATTTGCTCTTCTTTTTTACCAAACGTCAGAGGGCCCATTTCAGACATGCCGTACTCGCAAACCATCGCGCGCGCAAGTTCAGTCGCACGTTCGATATCGTTTGAAGCGCCTGTCGTGATGCTGCCGAGGAACGTGTCTTCCGCAATGCGCCCACCCATCAGGATGGCAATCTGGCCCAACAGGTATTCTTCACTGTAGTTGTGTCGGTCACCTTCGGGTAGTTGCTGAGTCACACCCAGCGCCATACCACGCGGAATGATCGTTACCTTGTGAACCGGATCTGCGTTCGGCACTTTCAGACCAACCAACGTATGGCCGGCTTCGTGATACGCAGTAACACGTTTCTCCTCGTTGGAGATGACCATGCTCTTGCGCTCAGCACCCATTAGCACTTTGTCCTTGGCCAATTCAAAGTCGGCCATGGCAACCAACTTCTTGTTGTAACGAGCGGCGTTTAATGCAGCTTCGTTAACGAGGTTGGCCAGGTCAGCGCCCGTGAAACCGGGTGTACCGCGCGCAATAACGCTGATGTCCACGTCTTCGCCCAGCGGAATCTTGCGAGTGTGAACCTTAAGAATCCCTTCGCGTCCACGGACGTCAGGTCGCGAGACCACGACGCGCCGGTCGAAACGTCCCGGTCGTAGCAACGCCGGATCAAGCACGTCCGGACGGTTGGTTGAAGCGATCAAAATCACGCCGTCGTTGGATTCGAAGCCGTCCATCTCAACCAGAAGCTGGTTAAGAGTCTGTTCGCGTTCATCGTGCCCGCCACCGAGGCCTGCGCCACGATGACGACCGACGGCGTCGATTTCATCGATGAAGATGATGCAGGGCGCGTTCTTCTTGCCTTGCTCGAACAGGTCGCGCACGCGAGACGCGCCGACGCCGACAAACATCTCGACAAAATCCGAACCTGAGATTGAGAAGAAGGGAACGTTCGCTTCACCGGCAATTGCTCGTGCCAGCAACGTCTTTCCTGTTCCCGGCGGCCCCATCATCAGCACGCCCTTGGGAATACGTCCGCCCAGCTTCTGAAACTTTTGCGGTTCCTTGAGAAACTCGATGATCTCCTGCAGCTCGCTCTTGGCTTCTTCAGCCCCCGCGACGTCGCGGAAAGT
>DATEPF010000202.1:0-14472 GCA_035273325.1 Pyrinomonadaceae bacterium | reverse complement strand
GACGGCGTGGTGGTGAAGACCCAGGACAGCCCGCTGACTGGAACATTCAAGCGCGACCATGAAGAACTGATGGTCATTTTGAGCAACACCGTCCTCAATCTGGCCCATCCCAACCACATGCGTGAGGCCTTGCTCTCGCGGCGTGTCGGCTTGGCAAGAAAGTAAATCATCATGAGAAACATGAATTTAAAGCCCCTTTTCACCATATGCCTGATACTGGCGTCTTTTATATCGGCCGTCGCGCAACAGACCGCCACGTCGACTGCCAATCCGCCGGCCGCACAAGCCGCAGTCACTTACGCGGCCGACGGTGACAACCGTTATCGCATTGGACCAGGCGACGTGCTCGACATACGGATTTTGAACCGGCCAAACCTCTCGCGCGATGCTGTTCGCGTGGAAGGTAACGGCATGATCCGCATGCCGCTGATCGACAACGAGATCATGGCCGCCTGCAAGACTGAAGGCGAACTAGCGAAAGAGATCTCCGAGAAGTACACGAAGTTCTACAAGAACCCGCAGGTTGATGTTTTTATCAAGGAGTACAAGTCGAAGCAGGCGGCGATCATCGGTGCGGTAAACGAGCAAAGCCGTTTTGAGTTGCAGCGACGCGTGCGTTTACTTGAGTTGTTGACGTATGCCAGGGGGCCATCGCCAAAAGCGGGGCAGACGATCAACATTGTGCACTCGGTGCAGTCGCTAAGCTGCGTTCTTCCGGGCGCCACCAACGAACCGGAAGTGGCGTTCTCCACTTACAAGCTGAGTGAAACGATGATGGGGTTGCCAAACGCAAACCCTTGGATCGAGCCCGGTGACATCATCACCTTGCCCGAAGCGCCGCAAGCGTACGTGGTTGGCAATGTATTTACACCGCTAACGATTTCACTCAAGGAACCGATCACCATCTCGCGCGCTATCGCGATGGCCGGAGGGCTGAAGCAGGACAGTAAGAAGGACAAGATTCGAATTGTCAGACAGGAACCCGGCACCACGACGAGTAAAGAGTTGCTGGTGGATCTCTCGGCGATTGAAAAAAAGCGCGCCGAGGACGTGACGTTGATGCCCAACGACATCATCGACGTGCCGCTGTCGTCAGGTAAGAGTTTGTTGAGAAGTTTAATCAGTGGCGTGGTCCCCAATGTCGCGTCGCTACCAGTGCGGGTAATTCCCTAGGAATTTCGGATTTCGAATTTCGGATTTCCCCTCCGTTTGGGAGGGGATAAAGGGGAGGGCTTGAAGCAAAACAGCACCCATTTATTTTGGCGGCGGTGTTCAACGCTGAATCAAGTCTCCGGCCTACTCACGTTGACGCTTCCTTTGTAACCAATATTGAGGATTGCTCGCAGACCCTCTCCCCAGCCCTCTCCCAGTAGGAGAGGGAGAAATGAAGTCAGTACCACCTGCGGTAGCGGGTGGGTCCTGTCTTTTAACGCCCAATTGTCCCCGGTGCAGGCGTTCCAGCCCCGACTATTGACCCACCCGCTACCGCAGGTGGTACTGACTGCATGACACGCAGTCGAACGAAGGTAAACTTATGAGACCCTCGAACGAATTAGTGAAACGAGTCCCCGAACCCGGGGCGCTCGATCGGCCCAACGAGTTCACCACTCCGCATTCCTACAATTACGGCGTGGATCCGAACGCGGAAACCGAAGTGCACCTGCTTGACTACTGGCGCGCCGTGCGCAAGCGCCTGTGGCTTGTCGTCGGTATCGTGCTAATGGTCACGACTCTCGCCGTCCTGTACGTGGCCCGCAAGCCTGATATCTACCAGGCGAGCTCACGCGTGCAGGTGGACCTCGAGAACAACGCGGCCCTACTCGGCAAGACTCCGTACGTGTTCGGCGCAACCAACGACCCGGTTTACTTCAACACGCAGTTACAGATCCTGGTGAGCCCCGGCTTGATGCGTCGCGTCGTTAAATCACTCGACCTGGAGCACAACCCGGACTTCTTCAAAGGCAACTCGACGCAAAAGCGTTCGACCTGGCAGACAGTGAAGGAGATGGTTGGGTTCGGCAGCAAAAACACTCCGCCGGTTGCGGCCCCAACTAAAGATCAACTGCCTTTGCGCACAGAAGTAGCCGATCGCTCCGTCAAAGAAGATCTGGTGGAAGCCAAACGGCTGGCGCCTTACGTGGGCGCCATTCTCGGCGGGCTGAGAGTGGATCCGGTCAAGGAATCCCGTGGTCTATATAAGGAGACACGTCTCATCGATATCTCTTATACGCACGGCGATCCTGAGGTTGCTTCCAAAGTTGTCAACGCGATTTCTGAGACTTACGTGGCGAACAATGTGGAAAAGAGAGGCGACACCAACGTAAGCACGGCAGACTTCCTGCAGAAACGGATCGCCGAGTTGCAGGAGAACATACGCACCGATGAAGAACGTCTGCTGAATTACGCGCGAAATAACCAGATCATTTCACTCGATGCCAGCCAGAACACGGTCGTAGAACGGCTGGCCGGTCTTAACAAGCAACTGCTGGAAGCTGAAGCTGCGCGCATCGATGCGGAGTCGAAATTCAACGCGGCGAAGGCGGCGGGCGCCGCTTCTGCGCTTGCCGAAAATGATAAGAATGCAGTGGAAGCGGACGGAAAGCTGGCGGAGCTAAAACAAAAGCGGGCGTTGTTGCTGGTCGACGCTACCGAAGAGGCCCCCGAAGTGAAAGAGGTAAACCAACAGATTGCTGAACTTGAACGTCAGGTTAAGGACAGTCGCGGCCGTAGAAGTTCGACGATCCTGACCAACCTGGAAACGGAATACCGGCAAACGCTGGCGCGCGAGCAGGCCCTGCGGGCAGCGTTTGGGCGACAGCGCGGCGAGACAGTCACTCAGAATGAAGCCGCGATCAACTACCGCATCATTCAGCAGGAAATCGAAACCAACAAGTCCCTGCTTAACAACCTGCTGCAACGCGCCAAAGAAAACGACGTGCTGATGGCCGACAAACCCAATAACGTCTCGGTGGTGGATTACGCAGTCCCGCCCATGGGACCAGTTGGGCCAAACCGGTTACGCACGGTGATGATGGCGATGTTTCTCTCGCTTGGTCTCGGTGTCGGTTTCGCGTTGTTCCTCGAATATCTTGACGACACCGTGCGTTCCACCGAGGAAGTCGAAAGACTGTTACACCTGCCCGCCCTGGCCGTCATACCGTCAGCCAGCGGTGCTTCCGGACGTCGCCTGGCCGCAGCCCCGGGAGCGTTACAAAAGCGAAATGGAAATAACGGTAACTCCGAATTGTTGATGAACGTCGATAGTCATTCGCCGCTGGCGGAGTCCTACCGCCATTTGCGCACGTCGGTATTGCTATCGACCGCCGGCCGCGCACCGAAGACGTTGTTGGTGACATCCAGCCTGCCCGGTGAAGGGAAGACCACGACTGCTGTCAACACTGCTGTGAGTTTGGCCCAAACTGGCGCACGAGTAGTCATCATCGACGCCGACATGCGGCGTCCACGCCTACGTTCGATTTTCGGTTTAAGCGATGGCGCAGGGCTCAGCTCGATCCTGTCGAGTGAGGTTTCCGAGGCCGACATGCTGAGGCTGGTGGTTAAAGAAGAGGAGACCGGGTTGAACATTTTGACCTCGGGACCCATACCGCCCAACCCGGCAGAGTTGATCGGGTCGGATCAGATGCGTCGTTTGCTTGAGGTTCTCCAAAGAGAGTTTACGCACGTAGTCATTGACTCGCCGCCCATCACTTCGTTTACCGACGGTGTTTTGATCTCAACGATGGTGGACGGCGTGTTGCTGGTGGTCCATGGCGGGAAGAGTTCGCGCCACGTGGTGAAGCGTTCACGTCAGTTGCTGAATGACGTCGGCAGCAAGATCTTCGGGGTAGTACTGAACAACGTCAGCATCCAGTCGCAGGATTACTACTACTATCAGCGTTACTACAGCACACGTAATTACAAGTCGGACGTTGACGAAGAAACCATGACGCCACCGGCCGCACCCGGGGCTTCCGGCGCCAGCGCCAGCTCCACCCTGGGTCTGTGACCTGTAAGAACTAAAACGATCCACGAAATAACACGAACGACACGAAGAAGAGTTTCGTGTAATTCGTGGATCGCTTTTTCCTGAGAACGAATGACCACGAATTACGAATCACTACCAACCTATTCGATTGAGCCGCCGAAAGGTTGGGCGGCGATCGGGCTGCGTGAGCTCTGGGAGTATCGCGAGCTGCTCTACTTCCTGACGTGGCGCGACGTGAAGGTGCGCTACAAACAGACCGCACTCGGCGCTGCCTGGGCCGTTATTCAACCATTTTTTATGATGGTGGTCTTCAGCCTGTTCTTCGGCAAACTCGCCGGCGTGCCCTCTGACGGCATCCCGTATCCGGTCTTTGCCTTCTGTGGTCTGTTGCCATGGCAACTCTTCGCCCACTCGCTAACGGAATCAAGCAACAGTCTGGTGGGAAATCAACACCTGATTACAAAGGTTTATTTTCCCAGGCTGGTAGTGCCGATCGCCGCAGTACTTGGAGGCGTCATCGATTTTGCGATCGCTTTCGTGATCTTGATCGTGATGATGCTCTACTTCGGCATTGTTCCCGGATGGGCCATTGTAACGCTGCCGTTGTTTATTGTTCTGGCAATCACCACCGCGCTCTCTGTTGGACTCTGGCTGTCTGCGCTGAATGTTAAATATCGCGACGTGCGTTACACGATTAACTTCCTGGTCCAGTTCTGGCTGTTTGCGACGCCGGTCGCTTATCCGAGCTCCTTAATTCCCGAACAGTGGCGATGGCTCTACGGTTTAAATCCAATGGCCGGTGTGGTTGAAGGCTTCCGCTGGGCGTTGTTGGGTAAAACCGATCCACCGGGAGCGCTGCTCGCAGTGTCAGTAACCGTGGTGATCTTGTTGCTCGTGGGAGGACTTTACTACTTCCGCCGGATGGAGCAGGAGTTCGCAGATGTTGTTTAATTCCTTGTTCGTGTCGTTTCGTGTAATTCGTGGATCAGTCCCTTGCATGGACTTAAAAACGATCCACGAAATAACACTAAACAAGTTGACTATCGTCCGTCGTAAATCATGTCTGAAGTAGCCATCCGCGTCGAAAACTTAAGCAAGCAGTATCGCATCGGCCAGCGCGAGTCGTACAAAGCTCTGCGCGATGTGATTGCCGATACAGCAGCGGCGCCATTCCGTCGCTTCAGGTCGGCCTTCAACGGTAATGGCTCCTCAAACGGCTCAGCACTCAGCACTCAGCACTCAGCATTTGAAGGCGGGAATTCCATCTGGGCTTTGGACGATGTGTCATTTGATGTCAAGCGAGGCGAAGTCGCCGGCATCATCGGTCGCAACGGGGCAGGGAAGAGCACACTGCTCAAAATCCTTTCACGCATTACTAAGCCTACTAAAGGCTACGCAACGATTCACGGCCGTATCGGTTCACTCCTCGAAGTCGGTACCGGCTTTCATCCGGAACTAACCGGCCGGGAAAACATCTACCTGAATGGCGCGATACTGGGAATGCGCAAGGCAGAGATTGAACGCAAGTTTGACGAGATCGTCGCGTTCGCCGAAGTTGAAAAGTTTATCGACACGCCGGTAAAGAGATACTCGAGCGGCATGTATGTTCGGCTGGCCTTCGCGGTGGCGGCGCACATGGAAACAGAAGTACTCGTTATCGACGAAGTGCTCGCTGTTGGGGACGCCGAGTTTCAGAAACGATGTCTTGGGAAAATCAACGAAGTGGCCCGGGGCGGACGAACAGTCTTGTTTGTCAGCCATAACATGCACGCTGTTCAAACTCTCTGCACGCGCGCAATAGTTTTGAAAGACGGAAAGATTGCAAAAGCGGGTTCGGTCGATTCCTGCATTGATTCTTATCTCAGCGAGGCGCGCACTTCTCGGTCGGAATGGATCCGCCCAACAGCCAATGGTAATTCGTCGATGCTTATTTTCGAGCAGGTGTCGGTAGCCCTGAGCGGAGAACAGCCAGACCTTACGCTGGACGTGGCAATGAAACTGCGAAGCCGTGGTCTTCACAAGTCTGCTTTTGTGGCAGTCGATGTGCTCGACGCCCGTGGCGTTGGGCTGATGCAGGCTATGCCGGCCACCGAGGGTTTTTTGCGACCGGAGGTTGTGGATCACGACTTTAGAGTGTTGATTGATCTGCCTCCACTTGTGCCGGGAAGATACTCACTTAAGATCTGGGTTGGTCCACATAATACGGAGACCTTCGATCAAATTGAGGATGTCGCGTCTTTCGAAGTAATGGCGTCACCGTCGCCCGGGCGAACGTTTGAACACTCATACGATCACGGCGCTATTGTGCCGCGATCGCGAGTTGTCGGGCGGAGTAATGAGTTTCATTACGACGATTCTTTCAGCCATGTCGAATGATGTACTTGATTCGCAACCCATTCTCGCGGTCCAGGAACTTTCTTTCCAGAATAAGGAGATACCGCCGGATCTTTACACTTCCAAGCGCCGTCCGGATGGCGTTGCCATTCGCGGATCACGAGTTGGTGTCAGTCAACTGTAAGGAGCTCGGGCAGCAAATCATTCTGCGGCGAAACACGAGTGATACGCTGGTTGCGTTTAGCATCCTGCAGAATCGTGAATATGACTTTAAGGTAGACCGCGAGCCTCGTTTGATCATAGATGCAGGCGCGAATATCGGTCTTTCATCGCTGTTTCTTTCTCGCAAATTTCCCAACGCTCGGATTCATGCAATCGAACCGGAAACAGATAACTTCTCTCTTTTAAAGCTCAATTGTGAGGGACGAGAGAACATCATTTTGCACAAGGCTGCATTGTGGCCGCATGCGGCTTTGCTCTCTATTACGGATCCCAACGCGGACAAGTGGGCATTCTCTTTCGAGGAAAACAATGGGACAGGGACCACGCCTGCCATAACCATACCTCAGATTGTTTCCCTCGAAGGCTGTGAAACAATCGACGTACTTAAGTTGGACATAGAAGGTGCAGAGAAATTCCTTTTTTCGACGGGAGTGAATGACTGGTTGCCTTTGGTTAGAACGATCGTAATAGAGCTGCACGATAGGTATGTGCCGGGATGTAGCAATGCCTTCTATTCCTCCATATGCAATAGGCCTTTTTCGCAAGAGGTCATTGGCGAGAACTTAATCATTCATTTTGCAGATGCTCAACCACAAGCCAAAAGTCTCCGTCATCATCTGCACGCATAACCCGCGTCGAAGTTATCTGACGAGGGTCCTCCACGCGCTACGGAAACAGACGTTGGCATTATCCGATTGGGAGTTAGTGCTCGTAGACAACGCTTCGTCGAACGAATTAGCGTCGTGGGTAGATATCTCCTGGCATCCTCGATCGCGTGTGGTAGTGGAAAGTGTCCTGGGTCTTACGCCCGCGCGCCAGCGGGGAATAGCTGAGTCATGCGCGGATTTGCTTGTCTTCTGTGATGACGACAACGTATTAGCGGAAACATATCTCGAAGAGGCGTTTCGTATTGCCGAAAGTAGACCCGATCTCGGCGCATGGGGTGGACAACTACTGCCTGATTTTGAAAGCGAACCACCCGAATGGACCCGGCCATACTGGCATCTGCTGGCAATTGGATGGCTGGAGGAGGACAGGTGCTCGAATCAACATGACTCGAATGCGACTCCATGTGGTGCCGGTTTATGCATCCGTCGAACTGTCGTGGATCGATATAGTGTGATGTTGCGGGAGGATTCGAAACGTTTAAACCTCGATAGACGTGGAAGGTCTTTGATGTCAGGCGGCGACACTGATATGGCGCTTACCGCTTGCGACATGGGATTAGCAACAGGTCTTTTTTCGACGCTGAAGCTACAACACTTGATTCCGTCTCAGCGGGTAACCGCCGAATACCTGCTGGCTATGCGAGAGGCGCAGACCTTCTCCGGAATTGTTCTCGCATCATTCCGCAACGGTGGCGCCCATCGGAAATCTAGTGTGCGGGTAGCATTAGAGTTTGCTCGTGCTTACTGCTTACGCGGAATGGTGCGGAGATTTCGGTTGGCGTCGCTGCGCGGAGAGCTTAAAGCCTATCGAACGCTGAAAACGCAGCTCTCTGCGAAAAATCTCGGCAACTGAAGCTTTAGACATGCTCTATTCTAATTTGTCCTCGCTTCTCAAAACGATTAACTCCCACGCCTGCCGAAAATGAGAATTGCAGTCTGGCATAACCTGCCGAGCGGCGGCGGTAAACGTGCTCTCTATTGTCACGTTCGAGGATTAGTTGAGCGCGGACACACCGTGGAAGCGTGGTGTCCGCCGTCGGCAGACCAGAGCTACCTTCCGCTAAACGATTTAATTGAGGAACACACAGTTCCACTCGATTGGGCTCCTTCAAACTCAGGCAGAATTACTTCGCTCGTCGCCAGAGCTCAAGACCCGCTTAGGCTGGTCCAAGCTCTCAAAGACCACAGCCGCCAGTGTGGCGAGTTGATCTCTGGGAAAGGTTTTGACGTTCTTTTTGCGAACACCTGCCAGTTTCTGCACGCACCTTCGATAGGACATTTTGTCGACATACCGAGTGTTCTTTATTTGCAGGAACCGAATCGGACGCTCTACGAAGCTCTTCCGCGTCTCCCCTGGATTGCCGCACGTCATGCGGCCCCGTGGTGGAACCGCCAGGTATTCAAGAGTGGGTTGCGCGACTTGCTCACGCTTTCAGCGCTTCGAATTAAGGCTCGCGAGGAGTTGGAAAACGCTCAGTCCTACGACGTCATTCTTTCGAACTCTGCTTTTAGCGCTGAAACGATCCTGCGAACCTACGGAATCAGATCGAGGGTGTGTTATCTCGGCGTGGATACATCTCTCTTCCGGGTCCTGCACAAACCCCGCGAGCCATTCATCGTTAGCGTCGGCTCATTTCAGGCGGCAAAGGGAGTTGAGCTCGCCTTGCGTTCATTGTCGCTGCTCGAGGCACCCGGACTCCGATTTGTGTGGGTGGCCAACTTTGCAGATCAAGGGTTCGTAACAAAGATGCGCGCTTTGGCAGCGGAATTAAATGTGCGGTTGGAAATCAAGATCCGCGTCTCCGATGAAGAGTTGGTCGATCTACTCAACCGCGCCACGCTCATGCTCTATACGCCTCAACTTGAGCCGTTCGGTTTAGCCCCTCTGGAAGCCAACGCCTGTGGACTTCCGGTTGTGGCTATTGCCGAGGGAGGCGTGAGGGAAACAATCGTTGACGGCGTCAATGGTTTGCTGGTGGCTCCTGAACCCCAAACAATCGCCGATGCGATTGCAGAGCTTCTCGACAAGCCCGAGTTAATGAAACGCCTGGGACAAAGTTGCGTTGAGCACGTTCACAGGCAATGGGGTTTGCACGAAAGCATCGAGCGTTTAGAAAGTCAGTTGATCTGCGCTGCCTTTGGTGAGAGTGAGGAAGCAGAACCGGTGAGCGCAGCGACCGGGCCCCGTGGGATGAATTCAACGCAGAATCCTGTCTTTTCTCAAGCAAGAAGGTCACACGCTACGATGTTCGTGCGACGCAGATCGAGGGCTTAAAGCCTAACGCCTCCCATTGCCACTAATCAGCGTCATCATAGCGACCCATAACCGCGCGAGCTGGCTGCCTGGTGCCGTCGAAAGCGCCAAAAAAGCGGGAACGAACGTTGAAGTGGTGGTGGTGGACGATGCGTCCACCGATGAAACGGCCCAGGTATGTAAGAGCTTCAAGGACGTCCGCGTTATTCGTCTTGAACGAAATCTATATCTGGGCGGAGCGCGAAACACCGGGATTAGAGCGAGCACTGGAAAGTATCTCGCCTTTCTTGACGATGACGACCGACGATTGCCTGGCTCGCTGGATGCACAATTGGAAGTCCTGCAGGCGAATCCAGACGCGTCATTCATTTATGGGCCAGCTTTCTACGGTGACACCGAAAGATGTGAACAAACTGGCGCCGTAATCGCTGCGCCGCATGCGGGCGACATCTTCTGGCAATTAGTTAACTCGAATTTCATTTACGTAAACACAGTTCTGGCGCGTCGTGACTGCGTTGAGGAAGTGGGACTTTTCGATGAGTCTTTGCGCGGCCTTGAAGATTGGTACATGTGGACGCGGCTGGCAGAACGGCATCAAGTCTTAAGAAGCGCTGAACCAGTTGGCATTTATCGAATGCCGGTGCGCGGCTCAAATCAAATGTCGGCCGATCGTCTCGCCATGTGCCGGTTGTCGGCGCTCGCGCAAGCCAGAATGTTGCAGCTTCCCCGTGCCAAAAGTGCAACTCGACAACGACGCCGGCGCATCAGGAAAACCTTCCTCAACAGCTTGACGAAAGAACTAGCAAGCGAAGCACGGCTAGCCTTTACGCAAAGGAGGTTTAGGAAGGCGTCTGAGTACGTCTCTACAGCTCTGCAACTCGATGCGGTTGGAATAGTGACGCCCCGCAATCTCATGCGCATATCGCGTCGTGTGTTCAAGTTGGGAGGTGTCGTCCTGAACAAACAACACCAGCCGACGATCAAGCCCCAGTGAAAAACAATCCAACACTCTCTGTCGCCATGTGCACGTACAACGGCGCACAGTATTTACGACAGCAACTGGATAGCATCGCGGCGCAAACGCGTCTGCCGGACGAAATCGTAGTGTGCGACGATGGATCGTCGGATGAGACGGTGGAGATTCTGAATGAATTCCGCCGCTCGGCGCCGTTTCCGGTTTGCATAATCGTGAACACTGAAAACATCGGTATTACAAAAAATTTCGAAAGAGCAATTGAACTATGTGAGGGCGACATAATTGCGCTCTCGGACCAGGACGATGTCTGGCCTGCGGACAAACTCCGGAGATTAGAGCAAACGTTAACTGCAGAAGACGCCGGCATGGTTTTTTCCAACGCTTTGGTCGTAGACGCTAATCTGACGCCAACCGGGCGCACACTCTGGGACTTCACTTTCGACAAGCGCAAGCGACGGCGGGTAAAGAGGAGAGGCGCGTTGGAAGTGCTGGTCGGCGAAAATTTTGTAACTGGCGCGGCAATGGCCTTTTGGTCGAGATATCGATCCGTGTGTTTACCAATCCCGACTGATACGTTTTATTTGCATGATGGTTGGCTTGCTCTCACCATCGCCGCAGTTGCTCCAGTATCTGCTCTTGATGAACCGTTATTGTTGTATCGCTCTCATAACACCCAAGCCGTTGGCGTAAGGCCGTTCTCGGCAAAGTTAACAAAGCGGCCAGACCGTTTTGAGAGGCACGGGAACTCGCTTCAGGAGATGGCGAGTTTCCTGAGGTCTCAAACCGAATCTTATGCGACGGTTCGTGCGCGGCTGCTGGAGTCAAAAGAGGCCGCGAGTCTCGCAAAAGGGATTGACGCCGTGGAGTCAAGAATTGAGGAACTGGAACACTACGCTTCACACTTTCAGCGCCGTTCCCAGATGTCCTCGAACAGAATTCGCCGCGCGCCGGAAGTGATTAAAGAACTATTGGGCCTGCGATATCACCGTTACTCAAACGGCTTCTCGAGCTTTGCGAAGGATCTATTGATTCAAGACAAGACAATCCTGCCGCGATACACGCAAACAGAAATATTCAAATGAAGCCGTCTCGTTTGTCGGCAGCTCCCATGAAATTCGAATGCCGGCAGTAGCCCAATCAATGATGACGAATTGTCCCATTTGTGAATCCCAGGAAAGTGAGACTCGATACAGGTTCGCGTGGGGAACGATTCGCGAGTGTCGAACATGCGGTGGCGCTTTTGCAGACGGATGCGACACAGAGCAGACAAACGAGGATGCATTTGCTAACACGCACGATGACGAAAGTATCGCGCTATATCGCCAGTGGAGTTCTGAGAGATTGGCGGCGCTGCAAGAGTTTATAACTTCAGGAACGCTAATCGAATTTGGCCCGGGTACCGGCGAGTTTCTTTTCACCGCGGCTGAAGCTGGATTCACGGCTATCGGAGTAGATCGGTTTCCGCGGGTGAGACCTGAGAACGAACACCCGAGGGTCTCGTTTATTCAGTCCGACGCCAGAACATTTCGCGCTGCAGGTCCTGTTGATGCGGTCGTGGGATCACATGTGCTCGAGCATTTCATCCGGCCGTATGACTTCCTCACCTCCGTTCGTGAAAATCTAAACGACAAAGGCTATTTCTTAATTGAAGTGCCAAATTATGGTTCCCTCACGAGAGCGGTCGCGGGACGACGATGGCGTGGCTTCGTGAGTTATCACGCTCTGCAGCTCACGCCTAAAAGCATGACTACGCTGTTGAAGGCAGCCGGATTTAAAACAGTGAAAATGGAATCGGTGGGTTGCAGCACTTCCCAGATCGTGGGATTGGGCGTTCCGTTCATAGGGCGGCGGCTGGGGCTTTCGCTTGGCTCCAATTGGGAACCTGGCGGTAGTTTTTGCAAGCTCGCGGCCAGAGTCGAACGGCCTTTTCACTGGGGATATAACCTGCGTGTCGTGGCACAGAAGTTATGATGAGCCAATCAGTTGATATTTCGGCCATAGTGGTTACCTATAACCGCAACGGCGCCTTGCGGCAGACGCTGGAGTGCTTACTAAAACAAGATCCTGCCCCTAAAGAAATACTTGTCGTCGACCAAAGCCAACAACACGATGAAGAAACCTCGCAGTTTTTGAGGCGCGTTAGCGAAGCCCAACAAATCAGATACATCTTTCAACCAGAACCCAACGCACAGAAAGCCCGCAACCGGGCGATATCTGAAGCTGCGGGTGAGGTGCTGCTGTTCGTGGATGACGATGTAGTAATGGATGAGACGCTGGTAGGTGCTCACTGGAAAAACTATTCCGATCATGAACTTGCCGCGGTCTGCGGGTATTACACCGAGCCTGGCTCTGACGCCATTGACGAGCTAACACCAGATTCTTTGGATCCACTAACCGGTTGGCTCTACTTCCCGCACGCCTACACCAAGCGCATGGAATGTCACTCACTTGCGACGTGCAACGGCTCTATTCGTAGACAAGTTGCGATTCAGGTCGGGGGGTTTGATGAGAATTACACCTACACTCATTTAGACGACACAGACTTTTCGGCTCGATTAAAAAAGCTCGGTGTAAAGGCGGTCCATGATCCGGAAGCTCGGTTGATCCATCTAAAAGAAATCGCCGGCGGGAAGAGGCCGGGCGGCATTAATGAGTATGTGATTGCGGACAGTAACCGGTGGTACACCTGGTTTTATTTCTTTTGGATGAATTTTGGATGGGATGGACGCCGTGAAATTACACGACGGCTCCGAGCCTGCGTCTTCCGTCGAAAGAACGTAATGCGACCCTGGTATTTGACGATCGCGCTGGCGCACTTCTTTATCGGACTTGTGCGAGCGTCTGCGACGATCCGCAGAGGTCGCAAGTTGCCCATCTTCCGTACTGCCGCTCCGGCATCGTCTATGCCGACAATAAATCGGTCTCAGGAATCCATCGCCTAATTACCCGTGCGTGTCATCCATTCACTCGCCTGGTACTTTCCGGAGTCGAAAGCCGGAACTGAAACCTACGTCTCGCAGCTTGTCCGCGAGCTGTCGACAATCGGCGTTGATTCCACAGTAGTCGCCGCACGTGATGGTGCAGAGAGTGATTCCTACGTTCACGAAGGTATCGAGGTCTTTAGATACCCGGTGAACGAAAACCCTAAACTCGACCAGCTCCGCGGTCGACGGCCATACGGAGGATTCGAAGTATTTTCTGAATGGCTAAAAACGCAACGCGCCGACATCTACCATCAACATTCGTTTAACGGCGGCTGCGGGCTTCATCATCTGCGCGAGGCGAAGTCGCTTGGCCTGAAAACGGTGATGACCGTTCATATGCCCAATTGTGTTTGTCTCCGGGGCACGATGATGTTCCGGGGAAAAACAGCTTGCGATGGAAACATCGAGCGCAACCGGTGTGGAGCTTGTTGGGGCATGAGTCGCGGTTTGCCCAAACCAGTTGCCTCGGCTGCATCTCGCCTGCCGATGTTTTTAAGTAAGCGGGCGGACAGCGTTGATCTTTCGCTTTTCACTATTATTGCGACCCCCAGTTTGGTAGAAGCGCATAGGAACCAACTGAAAGAATTATCCAACTTAGCTGATCGCATCGTGGTGATTTCTCGTTGGCTTTATGACGCATTAAGCATCAATGACGTTCCTCAAGAAAAGTTGGTTCTTAGTCACACCGGTGGTCCCGCGAATGGTCACACGCCTGTGATTAAGTCCTCGTCGTCCTCGTTGAGGCTGGGGTTCCTCGGTCGATGCACGAAGGACAAAGGTCTGCATGTCCTCATTCGTGCCCTCAGACAGTTGCCGCCCGACGTTCCCATCCAGCTAGTGGTCTATGCTTTGAAAGGCGGCGATGGCGAAGCGGAGTATGAAGCAGATGTTCGACAATCCGCGTCAAAGGATTCGAGAATTAGTTTCAAAGACCCTGTCGATCGGGGCGCTGTTTTCAAGACGCTGCAGACCTTCGACTTGCTGGCAATTCCTTCACAATGTATGGAGACCGGGCCACTGGTGGCGCTGGAAGCGCACGCGGCCGGCGT
>DATEPF010000201.1:0-6340 GCA_035273325.1 Pyrinomonadaceae bacterium | reverse complement strand
CATAAGCAACCGCGTCGTCAGCCGATAGTCCGGTGTTTGGATCGTAGTAGCGAGAGATCGAGGATTGGGGTTTCTGTAGCGCCAGCATTGCTGATGTTCTTTGCGCGCGCACGAGTTCCGGGCCAGAAAGGCCCTGAATCATAAGTAGCGAAAAAACAATTGATAACTTCCTAACCATATAAACCTCTCTCTACTGCCTGGGGATTTACTTCTCCGGTGTTTCTTGCGCTGTCCGCAGTTTTTCCTCTTTCTTTAGTTCTCGCGCGCGCAACGTATAAAAGATAGCCGGTGTCACAATCAGCACGTGCAGGAGGCTTGAAACCATTCCACCCAGAACCGGTGTCGCAAGCGGCTTCATTACCTCTGAGCCTGCGCTGGTGCTCCACATGATTGGCAGGAGACCGGCGACCACTGTTGAGACCGTCATTACCTTTGGCCTAAGGCGCAGCAGCGCCCCCTCTGTTACCGCCTCCTTCAAGGTCTGACGCGTTAGAGTTCCCATTTCCTGTTTCTTTCGCTCTACGGCTTCATTGAGGTAGATAACCATCACTACGCCGGTCTGCACCGCTGTACCGAATAAAGCGATGAATCCAACCCATACCGCCACCGAAAAGTTGTAGTCCAGCAACCAAAGCAGGTAAACGCCGCCCGTAAGCGCGAAAGGCACGGCCATCAGAACGTGAGCTGCTTCCAGCACGGAGTGATAGGTGATGTAGAGCAGGCCGAAAATCACGACCAGCACGATCGGGATAACTATCATCAAGGTTTGCCGCGCGCGCTGTTGGTTTTCGTACTGCCCGCTCCACGAAACGTAGTAGCCAGTTGGCAGTTGCACTTGGCGGGCGATCGCTTCCTTGGCTTGGTCCACAAAGCTGCCCACGTCGCGGCCACGCACGTTCAAAAGCACTGTGCCGCGCAGCAAACCATTCTCGCTGGAGATCATGGTCGGACCTTCCACCGTTCGAATTTCCGCTAACTGAGCGAGCGGGATTGGTGCCGCGGTTGAAGATGAGATTGGAATCTCGCCAATGGATTGTGCGCTGCCTCGAAACTGCGGCGCATAGCGAACGCGTACGGGAAATCGCCGTCGGCCCTCAATAGTTACGGTTAGATTTGTTTCGCCAATCCCCTTCTCAATCGCATCCTGAATCATGCCGACGTCTATTCCGTAGCGCGCTGCTGCTGTGCGGTTGATCTTTATATCGATATAGGGAGCGCCGCTGATTTGCTCGGGATAGACGTCAACCGCACCCGGCACCGTCTTCACAACTTCCGCAACTCGGCGAGACGTGTCTTCAAGCGCCTTCAGATCGTTCCCGAAGATCTTGACTCCCACCTGCGAGCGAATGCCCGTGGTCAACATGTCAATGCGATTGATGATCGGTTGGGTCCAAATGTTCGTTACACCCGGCATTCGTAACTTCTCATCCATCTCTGCAACCAACTTCTCGCGCGTCATCCCAACCCGCCACTGATCGGGGGGCTTCAGATGGACGATTGTTTCATTCATATTTACGGGGGCCGGGTCAGTCGAGGTCTCAGCCCGGCCAGATTTACCGACTGCCCACTCAACCTCAGGAAAACTTTTCAAGATCGCGTCTTGCTTGCTCGTTATCCTGAGCGCTTCATCGATTGAAATTGCCGGATCAGTAACCGGCATGTACATCACGTCGCCTTCATTCAGTGGCGGCATGAACTCGTTGCCGATCCCTGTAGCCAGCACCAGCGCACCTGCAAACAGAAGCGCCGCTATGGAAATTGTGATGGCGCGATGATTCAACGCAAATCCCAGAGCCGGCCGATAGAGCGCCTGCAGGAACCGCATCACCGGATTGGATTGTTCGGAGTGAAACTTCCCGGCGAGAAGGAACGTGCAAAGCACTGGCACCAGGGTCACAGCGATTATCGTCGCAGCCGCCATGGCGAACGTCTTGGTAAAAGCCAGCGGATGAAACAGCTTTCCTTCCTGGCCAGTCAAAGCAAACACCGGAATGAAGGCGAGAATGATTATGGCCATCGAGAAGAAAACGGGCCTGCCAACGAGCTTCGTGGACTCCAGGACGGTCTCCCAGACACGGCCCCTGTCTTTGGGATCAACGTTATTCTTCTCGAGAAAACGAAAGGCATTTTCTGTAACTACTATTCCGGCATCCACGAGCACTCCAATCGCGATCGCTATTCCCGATAAGGACATTAGGTTTGAGCTGATGCCCATGTACTTCATGAACAGGAAGGAGATCAGGACGGCCAGTGGTAATGGAATAGTGACGATTAGAATGGAGCGAAAGTGAAACAGGAAAATGATGTGGGCAAGGGTAACAAGCAGCAACTCTTCAATTAACGCTCGCTTTAGAGTGCTTGTGGCTCGATTGATGAGCAGGGTGCGGTCATAGAAAGGAACAAGCCTCACACCTTGTGGTAAGCCAGCCTGAAGATCAGCAATCTTCTGCTTTACCGCGTCGATTACTTCCAGCGTATTGACTCCGTAACGGGCAATTACGACACCACCGACGGCCTCCTTACCGTTCTTGTCCAGAGCGCCCGTGCGAAACGCATTTCCGAGTTTCACCTCAGCCACGTTGCCCACGTAAATCGGCACACCGTTAGGAGCGCCTATGACGACGTTCTCTACGTCCGCAACCGACTCTATAAGACCCACGCCACGCACGACCGCCCACTCGCCGGCTTGCTCTACCACATTGCCGCCGACGTTATTGTTCGAGCGTTGCACGGCCTCGACTACTGTTGATAACGGAATGGCGTAGGCCCGCAGTTTGTTGGGATCGACGTCCACCTGATACTGCTGAACGTAGCCACCAACCGACGCAACTTCAGCTACCCCCGGAACTGAATTGAGCTGGTACCGAACAAACCAATCCTGCAAGGTGCGCAACTCGCGCAGATTCATCTGATCGCTTTCAATCGTGTACCAGAAGATCTGACCTACGCCCGTGGCGTCTGGACCAAGAGTTGGAACGACACCTTCGGGTAGTTGCTTAGTAACCAAATTCAACCGTTCCAGGACGCGCGTGCGGGCAAAATAGAGGTCAACTTTGTCCTCAAAGATGACGTTGATCATCGAAAAGCTGAACGCTGAACTTGCGCGCACCACCCGCACACCGGCCAGCCCCTGAAGGTTTGTAACCAGCGGATAGGTAACCTGATCTTCAACCTCCTGAGGTGAACGGCCGGGCCAATCTGTAAATACGATCACCTGGTTGTCTGAGAGATCAGGAATGGCGTCAATCGGCGTATGCACCAGGGCCCAGTAGCCCCATATGGCAAGGCCAAGATAGAACACGACTACGAGGCCCCGGTTGCGTAAGCAGATTTCGATGAGACGATGAATCATGACATTGTCGCTAAGCGACTTCAGTTCTTAAGTGGCGGCTTCGATCGCCGTCACGCGAATTGTTTTCCCGGTAACGCGACCCGTGATTTTTACCTTCTGACCGGCAAACTCCTTTGCCTTTTCCTGGCCCACCTTATCAAGCTGGTAAACAACCTTCCGGTCGCGATCCGCAAGCACGAACTTGCCGTTCTTCACACACATCAGCGTGCAGTCCTTTTCATTCATGCCCGCCATGTGTTGGAGACCACAGGAACTATCGCTGATGTATCCAATTACGGTTTTTGCAGCGGCTGTCTTGGCCCTTGTTTTCTGAGTAGGTCCTGTCGTCGCTAAGCCTGAAGCCGTGTTCAGTGAAAGCGCTGCCAGAATGCCGATGCTTATCAAAAGTCTTTTCATTTAATTACTCCATTTTGTTAAGAGGGTTGTCCCTCGCTGTTTTAAGTTATTGAGCGGTTACCGGGAACGATGCCTGTCCGCGTCCCTTTGGCCCGTCGTAGGTAATTTGTGCTTGCCACTCGCCCGCCATCTCGATCTTGGCCTTACCTCGGTAAACACCCGGCGTGTCAGTAGTCGTAAATGTCGCCGCATCGTTCATCGCCGCCATCGATCCCATCTGCGGCATGTGAAACGTCAAAGCCACTGCGCCAACATCTACAGGTTTGGCCGAGGAATCTGAGAACGTGAGCAGGAACTCACTGTTGCCGTGCTTGAGCACCCCATCACTTGTTGCCAACGCGACTGTTAGATTGTTGCCAGCGGGCGCACTCTTGATTACTTTTCCCGTGTCAGTAGTTTTAGAACCACAAGCCGCAATGAATACGGCCAGACCTATCAAACTTAAGGCGATCGCGAATTTCTTCATCTCTTACAATCTCCAAAGAAGGGAACACAAGTTAAGAAGCTCCGAGCACCAAGGGAGAATCCCCTGCGGCGCTCAGCGTGAATGACCAGTTGCCGCAGTGGACTTCAGACCTTTACTGCTCATCATCTGCGATTAAGAAAAGTGCACCGGAATCTGCTGCCAGGCAGACGTACACGTTTCTCCATCGCTGAAGGTTCAGCGGCAAGAAGACACACTGCGGCCTTATTGGAACTAGATCAGGAGTGCGAGATTGCGAATGTATGCGGGATTTGAATAGGTGGGTGGGCCATGCGACGGACCGAATCGTCTAGACAGTGCCTGGTTGGTTAACAGCGCTGGCGGAATCGCGGGATAAACCGAGATGGCCAGTTGCAACTGCGGCGAGAGTTTTGCCCCGTTAGTCGGGGGCGTTCCTTCTTTCGAACAATTAAGAGCGCAACACAGTCGCGCTACCGAAGCTTGAGGCGTTTGGCTCTGCATGAGCGCGGCCTTGCAACAATCCATTCCGCCCATGGAATGGTCCATGCCACACGAATGTTCGCCAAATTGCCACGGAACGCCGGCAAACGTACTCCCGCTGAGGATCAGCACTAGAATTAGAGATGTCAGTCGCGTTTTCATAAACCGCTAGTTACTGTAGGGAAACGGTCAATAGCTGTCAAGATTCTCGCCCGGCAAGCCTCTTGCAGCAATCAGTTTGCGTCTGCCGAATACTTGTCGACAATTATCTTTCTGATCTTTTCGGGAGTTAGCTTTTGCTCGGTTTGCAGCTGGTACGCCAGCAGTGCTTCGTCCACACAAACGGCACAATGCGCAGCATGGTCGTCCTCAAAGCAGGAATGCAGACTCTTGTGCCCAAACCCTTTGTCACAATGGCAATAACATGGAAGCTGGGCCAATGTTACAGGAATCTGTTGCGCCGCTTTGTATGCGTCACGCGTTTTGCCCACAAACTGCGCCGGCGCCAAAGTGGACTTAAGATTCGCAGCCTCGGCGACCGCTTGGAAAGCTGGAACCCGTGATGGTGACGTCGGAGACCTGTGCGTGGTGGAGTGCAAGTTTGATTGTGTTGGGGCCACCGGCGGCGGCGATTTTCTGTCGTCCATTGTTCTGTGGATCACCACGCCTCCCGCTATAGCAACAATTGCCAAGGCTATTAATGACGCCTTCTTCATCAGTTAATATCTCTCCTACTCTTCAATTTCGTTCGCAAACCATTGGTGATACCAAAGCCTCGTAGCTATCATGGACGCTACGCTGACCCAATGCGTTGCTTCGCTATGTTTTTCGTCCCTGGTAAAACGATAGTGCCCCGGCGATGGTCATGAATTGCTTCGTTTCCGCAACATTTTGAAAACCGGTCTCACGGAACATTCCCGGCAACAGCCCTTGCAGGTTCGCGGCTACCTCCTCGTTGTTAACTGTGAACCGAGCAACCAAGCGTGAATAAAACGTGTGCGGTGGGCCGAAGTCAACCACGTCGAAACGCCCGCCTATACGCAGAACACGGAGCACTTCGCGGAGCGTGCGCAGCTTATTTTCAGTTGAAAGATGGTGCAGAAACAAACTCGACAGAACGCGGTCGAACGAGCTATCAGCGTACGGGAGTTGGTCAGCCATACCCTGATCAAACGTTAACGTGCTTCCCGTTTTTGCAGCTTTGGCGCGTGCGATTCCGAGAATCTTCGAGTCCGCATCAATCCCGACGACTTCCGCCTCTCCGTGAAGCTGCTTGGTCATAATGGCGAGTGTCCCGGTACCGCAACCCACATCGAGAACGCGATTGCCGTTGCTGATTTGCGCTTGCTCAATCAGATCAGTCTTAAACCTGCTCTCGCGCATGAACCACAGAAGTGGATCATATAGTGGAGTCAGGAGGTCGTTTCCGAGCGCTGGAATGAATTTAGCTGCTTGGTGATTCGTCATGAAATCAAGCCCGAGCAATCTTTCTTATTACAGCTGCGCTCGCCGAAGACGCAAAGCATTGCCGATCACCGAAACGGAACTGAAGCTCATCGCCGCTGCTGCAATCATCGGATTAAGTAATAAACCGAAGAATGGGTAGAGAACCCCCGCGGCAACGGGAATCCCCATCACGTTGTAGATAAAGGCGAAGAAAAGGTTTT
>DATEPF010000200.1:0-2429 GCA_035273325.1 Pyrinomonadaceae bacterium | reverse complement strand
ATGCCGGTGGAGATGATGCGAGAGGCCGTTGGGCTCACGGCCGGCCGGGCGAAGTTGGAAGCCTCGGGCAACGTCACGCTTGAGACGGTGCGCGGTATTGCCGAAACCGGAGTCGATTTCATCTCCGCGGGAGCGTTGACGCATTCCCCGAAAGTGTTCGATGTCAGTATGAAGTGGAAAACCAATCGGGCGGATTGATCAACTAACGACGGAGGCTTTACGTGGAATTGTGAATCGCGATGATGAACACTGAAACAACCACCACTGGGATGTATGAAAAGATGAAGGCGCTGCTGGCTGACACCGTGCCTGATTTCGAACTGCGCATGAAAGCGGAGATTGCCGCCGAAATCAATCGCGTTAAGGTGGAAAAAAACGCCGTCATCCTGGGCCACAACTACATGGAGCCGGCGTTGTTTCATACCATCCCCGATTTCGCAGGCGATTCACTCGACCTCAGCCGCCGGGCCGCCGAGACGGACAAGGACATCATCGTCTTCTGCGGCGTGCGGTTTATGGCCGAGACCGCGAAGATTCTCAATCCCAGTAAGAAGGTCCTAATCCCATCGTTGAAAGCCGGCTGCTCGCTCGCGGCCAGCATCACCGCCGAAGACGTGCGGAACTTGAAAAAGCAGTTTCCGGGTGTGCCGGTGGTTACCTACATCAACACTTACGCTGATGTGAAAGCCGAGTCTGACATCTGTTGCACATCTTCAAACGCCGTCGCTGTCGTCGAGTCTTTAAATACGGACAAAGTGATTTTTATCCCCGATGAATACCTGGCGGGGAACGTAGCTCGCGAGACAGGCAAGACGATCATTTACCCGACGCGAGAACCGCGCGCGAAGTTTCCGGGCGAGCTGGAGTATCAGATGATTGGTTGGCCGGGCAGGTGTGAAGTCCACGACAAGTTCACGGTGGAAGATATTCAAAACGTGAGAAAGCAGTTTCCTGATGTGGTGATTTTGGCCCACCCGGAATGCAGCCCGGCAGTCGTCGAGGCTTCGGATTACTCAGGCAGCACCAATGCGATGATCAGGTACGTGGAAAAAACCGAGGCGCCGCGATATCTGATTCTTACCGAATGTTCCATGGGCGACAACATCGCTGCCGCCCATCCTGAAAAACAGATGTTGCGCCTGTGCAGCGTCCGTTGCCCTCACATGAACGAGATCACTTTGGAAGATACGCTCGAAGCCCTGCGCAAAGAGCAGTACGTAATTGAGATCGACGAAGAGATCCGGCAACGTGCCCTCAAGTCCGTACAGCGCATGCTTGAGATCGGGTAATATCCTCGCCTTCGTATAGAAAATTGTTGACCTGCTTAGGGTGCTTGAAATAAAGTGCCGCCGAATTCAGCGTTATCTGTGAAGTAATCGATTTTCCTCGCATTTAGCTGCCAAGCTCCACTCAAGTAACCTCGCAGTTTGCCAAATAGAGATCCGTTGCACTCTCTGCAACTCGTTATCCTTAACTGAAAGGGTAAAGATGGCTGACCATCGCTTACAGACGAGCACGCTGAAATATCCTCGTGCCGTGGCTGCTGTCCTCTTGTTGCTCTGCTTTTTCGGCTGCGGCGAGAAGAACCAAACGTCAATGTCAGGTAAGCAGGACCAATGGGTCCGCGGAAACGATCTTTCCATCCGCGTGAGCTTTGCGGAGGGCAAGATAGATATCCGCAACGACGGGAGTAAAGAAGCCAGAGTATTGCCGCTAACCGTACGTGGTTGGTATCCAAGTTTCGGCCAGAAAGAAATAACCATGCGATCGGGTCAGGTTGAAGCCCTGAAGCCCGGCGAACGGTTATCGCTAACGATACCTCCATTTCTGCAAATGGAGCCGCCGCCCGGTGGTCCATTCAATCAAGAACCGTTAAACAAACTGCAGCTCGAGCTGGGCCCATCAGGTTCGAAGGAGGTTTTCACAGTGACGGCTGAACGATGAGCAATTGATTGACGCAACCGAGAGTGGCTGTACCGCTGTTTTGGAGGGAAAGATGTCGATATACAGCAAAGTTGTTGTAGTCGGTGAGAGTAGTGAATCTCCAATGTTAGAGCAGTTGGAGCAAAAGCTTTTACGCTCGTTGGCACAAAACCCTCGCTTTCCATTAACACCGGACGTCGAGTTTATTACTGAATACGTGCCGCAGTTGCCTGCAGAGACTAAGGAAGCCGTGGAACCATTCGTTTGGTCCTTGCAGCAACGTCACGGTAAACGCGGCGGTGCGTGGCAAGTCGATTTTTTTGATCCGCTCGGGTTCTCGTTCATGGCTGTTTATCTGGAATGAATACCAACATTTCATTCGCCGATTGAGTCAGAGGAACAAAGAAATGAGCGACCAACTCGCGGACTTAATTAATCGAGAAGAACTGAAAAGTGTTCAGCAATACGTCTTTGACAGCGAAGGTGAAGCGCGCCACGTGTATTCA
>DATEPF010000199.1:0-2150 GCA_035273325.1 Pyrinomonadaceae bacterium | reverse complement strand
GAGCATCGGTACATCCAGAGCCCACAAACGATTCATACGACGCGACTGAGCTTTAGTCGCACCCGTGTGGGCCAGGCTGTTGAATCGCAGACCACCCAGGACCTGGCGCCGTTTATTCCCGGTCGTGAGTCTCTGGGCAATATCGATATCGGCGGCATGCCGCGCTTTGGCCCGCAAACGTCGGTAAGTGTGAAGCTGACGCAGAACGTCTTCGGTCTGGAACACGGCGTAGTCCACAATCGCGGCCGTCATTTAATAAAGGTCGGTGGCCTGGTCGAGCGTTACCAGGACAACATGGTCAACCCAACGTTCTCGCTGGGAATCTGGGCGTTTGCGAACCTGCGCAACTTCCTGCGCGCAACTCCAACTCAGCGAAACACGCCGCAGAGTTTTATTGGTCTGACACCGAATGGCGCGCTCGATCGATACTGGCGCTTCACTCTGTTCGCCGGTTACATACAGGACACGTTCCGTATTCACCCCCGGCTGACGCTGAACGGTGGCCTCCGTTACGAGACTACAACGATGCCGGTAGATATCTACGGACGTGATTCGGCGCTTCCTTCGTTAAGCGATAAGGCGCCGACGGTGGGTCCACTTTATGAAAACCCGACGCGCAAAAATTTATCGCCGCGGGTCGGGTTTGCATGGGATGTTTTCGGCGACGGCCGCACTAGCGTTCGGGGTGGTTACGGAATTTACTTCAACACAAATAACCAGCAGAACCTGATCGTAACGGTTACGAATCCGCCGGCCACTCCCAGAGTCGCAGTGGCATTTGTAAACAATCCGGCTTGTGTTCCGACTTTCCCTGCAGCGCCGCTCGGATGTCCGTTTGCGAATTCAATTCGCCCGGTGCAATTTGATCTCAAGAACCCCTACCTGAATGTTTACAACTTAAACATCCAGCGCGAACTACCATGGGACACAGTTGTTACGTTGGGCTACGCCGGTTCACGCGGCATTCACTTGCTGCGGAGTAACGACGTGAACACCGCGGTACCGATCGTCCGGGCCGACGGTTCGCTATTCTTCCCAGCCGGAGCGCCGCGCCAGAACACGGCGTTCTCTACAATTGAGCTCAAGAGCAGCGACGGTAATTCCTGGTACAACGCCATGATTTTCGAAGTGCGGAAACGATGGGATCACACCTTCATGTTGCAATCGTCGTACACATTCTCGCGCAACATCGACACGACGCAGGCCTCAACGTTCTTTTCCGACGCCACCAATGGAACGACTACGGCGTTTCCGGAATTTCCCGGACTTAACTACAACAAGGGGTTGTCCGACTATCACGCCAAGCATAACTGGGTAGTTAATTTCAATTGGGACATTCCCTTCGCGCGAAACTTGACCGGGTTTTCAAAGACCTTATTAGATGGCTGGCAGCTGGCGGGAATTCATAACGCGCGCAGCGGTAATCCGTTGACAGTATTCGTGCAGGGCAATCGCTCACGTTCATTGTGGCAGCCTTCATTGGGACCTGGCATCGGCCGTGATCGAGCGTCCATCGCGCCGGGTTATACGTATGAAACCGCGGTGTTGGGTCGTCCTGAACAATACTTCGATCCGAAAGCGTTCGTTCTTCAACCTGCCGGGACACTCGGTAACACGGGTCGCGGCGCATTCATCGGTCCTAACTTGCGGACTTTTGATCTGGCCGCGGTGAAGAACACTCGATTGACGCGTTGGTTCGGAGACGGGGCCAACCTACAGATTCGCGTGGAAGCGTTCAACCTGTTCAATCGTGCCAATTTTGCTCCGCCACCATTGACTGTTTTCGCTGGTGCAGCAAACAATGAGGCGCCGCTCAGCACGTTTGGTGTGATTCGATCGACGGTTACATCCGCCAGACAGGTACAGCTCGGCTTGCGGCTCGCGTTTTAACACCAGGTTTTCGTGTATTTCGTGGATCGCTTTTATCCGCCGCCACAGACGATCCACGAAGAACACGAAATACACGAAACAAACTTACTTTCACGATTAACCTTTCTGGAGGCTCTCCCTAATGCTTTGGGTCATTTTTGCACTTGGCGCCGCGCTCGCGTGGGGGTTGTATGGACCAGCCCTGCACCGCGGACAGGTTGCTTTGGGTAATCCTATGCGCGCCCTGTTGTGCGTCGGCGTGGCTTACTTCCTGATCGGTG
>DATEPF010000198.1:0-12142 GCA_035273325.1 Pyrinomonadaceae bacterium | reverse complement strand
GCTCCCGGTTCTGCATTCCTCGACCTACATGGGTGCGCACAATCAGTTTGTGCAAAGCCGTGGAGTAAGTCAGATCGGCGCGTTGCGCTATCGTTGACAGCTGAAGCCTCGTCGAAGTTTGTAAAGATCTTGGCCCTAGGCGTAGATGCGCGATCATGCTTTTGTGGCGAAGCCAATGATAACGATTAGAAAAGCGGTTGAAGCCGACTTCGATGCTATCTGGCCCATCTTTCACCAGGTGGTGCAACAAGGTGACTCCTACGCTTTTGATCCGGACACGACCCGAGAACAGGCTTATTCAATCTGGATGGGCAGCGAGCTTACAACTTATGTTGCGAGCATAGCTGACGAAATCGTCGGGACGTACATCCTCAAGGCCAATCAACCGGGCCTGGGTTCTCACGTCGCGAATGCCGGGTATATGGTCGACATTCACGGGAGAGGCAAGGGTGTGGGACGGGCCATGTGCGAGCACTCGGTGGCAGAGGCCCGGAAGATGGGATTTTACGCGATGCAATTCAACATGGTCGTAAGCACGAATGAATCGGCGGTCGCATTGTGGAAACAGTTTGGATTCACTATCGTCGGGACCTTGCCCCAGGCATTTCGCCATCGACAGTTGGGCTTGGTTGATGCATACGTCATGCATCGCTTTCTTTGAGTCCGCGCTGCAATCGTAAACGTTAATGGTGGTTGATGATGCGGTGTGAGCGCTTAATATCGGCGCAACGCGAAAGGAGCATACAGGTGACAAAAGCCGAGATCGGAGGCATCTCACCATTTTTCATCGTGACAAATGCAACCGCGTCGCTTGCCTTTTATCGCGATCGACTTGGTTTTGAAGTCACCTTTCAAGAACCTGCCGAAGATCCGTTCTTTGCCATCGTCAACAGAGGCCGGGCGATGCTCATGCTAAAAGATGTGGGTGTAGATCCAATCCCGAACCATAAGCGAGAGCCAATGGCCCGATGGGACGCTTATGTCTATGTTCCCGATCCTGATGCACTAGCTGCAGAGTTTGGTTCGCGTGATGTGAAGTTATCGGAACCACTGAAAGACACGCACGACGGGTTGCGTGGGTTTGAACTTCAGGATCCCGACGGTCACGTTCTGTTTTTTGGCCGCCCGCGAGCATGAGCACAATACGATGCAGGCACTTGGTTCGCTTAAAGGATCACCGGACTGAAGCCGCAGTGCTAATCAAATCGCTGGTTGCTGAGGAGACAAGAGATGGTCAGACTACGACTTGGAACATACTCACTGATGGTCAGCGTGATCCTTTGGGGAACATTGCTCGGCGGGATTACTTATTCGCATCTCGTTTACTTTCCAGTTTATCTATCGGCGTTGCCTGACTCGGCCATTGTGGTTACTGGGCCTTATGGTCTGCGCGAAGCGATATTCTGGATGACGGTGCACCCGCTTTTGATCCTTTCCTTGATCGTTACTCTCGTGTTGAATTGGAAATCCCATCCGCGGCGCAAGCTTATATTAATAAGTTCCGTCATCTATCTTCTGGTATTGGCAGTCACTCAACTCTACTTTCTTCCCGAATTAGCCGCCTTCGAAAAAAGCGCGCAATCGAATCTGTCGGCCGCAGAATGGTTTGCGCGCGGGCAGCGGTGGCAACGGTTGAGTTGGATTCGCGGCGGAGTAATGTATGCGACGCTATTGCCGTTACTGGTTGCGTTGACGAAACCCGCAAGTGTTCACAGCCACGATTCATTACGTTAAAGCCTGAATCTGTAGACGACTGAGGTAAACACAAAACCGCTTTGTGGCAATCACGGTTACTTTTGTTTTGCCAAAACAACTACTCTGAAAATGCTTTGGTATCCACAGTTAAGGTTTCGGGGGACAACAAAATCATGAAGGTCAGTACTTTACTAACCGGCATCGCCATCCTGTTTCTTGTTACAAACTTTGCCTCCGGCACTGCTCCACGCGCGTCCGCAGAGGACGAGCTGTGGCTTTCACCAGTGAACACAGGCGACTGTGTAGCTCCCCGCATAGCGACTCAAAAGACCCAGTTTGTAGCTCAACTCGACGAGAAATATTGTATTGAAAATAACGCTGATGAAGCCAAGGCGCGAACGTGTATTGAAAATTCCAGGGCGCAACAGGATTTTTCATTCTTCACCGATCGATGTAGTGAAAAAGAATATTTCATCGGCATTAATGGAAAGGAAGTCTCGTTGCGAAGAGTTTCGAAGGGACCGGGGAAGCCGCATGATTTCATGGGCTCCTTTTCTGGCGAGGGGTACAGCGTTGAGATCAATAATCCGGTGCAGGTGGGAGAAATAACGCGCGACGGTGACAATGAAGACGGCGTCGTCAGTGGTGCATATAAGGTCGATATTGTCGTGAGACATAAGGCCATTAGGAAGACCTTCAAAGGCATTTTGTCGTACGGCCTGTAACCACCTGTGTTCGCAACTTACAATGCGCACACTGCTGATCATTACAATCGCGGCAACGCTCTTTTACTCAATGACCGCAGTTGTCTATGAGGAGGGCGGCTTTATGGGTGCCCTGGTTATTAAGCCTTATCCGATGCGTGTGGTGGCAGTGGGAGGAGGCGAGGCGGGAACCTGGGCCAGGCATCACCCCGGCCAACCACCGCCCTGGTTTATGCACGAGGATCTCAGGCTCATCTCACGCTTCAGTTGGGAAGAGGGCGGCGATCCGGCCTGGGTCAGTGCTTACTTCCTCGGATATCTTGCAACCCTTTTGGCCTGGGTAGGTCTTGTAGTTATCGGAGCAGTGAAGCTCATTAAGATTTTCGGCAGACGTCATAAAGGCAACTTGTCGATCAAAGCCGACGCCTAAGTTTGGATCGGTTAGCTGCGACTTAGTGTGGTTTCCGTGTAATTCCGTGGATCGTGTTTTAGTTTGCACGAAAGTCCACGAACACCACGAAACAACCTAAACCTCCTACTGAGAACCCATGATACTGCGACACCTTATTCTTGCTCTTGCTCTATTAACAAGTACTTCATTTGCACAAACCGCACGGCTTAACCAACCCAACTTCTCTGTTGCTCAGTCGGGCTTTGATCGAAATTACAAACTCACCTTTAGCAATCCCGTTCAAGACAAAAACTTCTATCTGTTGAGTCTGTTTCAAAGACATTCGGAAGTTGGCAGGCTTTTAAGACGAAACCCTGTTTTGAGAAAGTTATCACACGACAAATCGAGGGCATTCGGTATGGCCGCCGAGTGCGGAGATGTGGATTGTTTCGATCGGTTGTTTCGCCTCAATGGTCCAACGATCGAAGCAGTGGCAACCCAACTCAAGGCGTTGAGTAAACATCCGGCATTCAAAACACTGGTTGGCAAAGAGATGCGCCCGTCAGGTGTGTTTATCAAATATAGCGCGCGATCCGATTCAGACATGCTGGGGGCGGCATGGAAGGACGCGGCAAATGGCATGAACCGTGTGTTGCGTGTCTATGCTCTCGGCAAAGATCCGTTTTATAAGAATATTGATCGCGTCAGCTTTGATGTTTCGAGCGAAGAATATCGCCAACTCCTTAAGACGAAGTTGGAGGAGTTCAAGCTGTCGAAAGAACCGCTATTCTTTGAACCAACACTAAACTTTGCTTTGAAACTCCTGGAGGCTAATCGTCGTGACGAAGCCGGCCGCTACGAACCCCTGGAAGAAGGAGAGAACAAAGAGACACTTCACGCTTTGAACAACATCAGGTGGAACGAATATCCCTATTCTTTCATTCTAGTGCTGGGCTCGGGGCCCGGAGATTCCGCCAGAATCAGTAAGATAGCCGCCAAAAGGGCGGATCAGGGTGCACAACTATTCCTCGAACGCAAAGCGCCGTTAATCATCTTGTCCGGCGGACACGTTCACCCGATGCAGACGCCCTACAACGAAGCGATTGAAATGAAGAAATATTTGATGGAGAAATTCAAGATACCGGAGCAGGGTATTTTGATCGAACCATACGCACGTCATACAACTACCAATTTTCGTAACGCTGCGCGTCTCGCTTTTAGGTACGGAATCCCAACCGATCTGAAAGCGCTGGTCACGTCGAGTGAGGACCACATTGGAATCATAACCAGGGACGGGTTTCGGATCCGTTGTTCGACTGAGTTGGGATATTTTCCAATGGAGTTTATTACGCGCTTATCTCTGATCACGGCGGAGTTCAGACCATCCGTCGCGTCTTTATTCTTTGACGCGAATGATCCACTGGATCCGTAGCGCCGGCAGGTCGGGGACTGGGTCTTCGTGTTATTTGGTGTACTTCGTGGATCAGTTTTGGCCGCATAAAAATACGATCCACTAAATACACGAACAATACGAAAAAGGCTGACGAATCACGATGGAACCTATCTTTCACATAACAAAGCGTGACGAGTGGCAAACAGCCAAACGGGAAGGAAGCTATCAGGCGCCATCCTTAGCATCCGAAGGTTTCATTCATTGCTCGACAAAGGAGCAGGTAATGCAAACAGCTAATCGCCTGTTTCGCGGTCAAACAGGCTTGGTGCTTCTGGAGATTGATCCGAATAAAGTGCGCGCTGAAATTAAGTATGAGAATTGTGAAGGCGGCGAGGAGAATTTCCCGCACATTTATGGGCGATTAAATGCGGATTCAGTAGTGCGGGTGATCGCATTTGAAGCTGGAGCGGATGGAAGCTTTGCGATGCCTTCAGGTTGATCGTTCTCGCTCGTCTTGTTTCGTGTAATTCGTTTCGTCGCTTTTGGCGAGATATATCAGACGATCGAACGAATTACAAGAAACCACGGGTTACACTCACTTATGGAACCCTGGAACATTGTCTTTCTGATCGGCTTCATTATCTACGTGGTCATCCGCGGGATCTTTGAGCACAAGAGCAAAGGCAACGAGCAGCTGGTCAGCCGAACCGATCGCCGCGAACTCCTCTTGATGGTGATCGTGGCGCTGGGAACTATGGTCCTGCCGATTTTGTACTTGTTTACTTCCCTGCTGCGATTTGCGAATTATCGACTTCCGGTTTTCCTGCCGTGGGTTGGCGCAGTGTTAATGGTGGCCGCACTCTGGCTGTTCTGGCGCTCTCACTCGGATTTGGGGAAACACTGGTCGCGCACATTGGAAATACAAAAAGGTCATCAGTTAGTGAGGCACGGCGTTTACCGATTAGTACGCCACCCAATGTACGCCGCCATCTGGTTATTTAGCCTGGCCCAGGGACTACTTTTGGAAAACTGGCTGGCCGGATGGTCTGCTTTCGTCGCGGTTGCAATTCTGTATTTTGTCCGCGTCCCGCATGAAGAGCGGATGATGCTTGAGTTCTTCGGCCAGGATTATCGTGACTACATGCAACAGACTGGTCGAATCTTCCCGCGCGTTCGTCACAATTAAACGTCTGAAACAAATCGGCATTCCAAAATCGGGCCGCGAATACTGAACGCACGTATGATGGTAACTTGCAACGGCTAAGGCAACCCGTTGTTTTATTATTGATGTCGCGAAAATCAAAACTGATTTTATTCCTCGGGGTCGTCCTGATCTTCTTCCTGCTAAGCGGTTACCTGATGAGTGACGACCTCTTCTTCAATCAACTGATCAGAGCCAATCGTATTACCACGCCGGAAGAGGCATTCGCGTTCGTGCAAAGTCAGACTGATCCGGTGGCGACCGGGGTGTCGGCGCAAAGCGGCTTGACGCCGCGATACATGCTCACGCAACGAAAAGGCCTCTATTGCGACGAGAGCGCTATTGTGTTAGCTACGATCGTCCATGAACTGGGATATGAAACGAGGCTGGTCGATCTTGTGGACGTGAAGGCTGGGAAGAACAGTCATACCATTTTGGAAGTGCACCAGAATGGAGTTTGGAAAACGTATGATACGTTGCAGGACCTACAAGGTGTTACATACCAGCAGAGCGCTGCGACCTATGAGCCTCGACCCGTGTTTCGCGCATACCCGGGAATCTACAATTGGTTTGTACAAAACAATTTTTACCTGAAACATCTCGCTCTATGGTTGCGAAGAATTCCCGGCTAATGACCAGTTTGGACCAAAGATGAACTCGGCGTAATGCAAACGCGATCCACGAACCACACGAAGCAATACGAAGAATAAACGCAAATGAACATTCTCATCCTCGGCGGAACAAAATTCCTTGGCCCTTTCGTGGTGCGGGAACTCGCTGAGCTGGGCCACGACGTAACCATCTTCCACCGCGGCGCAACGGAACAGGACTTACCACCGAGCGTCCGTCACATCCATGGTGACTTCGCGCGCTTCAACGAACATATTGACAACCTTCGCGAGCTATCGCCGGAAGTTGTGCTTGATATGGCGCCGTTTCGGGCTGAGGACGCCGAGCGACTGATAGCGTTTGAGGGGGTGGCCCGTCGCGTCGTAGCAATTAGCAGTCAGGACGTATACAGGGCATTCGGACGTTTTTGGCGCACTGAACCCGGTCCACCAGATCCAATGCCACTCACCGAAGATTCACCGTTGCGCAAGAAGTTGTCGATCCGTGGTCTCGATTACAACAAGACCGCAATCGAGCGCCGTCTGGTTGAAACAAAAAGTCTGAACGCCACCATCCTGCGACTACCGGCCATTCATGGTCGCGGCGACCATGTTCACCGTCTGTTCTCGTTCATCAAACGAATGGATGATGGGCGGCCTTTCATTTTGCTGTCGGAAGCGGCAGCACAGTGGCAGTGGGCGCGCGGTTATGTAGAAGACATGGCCCACGCGATTGTGCTTGCGGTGACGGACGAACGAGCAGCCGGCCGCATCTACAACGTTGCTTATGAAAAGACTTTCAATGGGTTGGAATGGGTACAGCAGATTGGACGCATCGTTGGCTGGACCGGCGAAGTGATCGTGTTGCCAAACGAACAGTTGCCGGCCCACTTGCAGAGCAGTACACACGATCTAACGCAGCAGTTCGAGGTGGACTCAAGTCGCATCCGCAAAGAACTTGATTACACCGAGCTGGTTGAATTTGATGAGGCGATGAGACGCACCATCGACTGGGAGCGGAAGAATCCGCCGGCAAAAGTGGATCCGGCTGAGTTCAACTACCACGCTGAGGATGCGGCCGTGGCCCACTTAGAAACTCAATGAGGCAGTAGTTTCCTAACCGTTGATCCCATTAACACGGTGCTTCAGCCCGGTGAACCAAGGTTGTTGTTCGTATTCAACCGTTTCAACGGCATCAATATACTTGGCTCATCACGGTGGCGATCTTTCTTTGGTTCCGTCGCCCGGAGGGCTTTAAGAAAGTAGCCGGGGGTCGAAGCGAAGCGTAGACCCCGGATCGAATGGCAATATTTTCTCGACCCTGAAGGGGTCGCAGTATTCGTCTGGCACCGCTTTCAGGGTGCGGATTCTTGTGTGCCGTTGGGGTCTACGCTTCGCTTCGACCCCCGGCTACTTTCTTAAAGCCCTCCGGGCTGACCGAAGCAATAGCCACGGTGTTAATGAAATCGCTCCCTGATTTCAATCGTCAGATGCCGTTATGGATCGACTTTTTAGGGCAAAGCAGTTCATATGATAATTCTGGTAGACCTTTTAAATCCGTTCGTGCCGATTCCAGTTGCGTGATGAAAATCCTTCGTCGATCGTGTTTCGTCGCTTTGGCCCTCTGCGCTATTTGTGTGCACGATTCAGTCGTTCAGAATTCTCACATGTCGGGCCGGCAACGTGTCTCGGCCACGAAGTTTGATGAGTATAAAAGCCTTCCCACGGACGATGAGGCGGCCCGCCTTGATGCTTTCTTCAACGAACTGCAGGCTCAACCCCATTTAAAAGGATACATTGTCGCCTACAACTCGGCTGATGCCCTCCCGGGTCCGTTCCTTAGAAGGCTGTATGGTGATCAGAAGTATCTTACCGATACTCGCGGTATTGCACCGGATCGCATTATTGCGGTCGATGGTGGCTACAGGAATGAATCGGCGACTGAGCTTTGGTTAGTTCCTACGGGTGCGTCACCTCCGCAGTCCAGCGACGCGGTGACGGAGCCTCGCGTGGTTCACCGGAAAGCGTATATGTTCGACATGGAATGTCTCGAGTGTTCGCCCGCTGTACAACTCGATCTTTTTGGAATGGATGAGGGGCTTAGATTTTATGCCAATGAGTTGCGAACACACGCCACCGCGCGGGCACAGATTATCGTTCGCCCCGGCCAGGAAGTCGGACTCCGGCAAGCTCTGAACGAAGCAAAACAAGCAAAGAAGTTATTGGTTAGGGATCACGGAATTAATGGCAGGCGAATAACTGTTAAAGCCGCTTCTCGCAGGAAAGACAATGTTGCAGTTGCTGAAATGTGGGTAGTAAGTCGGTGACTCCAAAGGTAATCGCCTTTCTGTTATTCGTGTATTTCGCGTAATTCGTGGATCGTTTTCTATGCGGCAAAAAGAAACCGATCCACGAATTACACGAAATAGCACGAAGGTGTGAATCAACGAGAATGGTTTAAGCTGTACGAATGACACAGTTAGCGGGCCGATCCTTAAACGAATCAAACGAACATCAGACCGCGCAGCCCCGGGGTGAATATTCACGCCGGCGTGAAGCGCGCCTGGCCGAAGCTGCGCGTCAAATGCAACGCTTCCGGAAAGTCGGACTGTTACGCCTTGTGTCGCTGGGCGTGGGGTTAGTCCTGATTTGGTTTGTGGTTTTCTCTGGACTGTCACCCTGGTGGCTGCTGCTACCGGCGATTGTCTTTCTGGTCCTGGCTGAAGTGCAGGGGCGCATTTCACGTTCGCGGCGGCGCTGCGAACGTGCGTCGGTGCTTTACGATCTGGGCCTGGCCAGACTCGATGATCGGTGGGCCGGAAAGGGTGCGACGGGCGATCGCTTCTTCGACGCCGCTCATCCCTACGCCGCGGATCTGGATATCTTCGGCGATGGCTCACTGTTTGAGTTGCTCTCGAGAGCGCGCACTCGCGCCGGTGAAGAGACGCTTGCACGGTGGTTACTATATCCGGCGCTTCCTGCCGTCGTGCGTGCACGTCAGGCAGCGGTTTCTGAGTTGCGCCCGCGCCTCGATTTACGCGAAGACCTGGCGCTGCTCGGCGCAAGCGTCCGCTCCGGAAAAGACGCGCAATCCCTGGCCGCGTGGGCCACTGCCGCGCCGTGGCATGTGCCGCTCTGGTTTCGCCTGACAGCTATCGGTCTGGCGTTGGTTGCAGTAGTAACTCTGATTCTGTGGGCCGTCGGATTCGGTGGAACACCGTTTCTCATCGCGATTATTCTGGGACGAGTGTTCGCCTTCATGTTTCGGGCTCAAATCAATCGCGTAGTCAGCGCCGTTGATGCTGCCGGACGTGATCTGGTGCTCCTGTCAGGGGTGCTCAGACGGCTGGAGCAGGAACGGTTCCAGAGTCCGCGGCTTGTGGAGTTGCGGGCAGCATTCGACGTGGAGGGCTTAGCAGCGTCACAACAGATTGCGAGGCTCAATCGCTTAATCGATCTGCTAGACGCGCAGCGCAATACGATCTTTGCGCCACTGGCGTTTCTACTGTTGTGGCCGGTCCAACTCGCAATAGCGATCGAACGCTGGCGTCTAACATCAGGCGCCGCCGTTGTTAGCTGGCTTGAGGCGGTGGGCGAAATCGAGGCTCTCAGTTCACTGGCCGGCCACGCCTACGAACGTCCGGAAGATCCTTTTCCCGAACTTGCTGAAGGCGAAACGTGTTTTGACGGCGAAGGGCTGGGTCATCCATTGATCCCTGAATCCCGAAACGTGCGTACCGCTCTGCGCCTGTCACACGAGGGTCCGCGCGTGCTGATCGTCAGCGGCTCTAACATGTCGGGAAAGAGCACCTTACTGCGAACGTTGGGAACGAACATAGTGTTGGCGTTGGCCGGCGCGACGGTCCGCGCTCACCGTCTGCGGCTCTGCCCACTGCAGGTGGGCGCGTCCATACGCATACAGGATTCGCTGCAGGCCGGTGCTTCACGCTTTTATGCGGAGATCACGCGCCTGCGCCAAATCGTTGAGTTGACGGAAGGGCCGCTCCCGGTGTTTTTCCTGCTGGATGAAATACTGCATGGCACAAACTCGCACGATCGTCTGATCGGAGCGGAAGGGGTAGTGCGCGGCCTTCTCGATCGGGGCGGCGTTGGGCTTGTTACTACTCACGATCTGGCGCTCGCCCGAATCGCCGACGAGCTGGCGCAACACGCTGCCAACGTTCATTTCGAAGACCACCTCGAAAACGGAAAAATGAGTTTCGACTATCGGTTACGTCCCGGCATAGTTCAACGCAGCAATGCACTAGAGTTAATGCGATCAGTGGGATTGGAAGTGTGACTCCGATTTCGTGTTGTTCGTGTGATTCGTGGATCGTGTTCTATGATTGCCAAAAAACAATCCACGAATCACACGAAACCACTAAAGGAGCGTGAATGGTAGCTGGTGAAACTCATCTGACGATGGCAGAGCTCGAAGCGGGCCTGGATGCAATTCGGCAGTCGCCTAAGGATGACGGTGTCTTGCAATTAATCGTGCGGCGTCCAGACATTGGCAAGCGCGAAATTCTCGAAGAGGGTGAACTCCATTTGGCCGCCGGTCTGGTTGGCGACAACTGGAACACCCGCGGTAGCTCTCGTACGACAGATGGGTCGTCACATCCTGATATGCAGCTCAACGTTATGAATGCGCGTGCAATTGCATTGTTCGCGCAACACAAAGAACGTTGGTCATTGGCCGGAGACCAACTTTTCATCGATTTGGATTTGAGCCGCGACAACGTACCTGCAGGAACACGACTGGCGTTGGGTACTGCAGTTATTGAAGTGACGGACCAACCTCACACGGGCTGCAAAAAATTCGTGGAGCGGTTCGGGGTTGACGCGCTGAAATTTGTTAGCTCTCCTGTGGGAAAAGCGCTCAATGTGCGAGGTATCAACGCGAAGGTCGTTCAACCGGGGACAATCCGGGTTGGGTGCGCAGTAAGAAAGGCTTGAAGTGTTGCTTCGTGTATTCGTGGATTGCTTTTCAAGCGACCTTAAAACGATCCACGAAATACACGAATTACACCAAATTCAGCTCGTGATAAGAAAGCAGTGCTCTTTTTCTACTCCGAATTTCGCGTTACTAGTTGAAAGTCGAGTTTGACTTGGAGGCACAACATGGCAATTGACGAAGTAGGGCCTGACCTGTACCGCATCTCAACTTATGTTCCTGAGATAAATTTGCAGTTCAATCAGTTTCTCGTTAAAGACGACCAACCGCTGCTGTTCCACACCGGCATGCGAAAGTTGTTTCCCATCGTCCGCGATGAAGTGGCGCGCGTGATCGATCCTGCCAGGATACGTTGGATAGGGTTCAGCCATTTCGAGTCAGACGAATGTGGCGCACTCAACGATTGGCTGCAGGTAGCTCCCGACGCGCAGCCGGTGTGCAGCGTCGTCGGAGCGAACGTCAGCGTGAACGACTTTTCTAACCGGCCGGCCTACGCGATGGCAGATGGTGAAGTGCTAACGACAGGAAAGTATCGCTATCGCTTCCTTCATACGCCTCACGTGCCGCATTGCTGGGAAGCGGGCATGATGTTTGAAGAAACTCAAAAGACGCTGCTCTGCTCCGACCTTTTCACCCATACGGGAAATGTTGAAGCACAAACTGAGTCAGACGTTGTCGGCCGCTTCAAACAAGGCTTGATCAACGACTTGCAGGGCGTTTTCGCCAACGCTTATCCCTACAGCTCACAGACTGACGAGGCGTTGAAACGGCTCGCGGCGCTGGAGCCACAGACTCTTGCGATCATGCACGGGTCAACGTTCGTCGGCGACGGCAAGGGTGCAATTGATGATCTGGCAATCGCAATGCGGGAAGTTCTCGGAGACGGCAGTGAACAAATAGCTACCGGCCGTAGCGTGTAATGTCCGCAACCTCCATCGCCAAAATAGACTAATGCCCAACCAGCGTGACAAGCTGGTTGGGCATCAGAAGCATCCTTCCGCGATACTATTAGAGCTGAAGGGACCTAAGCAGTGTTACTCAAACTCCAGTACGAGGTTCTCTTCACAAAAATCGAACGTGGTCGCCGGCGATTCTCCGCCGTCAGCGAATTTCGCTTTTATCCATTGTTCACAATTACCTTCGTCCGTTGATTTGTCCCAGACCAAGGTGACAGTTTTACCGGCCGGGATGCCCTG
>DATEPF010000197.1:0-11874 GCA_035273325.1 Pyrinomonadaceae bacterium | reverse complement strand
GGCTTTTCGTGTTGTTTCGTGTATTTCGTGGATCGCTTTTATTTTCAATAAAAAGAACGATCCACGAATTACACGAACGGACACGAAATCATTGTCCATTGCTGGCAAGCTCAGTACGGTATGGTTCGCGCAGTCCTTTTTTCGCCGCATCGTGGGCGGAATAGATGTCGGGCCTGGTCAGCACCTGGCGATATTGCGACAGCGCCTCGTTACGCTTGCCGGCCATATCCAATGCCCTCGCTGCGTAGAGATGGGCCATCGTAACCAATCCGGGTTCAGCCTGCGGCGCCTTGGTCGACGCAACGAATTCCTTTGCTGCTCGCTCACCTTCCCCGGCCGTTAGCAGGGCCTCGCCATACTTGAAGTGGACCAGATCCAAAACCCGCGACACGGTCGCGCGCAGCGCACGATCGCTCAACAACTGATCGAAGACTGCAAACGCTTCCTGTTCTGCTTTCGTGGCCGCATCGAAGCGCTTCGCCTTCCTTTCCTGTTCGGCATGGGCCACCAGCAAACCGGCTGCTTCGAGTCGGACCAGGTAGTTCCGTGGATACTTCTCCGCCAGTTGCCGCGACAAGACCAACGCATCCTGGTAACGCTTCTCACGCGTGTAGAGAACAATTAACAATGATGCAGCATCGTCGCGAGACCACGTCCCCTCTTTAACAACCTGTTCCAGGAGCGCCAGGCCTTTTTTCTTTGAACCACGAAATCCGGTTACGCCTGCCAGCAACTTGATCGGCAGAGGTAATGAACCAACGACATACTCATAAAGGCCAATAGTTAAATTTGCATCGATCTGTTTGGGATCGATCTTCAGTACTTCGCGATGATGATCGACCGCATCGTTGCCGGCGCGTAACGCGGCAATGTGTCGACGTTCCACTGCTTCCGCAAACGACGCTTTCAGTCCCTCAATCGCGCCTAACCAGTAAAGAGCATCAATGTCCTTCGGAAATAGTCTTAGCCGCGCATCTGCCCGTCGCTTAGCGTCGCGAGTCAGCGTGCGAAACTCGTCAATTATCTTTGGATCAACTTTGTCGTCTCCAGTCGCGTAGAAGGTTTCGGAGCTGTAGAGCGACGCCTGCAAACGCCGCGACTCGTAAAGAGTCTTGACCCAGAGTCGCGCCGCCAACATCTGTGGACCGGCAGGATGAGATGGGTAGAGACGGTTAATCTCGCGGAAATCCTGCAGCGCCTTGTCGTAATCAAAGTTATAAAGCGCCTCGCGCCCACTGCGCGACAATGATTGGAACTGAGCGAGCTCAGAATCTTTCAGCCATGGCGCCGGCGCACTTGATTGCGCGGCTGCACCCACGCCAATCAACGACAAAAATAAGATTGCAAACGATAGTTTCACTGTAAATCTCCTCGTTAATTACTTCTCTGCTTCTTTCACTTCCGGCCCGCGACACTCGAGCATGGACAGGAAACTTCTTTTTCCTGTGTGCATGGGAGCGATCACTCTTGCCGTATCAAAGTTATAAAGCGTCACCTCTGCAAGGGCATTGTTCATCCCTGTTGGTTCTCGGGCCGTGTTCCGTGCCAGGGTTAACGCCAATTTGATCGAGTCGTAGCCGACGTTTGATACCAACGACTCATCGGTGAAGAACACCGTCGCGTGTACGTTGAAACTCGTGCCCGGAATTTTCACTACTTTATGTGTCAATTCTTCCTCGCCTGTCAGTGGCTTGAAGTGGAGTTCGGCAACCATGCCTTTGGACTTCACATCAATGACCATCACCCGACAGCTGTAACAATAAGGAAAACACGAGTTGTCCTGGGCAGTCGCTGTGACGGCGAAAAACATCACCACGATTATTGCCAGGACCTTCAATTGAAGGCCTCCAGGTATTTCACACCTGCGCCTGTATTGAACAAGACAATTCGCTCGTTCGCTTTTACTTCGCCGCGGTCCATCAACTTCCGCAACGCGGGCAAACATGCCGCGCCCTCAGGTGCACAAAACACTCCTTCGGCCGCGCCAATTTCACTGACTGCTGCGATCAATTCCTCATCGCTAACTTCTACAGCGGTCCCACCTGATGCATGCAAGGCATCAATGATCAAAAAGTCGCCAATCGCTTTCGGCACCCGCAATCCGGAAGCGACGGTGGCTGCGTTCTGAAACTCATCAGCAAAGCGTTTGCCATCGTGGAACGCGCGGACGATGGGCGCGCACCCGCTGGCTTGCACCGTCACCATACGCGGCCGCGCTGGACCAATCCATCCCATCTGTTCCATCTCATCAAACGCTTTCCACATTCCGATTAGCCCCGTTCCGCCACCAGTGGGATAGATAATTACGTCCGGGAGTTGCCATCCCATTTGTTCTGCTAGTTCGTATCCCAACGTTTTCTTGCCTTCAATACGATATGGTTCCTTTAAAGTAGAAACGTCGAACCATCCCTCCGCCTCTTTCCGACGTCCAACCTCGGCGCCGCAATCTGTAATCAGTCCATCCATCAACGTCACATGAGCGCCGGTCTGTTCACATTCGACGACGTTGGCGCGAGGTGTATCGCGAGGCATGAAGATGAAACACTCGAGTCCAGCGCGGGCTGCATAGGCTGCAAGCGCGCCGGCTGCGTTTCCGGCGGAAGGAACGGCGAGCTTCTTCGCGCCCAGCTCCTTTGCCATCGACACCGCCGCCGACATGCCGCGAGCCTTAAAGCTCTGCGTCGGGTTCTGTGATTCGTCCTTGATGTAAAGCTCATCGATGCCTAACTTTCGAGCCAGGTTTTCCGAACGAAGCAAAGGGGTAAAACCTTCGCCCAACGAAACCAGGTTGCTCTCGTTTTCAACCGGCAAAACCTCGCGGTAACGCCACATATCATTGCGCCTGACGCTCAATGAATCTTTTGTCAAACTACGCGCCGCCGCTTCCAGGTCGTACCGAACCAACAGCGGCTTCCCGCATTCAACGCAGAGATTGAGCAACCGCCGTGCCTCGTATCGCAAGCCGCAGGCAGCACATTCAATGTGCAAAACATTCATTGTTTGAAACCCTTTCTACGTAAGACCAACAAGGCTTTGCCACACTTTACGGCAGTTGGAGTAATCCTATTGCACATGTTCGACATGCTTCACAGCTTGTCGGGCCGCAGGGATAAACTCAACGAGCAACCGACAAGCTGAAGCATGTCGGACAAGTGACAAATCGGACTCAACACAGTATCTTGTCAGGCGACCCCGAACACCAATATTACTGACGGTTATTTACACAGGAGAATCATGCCCAATCGTACTGCCGCGATCCAAACAAATCAGGGAACCATCCGTATCGAGGTGCTGGAAGCAGAGTCGCCAAAGACTGCAGAAAATTTTATTAAGCTGGCCGAACGAGGTTACTACGATGGCGTGATCTTTCATCGCGTAATCAAAAATTTCATGATTCAGGGAGGTGACCCGACGGGCACCGGCCGCGGCGGCGAGTCGGCGTGGGGCGGCCGCTTCAACGATGAGATCGATAGCTCATCAGCTCTGTACCAGCGGGGCTACAAAAAAGGAACCGTGGCGATGGCCAATGCTGGCCCAAACACGAACGGCTCGCAATTTTTCATCATGCACAGTGACTATCCACTGCCGCCGAACTACACAATCTTTGGACGGGTGATCGAAGGGCAGGACGTAGTTGACGCTATTGCCACTACTCAGACGGATCGCGGCGATAGGCCGACGTCTGAAATTAAGATCGAACAGGTAACAATTGAGGGCCCCACCGAATAATCGCATTCTTGATTTTCATTTTCGTATTTCGTGTTGTTCGTGGATCGTATTCATTAATTGGTTAAACAACGATCCACGAATTACACGAACGAAATCACAAGTCTTCGCGAACCTGCCTTCGTAATTGTTCAGCCACAAATCGCTTCGCATCGTCAACGGCTTTAACCAAACTCATTCCGTTGCCCAATCCGGCGGCAATCGCCGCGGATAACCGGCATCCCGTTCCATGAAGCTCCACCCCGTGTATTCGTTCTGCGCGAAACACTTTTACCTGACCACCATCGTCGAGTACGTCCACACTGAGCTCGCCTGTCAGGTGCCCACCTTTGACAAGCACTGCCCGCGCGCCCAAGCCGCGAATCTGCGCTGCCGCGTCGTGCATGTCGGCTTCGGAGGTAATCTTCATTCCCGTCAGTGTCTCGGCTTCGGGAATGTTTGGAGTCGCCAACCTGCAAATAGGAAACAGCTCGCTGGTTAATACCTTAATCGCGTCGGCTTCTATCAATTGCTGGCCCGATGACGAGACGATCACCGGATCGACCACGGGCGCCGGCAAGTTGAGCTCGTGGAATAGTCGCGCCACGGCGCGTACTACTTGGGCGGTAGGCAACATTCCGGTTTTCGCGCACGCAATCGAATGTCGCGCAGTCAGTGATTCAACCTGGCTTCGAACAATTGCGCCGGTCTGATGGACCGCGCCGAAGAATTCGCGCTCGTTCTGAAACGTCAATGAAGTGACGGCGCCCATAGCGTTGAGACCAAATGCAGTAAACGTGCGGACGTCTGCTAACAAGCCGGCGCCACCCGACGGATCAAGTCCGGCAATCGTCAATGCTATTGGAGCTAACGGCATCTAGCGTTTAAACCTCGCTCGAACTTCTCGGGCGACATCGACCATGCTGCCAGGCTGATCGAACATTGTGATGGCGGCAACTCCGGCCGACCCCGCACGTGCACACTCAGAAACTTTGTCTCGATCAATCCCTCCTAACGCTATCACCGGCAGCGGCGCCATTGCCGAAGTTATGCGAGACAATGACTCGATTCCTACCGGGTCGCCATAGGATGATTTCGAGAGCGTATGAAATACTGGTCCAAATACTATGAAGTCTGCCCCACCATCTTCTGCAGCTTCCGCTTCTTCAAGAGAATGAGTGGAGACGCCGATCAGTAAGTCTGGACCGAATGCATCTCGCACCGTCGCCACTGGCAGCGATTGAGCAGTCAGATGCACGCCGTCGGCCCCGGCTGCAGCGGCGACATCCGCCCGATCGTTGATTAGTAATTGAGTTTGCGAGCCGCGCGTGATTTCCGCAGCCTGAGTAGCAAGCGCCAACAAGACCCTCGTAGTTAAATTCTTTTCGCGGATCTGGATCAGGTTGATCTCGGCGGAGACTGCCGCCTCGGTAAGTTTGAGAACTTGTTGATACTCGTTACTTGACGAGGTTGTCAGCTGGTTCGTTGCTCCGCTCGTGATTAGGTATAGCAGCGGACGGTTGTGATTTAACGGCATCGGCTTTCGCAGGCTCACGTGGCTCAGTGCTCTCCTGGAGTGAACGCACAGTTTGCCTGAAATGAAATATTTCCCAAAAAGCGATTCCGATGTTCAGCAAGCCGACGCCGGTGACGCCGCCCCTGACCCATCCCGACGCGACCACGGTTTGCAAGCCATACCAACCAGTCTTACGCGTCGCGTAAAGGAGAAAATAATTGTTGCCCCAATCGCTTAAGCCGAGCGTGCCTTGCGGAACCCACGGCAGCAGCGTGAGGAAGATGCCGATTTCCAGGCAAAGGATAATATAGAAAATGACGCTCAGTTTGGCTGACATAGATAGCTCGTGATATTTCGTCTATTTCGTGTAATTCGTGGATCGTTTGCTAAGGCAGCTCCAAAAACGATCCACGAATTACACGAAATGCAAAACCAAATCTCTCACTTGCCCTTTTTCTTCTTCTGCGATGTTTGCCGCGCCTGCAACTCGTGGATCCGCTCGCCCACATCCCGGTAACTGACGTCCACGCCGTACACCTCGGTAAACGCGGCGATCGCACGCGACAGGTCGTTCATCTGCTCGTAGGCAGAACCGAGCTCATACTGCAGTGCCTTGTATTCCTCGGAAGAACGCCCGGGAGTGTCTATTCCTTTTTTGAACCAGAGGACCGCCGCACGAGGCATTCCCTTCTCGATGAAGCAATGGCCCAGCATGTTGCAACACTGAAAGTATCGCGGTGTGCCATCTTCGGGTCGGGTCAGATTGGTAGCGGTTTGAAATTCACGAATGGCCTCGTCCAGCAAATCCATCTCTTTGTAAGCCGTGGCCATGTTGTAATGGGTCTCAAAGTCTTCATTGGAACCAACGTGGTCTCCCTCGGCTTCTAAACGAAACTCTTCAAAGATCTCGGCGAGCCCTGAATCAATTCCTTTGGACGCAACGGACGCTTCGACAGCTGCTTCGGACGTGCCGGCAGGAGGGGGATTTTCAGGTTCGGCAATGATGTTGACTTCTGGTTCGATTTCCGTTGACTCGGCCGTATTGGTCTCAAAAACCACGTCCGTCGTGAATTCTCGAGGCTGACCGGCGGCGGTGCTTGCTCCGGCTAACTTCTTCCGGCGCGAGTCAATCTCCAAATGCCTGCCAAACTGCCGTTCAAGAATTTCCAGAGTATCAAGCGCGATGTCGGAATAACCCTGCGCGATGTAGAAGTCGACACTCTCCAGTTCCTGCTGCATGGACGCCTGTACCCGATCGCCGTCTGATTCTGTTGTGGTGGCGTCGGTGGTTTCGTCGAGCTGGGTATTAAACGTAAACTCCGCGCCTGTCTCAGTCGCAGTCTCCGGGGACACGGGCATGTCGCCGCCACTGCTCGACTCGAACTCGACTTCGTTTAAATCGGCGAACGACGAGTTGGGATCATGAACGGTTTCTTCGGAAACGGAGTTCCAGACAAACTCTTCGGCAACAACTTCGGTGGCAGGCTCTTCTACAGTCTCAACCGCCCCGAACACATCAAACTCAGACGGTTCGCTTAACAGCTGTGCCGACATCACATCGGTTTCTTCACTCTCTTCCAGTGACCCACCCAGTGCTTCCAGGCGTTCGCTAAACCTGCGTTCGTCAGGGGCCAGCCGGACAAGTTGCGTGAGCGCGTAACGTTCATCATCAACGAGACCGGCGTGTTCGGCTGATTCAACTAAGCGTTCAAGTGTTGAGCGCAACTTCTCCATGTCGCGTTGCCACCAATTGACTTTCACCAACAGACGCAAACCACCGACATGTTCGGAATACTGCTGCAGCAATTCTTCAATCAATTCGACGAGGTCGTTTTCCTCTCGAGCTGCCAGCATGGGCTCAATTACGAGTTCGAGCACCCGCGACGCCTCGGCTGGTTCACCCGCCTTGATATAAGCGCGCGCCACCTCGATGTAACGACGGTAATTGGAGCTGTCATGTTCGACGAGCTGCGCCGTAGTCTTTTCTGCCGCGGCAACGTTCTCAGCCTGAATATATGCCTCAGCCAGCATACTGGTTAGATCCATGTCCGGAGGGTTATCCGCTACGGCCTTCTCCAGAATCTCCGCCGCGTCTTCCGGAGTGCCCAGCGCAATGTGTGTTGAGAGCAATCCGCGGAGTATGCCCCGGTCGTTCGGCAGCAAATCGTATGACTTCGAATATGCCTCCAACGCCTTCTCCAACTCACCTCTTTCAAGCATGCTCTTAGCGGCGTCGGCATACGCCCTGGCCGCTTCATGATTCATGCGCTCCTTCAGGTAACCGTCAGCGAGCTTGAGCCGGACGTCGGTGTTGTGTGGATCGAGGTCGGCAATCTTGTGAAGGATGCCCAGACTCTGTTTGGTTTCGCCGGCGCGTGTATACCCTTCCGCAAGGATTAAGTACTGCGCCCGCGCATCAACCATCAATCCCTGGGCAGCGTACAAATCGGCGAGACTGCTGGCGGTCGCCGGATCGCGTGGCTTCAGCTTTTCAATCTTCTTGTACATCGCGATGGCTTTGAGGCGAAAATCCTGTTCGCGATAATGCTCGGCGATGCGCGTGAAGCAGGACACAGCTTCGTCTTTCTGTCCGGCGCGTGCCAACAGATCTCCAAGCATGTTGAGCGCTGTAAGATCATCCGGATCGTGCTGAATGATCTGACGATATTCCTTGATGGCAGGATTGATTTTCCCCTGCGAGAGGAATTTCTCAGCCGCTTTAAGTACCTTGGCTTTTTCGAAAGGCATTAGAGGTATTATGTACCACTAAATATAGGAGCGGAGTCAAACGCGAGTAGCGAATTAAGAAAGCAACCGGAGGGAGGACCATGTTTGAAGCTACGTTTTTCTACTGGACCAAATCAGCCGGCGCTACGCTAACACGCTCAAAAATGACTGTCAACGCCATCAATTTTTCAAATTTACGTAGAAATTTAAGCATGAAAGTCGTGCCTCGGTCTGTACGTTTGTCTTCTATTCTCCGGCAAAAACGCACTGAGTGGATCTGCTTAGGTGTGACTGTGTGCGTCGTCTGGACGACATTATCAAGTTCTGCCTTCGCCAGGGTTCGATCAACTAGCGTGTCATTTGCCGGACAGCGGCAATCGCGTCGCACCAAGCCAATTCGCAAGCCGGATGTCATCTACTATTCCACGCCGCAGGAAACGGTGAACGAAATGCTGCGGATGGCCAGGATTAAAAGCGGAGACGTGCTTTACGATCTCGGCAGCGGCGACGGGCGCATACCAATCGCTGCCGCGCAACAGTTCGGCGTTCGCGCGGTCGGCATTGAGATAGATCCCAAGCTGATCCTGGAAGCGGAGAAGAACGCGCGCGACGCCAACGTTTCATCGCTGGTAAGTTTCCGAAACGACGATATGTTCAGGACCAGCCTGCGTGAAGCGACAGTTGTAACGCTATATTTATCCGAAAAATTAAACGTGCTGTTGCGTCCAAAACTATTGAGCGAGTTGCGGCCCGGGACGCGCATCGTTTCTCACGACTTTCGTATGGGAGACTGGCCACCTGAGCAAACAGTGCGGGTGCCATGGGGGAAACTTTACCGGACCGTATACCTCTGGACTGTTCCCGCGCCACATCGAGCCAAAACTCGCCGGCACTAAATCACATCAGCAAAATTCTTACGGGTACGCGCAAACCACCAGTAGCCAAACACAAATAGAACCAGTGCAAAGACGCTGAAGTAAGCGAGGCTGGTCCAGTCGGGCGCTGCGCCTTCAAGGAATATTCCGCGGTAACTGCGGACCAGCGCGGTGAAGGGATTGGCATCGATGAAAGGTTGATACCGTCCCGGCACGATCGATTCCGGGTAGATGATCGGCGTCACAAACATCCACGCCATCAGCAGAAGATTCAATCCCTGGGCGATGTCACGCAGGAATACACCCAGCGAAGCAACCAGCCAGGCGGCTCCCAGCGTCGCGAGAATCTGCGGCACCAACAATACCGGCAGCCAGACGACGGTCGGATGTAACTGGTGGCGGATGGCGATGGCGGCAATGATTAAGGCTACGGTGCCAAACATTTGGGTGCCCAGCGATGAGAGTGTTTGGGCGACGGGAAGGGTTTCCAGAGGAAACACAACTCGTTTTACAAGATTAGCGTGCCGGACAATCGTCGTTGCCGACTGTTGTAAAGTCTCCTGGAACATGGTCCAGGGCAACAATCCACAGAAGATGTAGAGGGCATAATCCCATTGGGTACCGCGAGGGCCAAACCGCGCGCCGAAGATGCCGGCAAAAATAAAAGTGAAGATGGCAATGGTTACCACTGGCGTGACAACCGCCCACACTATTCCCAGCAACGAACCCCGGTAACGTGCCGCTAGTTCGCGCTTGGCTAAGGACAACACCAGTTCGAGACGGCCGGGAAGTTCCCAGAGCGGGCGCCAAACGGCGCGTCGTGATGCTTGCGCAGAGATCATTGCGAGCGAATGGTAATCGTATTCCTCTGTTTCGTGTAGTTCGTGGATCGTTCTCTACGGCCGTCCCAAAAAGCCCCTCACGAATTACACGAAGAATTGTTTACGGTGCTTCAACCGTTATCGCGCCGACCAGGTAGGCAAGTTCGCCGGAGTTTGACTGGAGTCGGATCGTGTAATCGCCGGGCGCGACGTTTTCGCCAACCAGGAGTTCGAAACTCACTACCGGCGCCGACCCGCGCGTTCGTTGTAACGTTAAAGTCGACGCGTCAATCGAGATGAAGGGCGAACTAATTAGAAAGCCACTACCCGGCACTTGATCGACGCCCGGTCCTTCGATAAACACCGTCAATTTCGATCCGGCCGTGACCGCCAGTGCAACCGTCGAGAGATCGCCGTGTGCGCCAAATAACCGGGTTTGCAGCGCGCGCGGACTGTTATACGGCGGCACCAGCACATAGTTAATGACACTCGACCGGCCCTCCATTACACGAAAACTGTTGTTGATTTCGACACTGCGAAATTGTTTTGAGCGGCTGTTTGATTTGCCGCGGCCCGGCTGCTCCGCCAATAATAAGTCACTGTATTCAACCATCGCCCGATAATCGCCGGGCGGCACACAACCCATGCTGAACTCACCGCGATTGTCAGCCAGGGCACTGGCCACCACGCGGCCTGAGCTCAAATCTTCTATCCATACGTGCACGCCATTGGCAGCCAACAAATTCCCCTGAGTGCTGTTCAATATTTTTCCTTTCACTGCCGGATTGCCCTGACATGGCCCATAAAGGTCCCGGACCGCGTGATGGTCCACGTGGCTCAACGTTCGCTGGGTGAACGCAGGCACACCATTCGTCCCGTTCAGGGCCTGCGATATCTGCATAGTCGATCCGACGACGGCCGAGTGGCTCAACCCAAGAAGGTGACCAATTTCATGGGCGAGAGTCGACTCGAGATCGTAAGTGCCGCTGGTCCCATCTGTGGAAAACTGAAGCAGCTCACCAACGTCGGAATATGGAAACGGATTAATAACTATGTCGGCTTCAGTGATGTTGCCTGATTCGCGGTCGAAGAAAACGCGGGTGCGAGCAGCATTGTTGGTGTCCGCGAAGATCGCCAGGTTCTCATCTGTAGCGGCAATTGTGATCAGGTTTATTCCGTCTCCACGGTTTGCCGGACTTATCGACTGCTCTTTGGACTGCTTGACAACAAATTTTACGCCCGCTGCTGTGGTCCAACTGTTTAGTGCGCGATCGATTGCACCTAACACGTCGCTGCCTTCAATTATGTTGCCGGCGGGCTCAGTAAGTGATGACGATAGCGTGATTGTGACTGTCCTGGTCGGCCACTTGATTTTTTGTTCGTGTGAGACCACCGGCTCGAAGGAAGACGGCTGCGAGGACACACCCAGTGCCATCAACACTACTATCGCCAGAGCTGGACGAAATCGACGCATACGATTGGCAAGAGTTGTAAACCGGGAAAACCGTAAGGTGGACTGCCGCAGGAACGGCTCTTACGAAGGTGGATAGTAACACCGACGGAAAACGCCGGGTATCAATTTCTGGGAATTACGAAAGAAAAAGCCCCCGCGCGACTGGGTCGCGCAGGGGCTGGGAATGAAGTAAGAAATGAACTAGGGAGTGATGGTGATCGTTGGAGCAGTTGCTGTGCCCCGGCTGGTCGTAGACACACCGCCTTTAGTCACTGTGACCCTCACCGGATGCGTGCCTGCGGGCAACGCGGACGGCAACGTTATCGTGATCAAGTCAAACCCGAAGTTGTTGGTATTCACACGCACCGACGTCGGTGTAATGTTTGTAGTTCCGATCGCCACCTGCGTTTCCGCGGCTGTCGCTCCTCTAACGCCAGTAAGGTGAATTTCAACTATCGTGGCCACGATGGCCGTGCCATTAGACGACGTCAGCGAAAACGGGCCGGGAACGCAACCACTAACTGATGGGTTGGTAACATTACAGGCGATGACGGTGCCTCCGGCTTCACCAGTCGAAGAAAACAAATCAGGTTGGGCAGCCACTATATTCAGGAAGCCCCGGAACGCTCGTCCGTTGTTATTAATAACAACCGGCACGATACCGGGCTGCAGGCCAATGGGAACAACAAACCTGATGCCTTCTTCAGAAGTGTTGCCGACGAAGTAAAGCCCGGCAGCAGCTCCATTCACTGAAACCGAAACTCCATTTAACTCAAT
>DATEPF010000196.1:0-3221 GCA_035273325.1 Pyrinomonadaceae bacterium | reverse complement strand
TTACACGAATTAGCCTTCTGCCGTTCTGCCTTCTGCCGTTCTGCCTTCTGCCGTTCTGCCTTCTGCCTTCTGCTTTTCTGCCTTCTGCCTTCTGCTTTCTGCTTTCTGCCTCCTGCCTTTTGCCTTCTGCCTCCTGCCGTCCGCCTACTGCCTACTTCTCTTGATCACATCCGCTCGCATAAACTTCTGGACTACGTCCGGCGGCCAGTGGCGATGGTCGGAACTCTCCCTCACGGTCGCGCGAATAACTCGCATTACATCAGCTGAACTCAGCGATGATTTGCTGAAGACTGTCGTGGATGGGCGCCGTGTAGGCTGCGAAGCGGCGAGCGTGGGACTGACGGAAGTTAACCAGCCGTCAAAAAATTCATTCAACGAAGCCGACGGGGCAGTTTCGTGAGGCTCCGGCGCAGTTTGAACCAGAGAAAGCGCGGACAACTTGCGTGCGACTTGTTTCATGATTGATGCGGGACACCCTTAAAGCACTTCTAATCACGGCCAAATTCCAAATTCCTGCCCTGCCTCCGCCGGCGTCCTGACTAAATTCCGCGCGATGTTTTTTCTTCCACCAGAACTTCGATCTTGTCCTGATGCCCCTCGGTGTGTTTGGTTCGCAGCCGCGTGAACTCTTCCTGCAATGCACTTAGCTCTTCGTCGGTCAGACTTTCGAGATTCACCAGGTGTGTGCGAGCTCCCGTGACGCCCTTGATCAACTCATCCAGTTTGAGATGGATGGCCAGCGCGTCACGGTTTTGTGTGTTTTGAATTAGAAATACCGCGAGGTAAGTAAATACGGTGGTCGCCGTGTTAATTACCAACTGCCACGTATCTGAGTAGTCAAAGAATGGTCCCGCACCTGCCCAAACAATAATCAGCAGAACGTTAGCAATAAACATCCATGGTGCGCCCAACGCGTTAGCCGCCGCGATTGAAAATTTTCGGAATGCGTCTTTCATAATAATTCTCCGTCGGGCGTCATAAGAAACCGCGTGACCTTCATTGCTCCGATTTCGGCAATGAGACCGAAGTCACGCGGTAACAAGTGTCGGCGGGGAAAGTTCCGAGAACGACATTCGTGTCTGCGGTACCAACCGTCGTACCTTGAGTTGAACTGCTGTTATTTCGCGGGTGTGCTGATGTTGACGTCAACATTCTTGTTGCCGCCGAACAAGCGTCCGCCAAACATGAATAGCGCGACGATCACGATGATCACAAAGATGACCAACACCGCGACTACCCCTGCACTGCCACCACCGCCGTTGTCTCCCATAACTGTCCTCTTTTTAACTAGGCTGCTGTCGTTTCCCCACCCAGAAGTGTTAATACCTCCCCGGTGACATAACTCGAATCAATTTCAGAAGCGAAATAGACGAACGCCGGCGCAATCTCTTCCGGCTGAGCGGGACGTTTCATCGGCGTATCCGCCCCAAATTCCGCGACGTCCTTGGCGTCCTTGTCTGACGGGTTAAGAGGCGTCCAAACCGGCCCCGGCGAAACGCAATTTACCCGGATACCTTTTTCCACCAGATTCTGAGCGAGCGATTTCGTGAACGAGTGAATCGCCCCTTTGGTGGAAGCGTAATCGAGCAGATGCTTGCTGCCTTCGAGTCCGGTAATAGAGCCGGTATTTATGATCGCGCTTCCCTTTTCGAGGTGCGGAAGCGCGGCCTTGGTCATGTAAAAATAACCATAGATGTTCGTCTTGAAAGTGCGATCCCACTGCTGCTCTGTAATTTCTTCGAGGCTCTCCTGGTGCTGTTGAAACGCCGCATTGTTGACAAGAATGTCGAGCTTCCCGAGTTTGTCGATCGTCTTTTCCACCGCTCGTCGTGAGAAATCGGGTTTTTGAACGTCACCTGCGATCGCAAAACCCTTGCGACCTTCGGCTTCGATTGCTGCGACTGTTTCCTGCGCGTCCCTTTTCTCAGCCGGCAAATAGGTGATGGCCACGTCCGCGCCTTCCCTGGCAAACAAAACTGCAACCGCCCGGCCGATGCCGGAGTCGCCCCCAGTGACCAGCGCTACTTTTTTCTTGAGCTTGTCCGCGCCTTTGTAATGCGGCGCTTCATAACGCGGCCGCGGATCGAGTTTCCACTCTAGTCCAGGCTTACGTTGATGCTGGGCCGGCATCGGCGACTTGGGCTCCTTCAATTGGCCCATTTCCTTAGTCCGTTTACCCGCGCCGCCCTTCTTAGTGGTTTTTCGCTTAGCTACCATCTCTACTTCTTCCTTGAAGTCTTGCTGGAACTCTTTTTACCGGATTTCTTAGCGCTCTTCTTTTTGGCAGCTTTCTTGCCGCCCTTCTTCGAGGCGCTACGGGTGGTTTTCTTGCCTCGTCCCGAGCCACTCTTCTTACCTCCTCCAGTTTCTTTGTTCACTGTGGCCCAAGCGCGAGACTCCGCTTCCTTCTTCGAAACGCCTTTCTTCTCGTAACCCTCCTCGATATGTTCAGCCTGGCGTTTCTGCTTGTCGGTGTAACTACTCTTATCGCCGCGTGGCATAGCCCTATCTCCCTTCTTGAAGTTCCAGGTCTGCTTTTGCAAATACTGAGCCCATAAACAAGGTTTTATGGACCATTGCTCAACTCAGTAAGCATATCGTCGAAAAACGCGGCATCCGTCTTGCGATTGTCATGGTTGCGATCGAAAGAAACGTATTAAGAGTGGTCTGTTCTTAAACAAGTACGTCAAGGTGATGTACAGGAACCTTACACAGGTGGGGAGATAAAGATGCCAGCAAAACGTTCCAGCAGTAAACGCGAACTAATCGATACGGGAACCGACAAGCGCTATGTGCGCCGCGACAAGGAAGGACGATTCAAGGAATCGGATGACGTGGGCAAATCGTTGTCGCAGGATCGCAAGCGGCAAGCGAAGACAGTAGCTAAACCTGGCCACGGTGATCGCGGCGATCGCAAGGCATAGTCACAGTTATGTCCGTAATTCGTGTAGTTCGTGGATTTCTAAAACAGAGCCAAAAGACGATCCACGAATTACACGAAGCTACTCGAACTCTTCCACCCATAGCAGACCTAAACACACCGGCGAACCAGCGAATTAACCGCGTTGCTGTCTTTTTAATTATTCAATGACAACTCTGGAACGACTACAGCAAGGTGGAATTCGCAGTCTGGGTACGCCCGCGCGAGGCTTTCATTACCAGCCTGGCGACGGCTAACGGCTGACCGCCGACGAGCGGCAGCGCATCTAGGCGCTAAAAAT
>DATEPF010000195.1:0-8378 GCA_035273325.1 Pyrinomonadaceae bacterium | reverse complement strand
CACTCAACGGCAAGTAAACAGTCAATTGCAGAACTGCGAGCGGTAGCGACCAGATGCCGCCACTCAACGGCAAGTAACAGTCAATTGCAGAACTGCGAGCGGTAGCGACCAGATGCGACCACCCAACGGCAAGTAAACAGTCAATTGCAGAACTGCGAGCGGTAGCGACCAGATGCCACCACTTTGAGTAGTGGGCCTTGGGCCGCTGCGCAGTCTTGACGGTCGTTTCGCGACGCTCGTTTCCGATATACTGCCGGATAGATAACGCTCATGCGCTTCGTTTTCAGCAAGCTCTTCTATCTGCTACTGGCCGCCGGGCTAATCATGCTCTCGCTGTCGTGGGGACGTCCGTGGCTGCGTTGGACGGCATTCATTTATGACGCTGCTCTGGTCCTGCTCGCTATCGTCGATGCGCAGCGCAGTAAGTTGCCGGCCACTCTCCGGATTACTCGGGAGTTTGGCGGACGCTTCGCCGTCGGCGCCGAAAATGAAGTCCGTATCAACGTGCAGAACGCCGGCGCGCATACGGTTTCCCTCGCCGTCAAGGATGAGTATCCGGAACAAATGAAACTCTCCGGGCTGCGCGAAGCGAATTTAAGAGTTGAAGCACAAAGCTCGGTAGCGTTGGTTTACGGATTAACTCCCACGCGGCGCGGACGCTTTGAGTTTGGAAAGATAGCCGTCCGCTTCCTGTCGCGTTGGAACCTCGTCTGGGTGCAAACACAAGCCGGTGAGCCGGAAGCGGTCAAGGTTTATCCAAACATGCGTCGCGCGCGTGAAGCCGAGTTGAAAGCGCTGGGCGCGCGGTCGCTCGTGTCTTCTCATCGGAAGACTTCCTGGCGAGGTGAAGGCCGCGAGTTTGAATCGTTGCGAGACTACGTTCGCGGAGACGAGCTAAGACATATCTCGTGGACTGCCACAGCGCGGCGGGGAAAACTCACCACCCGGCAATATCAGATCGAGCGCGATCAAACGATCCTGATTGCCATCGACGGCGGGCGCCTTATGACGGCGCGTATTGAAAACGAAACAAAACTTGATTCGGCCGTGCACGCTGCCCTGGCCTTGATGTCGGCAGCCGCGCGTGGCGGCGACAACGCGGGCTTGCTGGTATTCGGACGAAAGATTAAAAGCTTCCTGGTTCCCAATCGCGGACGCGACCACATGGACGCCGCGCTGGAAGCGCTGCATGCCGTCGAGCCGGAGATGATTGAGCCGTCTTATTCGCGGGCTTTTGAGTTTATTGCAGCGAATAGCAAACGCCGGGCATTAGTAGTGGTATTGACGGACTTGGTTGATGAAGAAGGTTCTAAAGAGCTGTTGACGTCGCTGCGTTTGTTACGGCCCCGGCATTTACCTTTGGTGGTAACGATAGCGGATCGTGACTTACGCGCTGTAGTAAGTGAACCGCCGGAAAATACAAAAGATCTTTTTACGCAGTCAGTGGCTGAAGAGATTATGCACTTGCGGGAAGCTGCCTTGCGTTTGGTTGAATCGCAGGGGGGCCTGGCACTGGACGTAACTGCCGCAGCCCTCGCCCCCGCGTTGCTTGAAAAATACTTGCAGGTGAAAGAAAGAGGATTGCTCTAAAGCGAGCGTATTTCGTGTTGCTTCGTGTAATTCGTGGATCATTTTTCTCGCGACGGAAAGGGCGATCCACGAATTACACGAAATACACGAACCGTTAACCTGAAAACTAATCTCGTCCGGCAAGTAAGAGATAAGAATAAAGGGCGACACCCGTAACGGCGCCGACGCTGTATTTGATAGTCGCGGGTATCGGCGCGGGTGAAATGAAGCCTTCGATAATTCCCGCCAGTACCAGCAACAGCGCCACTCCCATCATCAAGCGCACCGCGTCCTTACCCCGGCTTTTCAAAGCGTCCGCGCGCGACAAATCTCCCGGCATCAACAATGCGGACCCGATCAATAAACCCGCACCGCCTGCCATAAAGATGCACGACAACTCAACCACACCATGACCAACCATGAACGTAACCAGGTCGTTCCCGAACCCGGCGTTGTAAGTCAGCGACACAATCGAGGCGATGACCAGACCGTTGTAGGCGAGGTAAAACAATGTGCCGACGCCGAAGAATGCGCCGAACGCGAACGTGTAAATCGTCACTTGGATGTTATGCGTGAAGATGGAGCTGGCGCCAATCTGGTTAGCTTCGTTCAAGTCTTCCCACCAATGCGTCTTGGTTTCAATAAACATTTCGCGAAACCCTGCGGGCACACCTGCCAATTCTGAAAACTCGGGATCATACTTCGTACCGAGAAATCCGATGACGCTGAAGAGTGCGAACACGCCAAAGGACAGGGCAGTGAAACGCCAGGTACGGCGAAAGGTTTGGGGAAACTCGCGCGTAAAGAAACTCTTAATTCGCGAACCGCCCTGAGCGTCGGCCTGGTAAATGCGGCCATGGGCGCGTATTACCAGGCTGTTGAGGTAGTTGATCAAACGCGGGTCACGTGATTCGGAGCGCGCGATGGCGAGGTCAGAGGCGGTGCGACGGTAGATGCGGCCTAACTCGCGCACTTCTTCACGATGTAACCGGCGCAGGGAGCTGCGATCCAGCAGCTTCAATAATTCTTCCAAGCGCTGCCAGGCGGTTTTGTGTTTCTCGATAAATCTATCGTTCGCCATGGCGAATCCAGATGAGCGTCGCAGATTTCGTGTGTTTAGCGGATCGCTTTTCAATGCGCCGCTAAGAACGATCCACGAAATAACACGAAGTGACTACAGACATTGGACATTTGGACATTGGACATTGGACTATACGCGCTATGTCGCTGGTCGAGTGTGTACCAAACTTCAGTGAGGGTCGCAAGCCTGAAGTTGTCGATCGCCTGGTCGAAACAATTCAATCCGTCGACAGTGCGTGTGTGCTCGACACCCATCTCGATCCCGACCACAACCGTTCGGTAATTACTTTTGTTGCCTCGCGGGATCACGTGGTCGAGGCGGCTTTTAGAGCTGTTGAGCTGGCCAGCCGTTCGATTGATATGCGCGCGCATCAGGGTGTCCATCCGCGTCTGGGCGCGACGGATGTTCTTCCTTTCATCCCCATCCGCGAGGTAACGATGGACGACTGTGTCTCCATTGCGCATCAAGCCGGGCAACGGATTGCGACAGAGCTTTCTATTCCGGTTTTCTTTTATGAACGAGCGGCGAGGCGGCCCGATCGTGTGAATCTGGAAGACGTCAGGCGCGGCGCTCTTGAGCTCCTGCGCGAACAGATAGCCACTGAGCCGTCACGCACGCCGGACGCAGGACCGCTGAGGGTGCATCAAACGGCCGGAGCGATCGCTGTCGGCGCACGGCCGTTCCTGATCGCATTCAACATCAATTTGCGCACCCGCGACATAACTATTGCGCGCCAGATCGCGCGTACTATCAGGGCGCGACACGGCGGGTTACCGTTTGTAAAGGCGCTCGGTTTTGAATTGAGCACGCGCGGTCTAGTGCAAGTCTCGATGAACCTGGTGAATTATGAAGCGACAGGAATGACTGCGGCTTACAACGCTGTGCGCGATGAAACGAGCCGTCTTGGTGTTGAGATCGCGGGAACTGAAATAGTGGGACTGGTACCAGCCGCCGCACTTGATCGATCCGCGGAATACTTTCAGAAGCTGGAAAACTTTTCAGAGGATAAAGTGCTTGAGAACCGACTGAGAATTTGCGGCCCTGAACACTAGAACGCTGGGTTCGATCAGTCCGATTTCTTACCACCTTTTGTGAGACCAGGGTCCTTAACAGGGTTTGTGTTCTTATCAGGAGTTGCCTGTTTTGCCCTGCCAGGCTTTCTCCACTGAAAAACTTTCTCCGGCTCACGCTTCGGCCCATCATCAGCCCGCTGCAAATCAATCTTGATTCGTGATCCTTCTTTGGTTTCAATCCTATAGATTTGCCCTTGCACAACCTGAAGTTCGACCTTGGGTGGGACAAACTCTTTCTCAAGACACCTAATCTCAACCGGCTGCATATTTTTAAGATTGGCCTCGCCACCCCGTCGTGGGTAGGCTACTACGAGGTCGCCCTTCGCTCCGTTGGTGTTTGTCAAAGAAAATAAACCGGGTCGCAGCAGCGAGACAATAAACAGATCCCCATAGCGCAGCTGTGTGCTGTCGAATTGGACCGTGTTCTCATCATCAGCTTTGCCGGTTACGCTCACTGAATAACCGCCCGGCCCCTGGGATACATAGAAGACCACGTAGCCCTCTGGATTGACCTCGAAATGGCGATCAGCCTGTAGTTCATTGTTGCAGGCACATTTATCCGTGGCAGAAGCAGCGCGACCTACCTCCGAAAGATCAATATCCACCTGCATGTTCTTTGATTCTTTAGTGACGACCAGGTGAAATTCGGTCTCTCTCTGATCGGCTCGCATTACCGAACCGCTGTAAGTTCCAAGCTGTGCGAAGTTATGGACGATGGATGCAGCGCAGGTGATAGCACCGCTGTCCAGATTCACTTGCGTAAACAGGTGGTGGTTAATTTTTGCTTTCATAAGTGTCACCCAACGTTTGCCTCAAGCACCATTTCAGTGTCCTCAAACCGAAGTGAGAGATCCCTGACTGGAAGCTTTACGGGGTTCAGAGGAATGGATGGAATCGCGGGCAGGATCGGATACGGGTCTTCAAACTCAAACAGTGGCGTCTGATTGGCGAAATAGTCCGCAACGAAATTAACAATGGTGTTGAAGAATCCGAGGCTGACACCGAGAAGATCAGACAGCCACTCACCGATGTCATCTGGAATATCGAGAATGTCCCGGATTAAGTCGATGATTCCGCCAAGCAAGGCCAGGATAGCGCTCTTTGCCCAACCGGGAAGCCATCCTAATAGACCATTGACCGCCGCTTCCGCCGCATCCATCAGCAGGTCCGCCACGATGTCCGCTACATCAAACACGTCGATGTCCACGGTCACCGGGTCAATAAAGAGCTGCCACTTATTTGGGACGTTCGCGTCTTCCGCATCAAGGTCCGACATCCAGGACTGCCTTCCCGGATCAACGCGGTACTTGATCACTGGCCTGGCAGTAATAGAAATCTCAGAGCGGATAATACTGCTGAGGTCCAGGTTAAGACTCACGTCTGGGTCGGCACTAAACACGCAAATTCTCGGCGCGCGAACCAGACATCCGCTCCAGGGCCATGGTTTCGGGATAATACAGAAGCCCCCCACACAAAGTTCTGGAATGTCGAAGCCGATTCCAAACTGAAAGACGTCCCAAAGAATATCTAATTCTTTGATCTGTACCGTGTTGTCATTGCGGAGATCGATAGTCCCACCTTCAAGATGGGCGGCCACGCTGTAGCTGGCGCTGAACGCTCCGAAATCCCTGCTGTCAGAAGCAGCAAAGGTAAGGTTGTCGCGCAATGTATTGAACAGCTCACGGAAAGCATTTTCAGAGACCGCAACGGTGAGATGGCTCATGATGCCTCCATATTGACAAAGATCTTTAGCTTATTGTCTTCGATGGCCGGGTTATGCGGCACGGTGGCGGAGATCGGCGTCGCGGCGAGAGTGATTGTCGCGTTGCCGTCGAGAATTTCGAATACAAGTACCTCGAGAGCAATGCTCAATCGCGGCAAAATTACCATGTGAATCAAGAGTTTCAAATAGCACTCAATACTGTTCTCCAAACCTTCCGGTTGAATATCGACTATCTCCAGTCCATCGAGCTTTCCGACCAGCCGTTGATTACCGACGGCACCCGTTAATTCGAAGTGGCCGACCGCGAACAGGTCAAGGCAGAAGCAGTCCAATTTATCGAATGGAATTGGCCGCGGCGGCAATTTAGGTTTAGGTTCCTCTTCCTTGAACTCACGATCGTCCTTGGTGTAACGAGTGTCCGCGTAAGCAACGGCTGCCGAATCCATCCCAACAAAGCGCTCGCTGCTGCCCTGAAAGGCATTTTGTGAATTGCGAAGCATTGCTTTGCGGAACTCGCGTTCGGGCAGCGCCTCACGCGGTTTTAGCCGATCGAAGAATTCACGAGATGCGCAACCCAATCCGCCGCAGACGCGAACGTGAAAAGCAAACCGTTGCTCGTTGAGTGGCCGTAGCTGTGGTGGCAGATCAAAAACTGAACCGGGATGGAAGTCGATCTCCGCGCGCGTTAGTTGAAAGCAGAAATTCAGCCCCAACGAGCCGTCGGTACCAATGATGGGCAAAGGATCTTCAACCGTAATAATTGGATTTCCGCGCGCGGTCACCCACGGGTGCACGTCAATCCGTTCGCACAGGTATTCAGGGTGATCCCTCAAGAATGCGGTGCCGTAATTAAATAGTGACGGCCGCTGCCGCATGATGTGTCGAACGATACGGTTAATTCCCTCCTCATCGATTGCGGCAAACAGACTACAGTTGTTGGTGAAGGCCATCAGGTCACCTCGTAAGTTAGGTAAATTGCAGCCCGCGAAAAGCCGTGCTTCTTGACGGAAGGACGCTGAGAGGCTGAGGTTATGCGACGGCCATGTGAGGAGCAAAGCTTATGCCGCTGTGGTGCTTGAACGACTACGATCGAAATCGTTGGCCTAATCGGTGTATCAGCGAAAAGGGAATTGAGATGAAGTCAACTGGCGGACACATCTGCGAAGTGAGAATGTCTACAAAGTGCAACATAATCCACTGAGTAATCGCATCTCCGCTTACGACGAACCCATCTCGATCAATTCTCGCCGCAGGCGTTGATGGCCCTGCATTAGTTTCAGGTATTTCGCCTCAAGCGCATTAGCCTTTGCAGCAATAATCTCAATCAATAATTGCTTTTCGGGTTTGGTCCATCCGCCGAGGTCTTTAACAAGACAGAGGCAAAGGGCAAAGTCTGTGAATACGGCGCGGTGGTTTTCGCCTAACTTCCCAACTTCAACTTTTAATATGTTCGCTAGTGATTTTGCAGACGCGGCACGAAGAGCGTCAGGGTTTCCATTAAATTTCGACGCCATCAGCCGCTGTGCTTTAAGGCCGATGTTTCGCATCTGGAATTTATCCCAACGGCCTTCTTGAGATTTGTCCAACTCGAAAATCATTGGTCCTTGTGCGAGCTTCCGCAACGTGCTCGCAGAAGTGCGATAATCGCCTCGGGCCGTGAGTTTAGCTTCTTCCTTCGATAAGAGTTTCTTTACAGCCGGTGAGGTGGGCCTGAAACCCAGCTTGCGGTAAAACCAGAACGCGCCCGACTCGATACCTTCTTCGTTTTCGTAACCGATCTGGTAAGGATCGATTGCAAATGAAGTTACCCCGAGCAAGTGCCGGAAAATGTTGAGCGTCCTCGCATAGAGCCAGGCAGTTTCACCGTCGCGAAAGGTGTAGTAGAGATTGAATCCACTCTCCATCCGCTCAAACAGTGACAGCCCTTCGAAATATCCAACCGGCACACCATTCTTGAAAAACACCGCCGCGTGATATGCGCGCAGCGGGAGGCGTGCAGTCGGCGGCAGTTGCGTTACAAACACATCTACCCCGCGACCCAGGTTCGCACGAAAAACCTTCGACGGATCGCCGTGAGTGAATCCGTATAATTCGCGATAACGAATGGTTGAGGCCTCGCGCGTCAGGTCGAGAATGGCTTCGCCGCGCTTTGCATTCAGCAGTTCGAGTCGTGGTGGTGGGGCCTGCAACTCTGCTGGCAGCGAGATATCTCTGCGGGCGATTAGCGGACCACGATGATAGAAAACATTTTTTACGGGCAAGCGCATGCCGCTGCGTGTCGAACGAAAAGCCGGATTCCAGCGCACATAAAGCTTCTGAGAATCAAACAGTTCCGCCTTTTCTTTTTGTGAGAGCGGAAGCGCCTCAAACCGTTTAATCAACCACGTTAGATCTCGTTCCCCTCCGGCAGCGGAACGGAGCCATTGCTGGTATGGAACGTTCGCTTCGACATATGCGTCTTCCTCGAGCAATGGCATGAACCGGGGCCACGTCTCAGACAACCGGTTCTCGTCTTCAAACCATTCCCAATCAAGATCGACACGCCGCGGTTGTTTGCGCACCAGCCAACTGACAATCGGATAGGTGAAAGTATCGCTAACGATGGTGCCCGCGATACCGGACACTTCTGGTGTTTCCAGCGGAGTTAGATCAATGCCGGCATCGCGTATCGAGGTAACGCGTTCGCCGAATTTATTGAGGATGGATTGTGCGAGTTGCCGCGCCGCCGCAGTTTGCGGATACGCGGTGATGAACAGCAGAATTTCATGGAACCGAATTAACGCCTCCGGCTCATCGATTTGTTGTTTCGCCAGCCGGTGCAGAAGTTGAACTGTTTGCTTGGAGGAGCGTGGAGCAAACTGACGCTTGGCTGCATCAAGTTGATCGAGGAGACGCTCTATAATTTTGGTTGCCAAATGTTTGCCAGGAATAC
>DATEPF010000194.1:0-4261 GCA_035273325.1 Pyrinomonadaceae bacterium | reverse complement strand
CGCATGATCAAGTTGGTGCGAGAGATTCGAGACAGCGGCAAAGCCAACATCGTTTTGTCTTCGCACTTGTTGCGCGACGTCGAAGAGTGTTGTGAAGAGATCGTAATTCTGAAAGACGGGCGTCTGGTGCAGTATTGCAATCTCGAAGAAGAGCGCCGCTCGAATCGAAGGTTCCTGCTACTCGAAACCCGCGGCGAAACCGCCGGTTTTGTTGATGCGGTCGGCAAACTTGGTTGCGAATACGCGATCACGGGCGATCATCGAATCAAGATTGTGTTGCAGCCGGACATTGAGGTCCGCGACCTTTATCGTGTCGCGGCCGAACATAACGTGCAGATACGGCGGCTCAGTTACAAACGTGATTCGCTGGAAGACATTTTCTTAAAGGCTATGGAGAACGGCCATGGCGGTCTATGAAGTAACCTACAGGCAGTACCTGGGAAAGCTGACTCCGGAATGGAATCGCTTCCTGGTCTTGCCGCGTCACGCGTTGAGAGACGTGTTCAAGTCGAAGCTATTCACGGCGTTCTTCGTGATTTGCTTCCTGCCGCTTTTAGTTGAAGCGATTCTGATCTACTTGCACCACAACGTCAGTGCACTGGCCATTCTGCAGGTTAACGTCCGCGAGCTATTGCCGATAGACAATTCCTTCTTTCAGACGTTCGTCAATCTCCAAAATGGGCTCGCGTTTTTCGTTACCTTATTGATTGGCCCACCGCTGGTGGCTCGCGACCTGCGAAACAATGCTTTGCCGCTTTACTTGTGCCGGCCGTTCTCCCGAACTGAGTACGTGTTGGGGAAAATGTCGGTGTTGATGATCCTGTTGTCGCTGATGACGTGGGTTCCGCAGTTGCTCCTGTTCGGTCTGCAATCGTACCTGCAGGGCGCGCAGTGGTTTGTCGATAACCTTTGGATCGCCGGCGCTATTTTCATCAGTAGCGTGGTCTGGATTCTGATACTGGCACTCATGTCGCAGGCGATCTCGGCGCTTGTTAAATGGCGCGTAGTGGCCAGCGCGGCCTTACTCGGCGTGTTTTTTATCCCGTCGGTGTTTGGTGAGGTAGTTAATCAACTGTTCAAGACGCGATACGGCAGCATTATCAGTATTAACGCCAACATCACCAACGTCACGGCCGGTTTATTTGGCAGGTTCGAACGCGCGTATTCGTACCTGGTTGGATTCGATGGCGAGGTGGCCCAGCGGGCGACCATATTGGAACCGCCGCTGATTATTTCATGGTTTGTATTGTTCCTGATTTGTGCGGCCTGTTTAGCGTTGTTGTCCTGGAAAGTGAAGGCTTATGAAGTTGTCCGGTGAATTTCGAATTTCGTATTTCGGATTTCGAATTTTGCGAGTTCTTTGGCTTGGCTCATGAGTCGAGCTACCTGGGATTCATCTTATTTAGTGACTTCGTGGGTTTCGTGTAATTCGTGGATCGCTTTTATTGCTGTCTAAAAAAACTATCCACGAATCCCACGAAACACATACGAAATAACACGAAACATGTTGAATCGCACCTTTGAAGCAAGGCCGAGTTCTTTAGGACTTGTTGGCGGCGTAAGTTTACTGAACGTTTATGTCGGTGCCTGAAGCAAAAATTGACGCGGGCTTAGACGAAATTCGAAATTCGAAATCCGAACTTCGAAATTCCATCGTATTTGACGAGGTCTCCAAATTTTATGGAGAGATTCTTGGCGTCAATCGCGTCAACTTGCAGATCGCGCCCGGCATTACCAGTCTGGTAGGTCCTAACGGAGCAGGGAAGTCGACTCTGATGAATTTGATGACTGGACTGCTGCGTCCAAGCCGTGGTCGCATCGAGATTCTCGGCATTCCTACGGACCAACCGGAGCAGCTGTTTCGCAAGGTCGGATACTGCACGCAGTTTGATTCCTTTCCTCGCGGCCTTACTGGTCGAGAATTCGTACGTTCGTTTTTGCTGGTCCACGGGATGGACCGCAAGAAAGCGGACGAGCTGACTACGATCGCTTTGGAAAGAGTCAGTTTACTCGAGGCCGGAGAGCGTAAGGTCGCAGCCTATAGCAAAGGCATGCGCCAGAGAATCCGGCTGGCGCAGGCCATCGCGCATCAACCTGCAGTTTTGATTCTGGACGAACCCCTGAACGGGCTTGACCCGATGGTGCGCGCGGAAACTATCGCACTGTTTCGTAAGCTGGCTGCAGAAGGGCTGCACCTGATCATTTCCAGCCACATCCTGCATGAAGTTGACATGATGTCTGACCGGGTGATTCTACTGAACAACGGTTATGTGGTGGCAGAAGGAAATATTCACGGCGTAAGGGACGAAATGGAAGAACATCCGATGCAAATCCTGATTCGTTGTGACAAACCTTCGCGTTTAGCAGCGCAGGTTTTTGATCAGGACCACGTGGTCGAAGCACGCCTGCATGATGATCGGCTCGGTCTGTTTGTGAAGACGAAAGATGCTGATCGATTTTATTTGTTGTTGAATCGGGTGGTGGCGGAAGGCGAAATTAATATCGAGTCAGTCGCCCCCATCGACGACGATCTGAGTGCGGTCTATCAATACCTGATTGGCTCCGGAGGCGGGCCCAGCTGACACAATGTTCAGAATTAAGACAATGTTCAGAGTCCAACCTTTAGGTTGCCGCCTTTGGTAAAAGCAAGCTGAAGCTTGGACTCCGAACATCGTCTAACTCCGAAATATTTTATGAGCACTTCAACTGCGGAAATCAACACCAGGCCCCGGAAGCAACCACTGCCGTGGGCGCTCTGGCTGCGGCAGATTCGCGCCATCTTTCGACTTGAGATTGAGAAAAACTTTTTCGGACGCCGGTCGATTCTGCTTTACCTGCTGGCGCTGTTGCCGATTGGGCCACTTGCTTTACTCGCTCCGTTTACGCCACCCGACCCGGAATTTCAGGACTTCACGAATTACAGCATGATCTTCGCTGTTTACTACGGCGGGCTGATTCTCCGCACCGTTGTGTTCTTCGGTTGCGCGTGGATCTTTATGAACTTGTTCCGTGGCGACATCATCGATCGGAGTCTGCACTTCTATTTTCTAAGTCCCGTGCGGCGTGGGGTGCTGGTGGTCGGGAAATACCTTGCGGGGCTGGTTACTTCGATTGTGCTGTTCACAAGCATGACGGTCATCTGCATGCTGTTGCTCTACATTCCTCATTTCCCATCGGAAAGCGCGCGGTTTTTTCTGGATGGACCAGGCATGTTGCAATTGTTGACCTACGCTGGAATTACGATGCTTGCATGCGTTGGCTACGGCGCGTTTTTTATGGTGGTAGGACTGTTCTTCCGTAATCCAATTATTCCGGCGATTGTGCTTTATGGTTGGGAATGGCTGAATTTTCTACTGCCGCCGCTACTGAAAAAGGTGAGTGTAATTCACTATCTGAACTCGCTGGCGCCGGTGCCTGTGTCTGAAGGTCCGTTCGCGGTAGTTGCCGAACCAACTCCGGCCTGGATTGCAATACCGAGTCTAATCGCGGTCACAGCTTTAGTATTGTTCATCGCCAGCCACCGCATCCGTCATATGGAAATTAGCTACGGCAGCGAATAAGAAAGTCCAAAGTCTAAAGTCCAAAGTCCGAAGTCCAATGTCCAATGTCTGTCTTTCGCTGATGGATACTTTAGTGCCATCGTGTCATCGATGCAGAACCCCGAACGCCGGGACATTGGACACGCGACTTATTTTTGCAGCTCTCTCAACAGTTCTTCACGGAAATATCCTGAAGGAATTGTTCCTTGCTTCATAAACAGCATGTGAAAAGTTTTAGGTGAAAAGCGGTCGCCCATTAACGTGCTGGCTTCTTTCCGGAGCGCAAAAATCTCGTCCTTGCCAAGTCGATATGTGATTGCCTGAGTGGGCCATTTCGAATAACGGAAGATCGCCCGCTCCGAAGAGTCGCAACTCGCCTGCTTCGCTGCACTGCTCGATGCATCACTGCACTTGCCAGGCAGGAAGTCGACAACCTCTGAAAACAAATCGACCGCTTCTGCATAAGTCATCCGGTTCGTATGAATGCCTGTATCAATACGCACGCGCAGGTCGCGATACAGCTTGCCACGCAGTTGGTAAAGCCGTTCTTCCGGGGAATAGAAACCTTCCGGCGCACCTGGCAGCGGTTCAGCCATCAATGCTTCCGAGTAGAGTCCCCAACCTTCCATTGCCATTGAGTCTTCCCACATCGACGACGAATCTTCCACCGAACCCGGCGTAAGCCAGCGGACCGGCGCAATGTCATCGCGATACTGCGTCAT
>DATEPF010000193.1:0-15000 GCA_035273325.1 Pyrinomonadaceae bacterium | reverse complement strand
AAGTCTCTCATTACGTTTCGGCGACCTCCTTTTAATGGTGAGCCTGTTACGACTGGATGTTTTGGAGTGGTCGTTTCCACTTTGCGTAGTTCGTTCGCCAGCGACGCAAGTTCCAGAACTACTGCTTGACGAGCCTCATCTGCAGATGAGCGTTTGGACAATAAAGACTCGTAACGATCGTCGAGATGTTGAGATAGTTCTTCGACGATCTCCGCTTCCCGAGTGGGAGTGAGATGCAATCCACGCAAGCGCGCTCTGATTTCAGATTTCCAATCAGGCATGGGCGGTTTTCAGGTTATTTCGTGTTTATTCGTGGATCGATTTCGCGGTTGCATGCTGAACGATCCACGAAATACACGAAAAATTATGCGCGTTCGATTCCGGTTATCAGGTTCATTGCTTCAACAAAGTCTCTCCAACTGTTGCGTTGGGCAGCCAAAATCTTTTTGCCTTCGGCGGTCAACCGGTAATAGCGCCGGCGCCGTTGACCAGCTTTCTCAACCCAACGGCCCTGGATCCAGCGGCGTTTCTCGAGACGATAGAGCAGCGGATAAAGTGACGCGACATTAAATTTCAGCAGGCCGCCTGAACGTTGTTCGATCAAGGTGCCAATCTCGTAACCGTGACGCGGGCGGTCTTCCACCAACGACAGAATCATTAATTCGGCGCTGCCTTTCTTGAGCTCGCGTTCAAGAATGTCTGAACCTTTATATGGCATAGCAATATATTACTGTGGAGAATAAAGAGGGTCAATTGAATTTCTTGAGGTCAGTACCACCGGAGGGTCAGGCATATGTTCCATATATCATTGGCTTTGCCGTAGAAGTCGAATTCAACACGTTTCGTGTAATCCGTGTTATTGGTGGATCCGTTTTTTAGGCTGCAAAACTACGATCCACGAAATACACGAAACACACGAAATAACATGAACGCCCTCTTGTTGGACTTGTGAAGCCGTATCAGCAGATGAAAAATGACATATGGTAAATGTTTTTTGTTTGACCAACCTGCCTGCTGCTAACATCCTCAACCGCGCTTGATCTGTAAAAAACTACTGGAAGGAACTCACAACCCATGACTGAATATCTAGCTCCAGGTGTATATGTCGAGGAAGTTCCCTTCAAGAGTCATCCCATCCCGGGCGTGCCCACTTCCACTACCGCCTTCATAGATATCTTCGAGCAAGGGCCGATCGGTAAGGCCGTGAAGATAGATTGCTACGCCGAATTCGAGCGCGTGTTCGGCGGGTTGGACCCGCGCAGCGAAGCGAGCTACGCCGTCCGGCAATATTTCTTAAATGGCGGGCGCGTCGCGTTGATAGTTCGTGTCGAGGATCTTTCGCCCTGGAAACTGATCGGAGATCCAGCCGCGCAAACCGGCATGTATACCCTCGAAGGAATTGCGCCGGACATCTTCAACATTTTGTGTATTCCAGCTGCCGCCAATTTAGACGAAAAGAGTTTTGCCGCCGTTATCTCCGCCGCCACGAAATACTGCAGCAACAAACGCGCATTTCTGATTATTGATCCTCCGCCTGCAGTCACAACGAAAGACGAGATGGTTAGCTGGATGCAAGCTAATGCGGGCTTGCGCCATCCGAATGCGGCAGTCTATTTCCCCAGACTCGAAATTCCCGATCCGCTGAATGGCAACCAGCCTCGAAATGTCGGCGCCAGCGGAACACTCGCGGGCGTCTATGCGCGAACAGATGAAACCCGTGGCGTTTGGACGGCGCCCGCGGGATCAGAGGCCGACTTGCGCGGGGCAAACATACCCGCGCGATTCACTGATCGTGAGAACGTTCAGCTCAACCAGCTTGGCGTAAACCTGCTACGAGGTTTTCCGCAGATCGGAAATGTCGCTTGGGGCGCGCGCACGGTCGATCAAGCTGCGAGTGACTGGAAGTACATCCCGATCCGGCGCCTGGCGCTTTATCTGGAAGAGAGTCTGGATCGTGGATCGAAGTGGGCCGTGTTCGAACCGAATGATGACCTGCTTTGGACACAGATTCGCTCGAGTTTCGGCTCTTTTATGACTGGTTTGTTTCGTCAGGGAGCGTTCCAGGGAACGAAACCCGGGGACGCTTTCTTTATCAAGTGTGATGAAACAACTATGACGCAGGATGACATCGAATCCGGCAGGGTCAATATCATTATCGGCTTCGCACCCCTGAAGCCGGCTGAATTTGTGTTGATTCGTATTCAGCAAGTGTCAGGACGCGCTTCGTGTTAATTCGTGGATCGGTTTTAGCCGGCGTACGAAGCATCCGCGAAATACACGCAGCCGCGATGCGGCTCTGCCGCCGCCGGTGCGGAAAGGCTATGCCTTTCCGTAGATGCTCCTATATTCATTGAGGCTACGCCTCCGGCACACCAGGGCATAGCCCATAAGTTCAAAGGGTACTTAACTGAAGGCAGAGCCTTTCCGCACCGGCGGCGGCAGAGCCGCTGTAATCAACATTCCCTTACAACTTCACGCGGATCCTTGTCGTGGCGGATGCCGAGAAGTCGCGGGTGGCGGAGTTTGTTGTGTTTGGTCCATTCGATGAAACCGACCTGGACCACGATCTCAGGCCGGACCCAATGAGCGCGGACGATATCTCGCACTTTTGCTCGCGGTAAGCCAACCGCTTTGGTAAACGGCGGTATGTCCATTTCCAGTAGATCAAGTTGCGCGCGGAGCTCGAGAAGCATTTGCGTATTGAAGCCGGTGCCGATTTTGCCCGCGAAGACGAAGTCGTTCCCCTCGTAATAACCAACTAACAACGCACCGAGGCCCGCCCGTTTTCCCTGCGGTTCGCTGAAGCCACCGACCACGAACTCCTGGGCCAATTCAACCTTCATCTTCAGCCAGTTTGGCGAGCGACGCTGCTCGTAAACCGAATCGCGGCGTTTCGCAATTACACCTTCCCAACTCTGTTTCTGCGCGCGTTCCCAGGGCGTGTCGTCGTGCAGCTCTACGACGCGGTACAGAGGCGCATTGAGAGGCAGCTTACGCAAGATTGCACGCCGTTGCTCAAGCGGCAGGTTCGTCAAATCGCGGCCATCGATCCACATAATGTCGAACACATGATAGGCGGGTGGTCCATGCCAATCGATTTCACCGTCGAGAATTAATTCCTCGTGCGGGAGTTTAGCGATGGCGTTGGCCAGCGCGGGAATTGTTTGCCGCAACCGATTGCGCGAGAATAATTCCACCCGGGGGCCTTTCTTGTAAGCGAGTAGCCGGATGCCGTCGAACTTCCGTTCGAAGATCCATTCCGGGCCGTTGAATCGCTCCTGCGTGAGCGTGGCGGCCATTGGCTTTATCCATTCGGGAAAATGTTTGGGCATGACTTAATACAAGATTTGCCTGTTCTGAAAGTTTCGTGGGTTTCGTGTATTTTGTGGATCGCTTTTGGTGGGACAAAAAAGCAATCCACGAAACAACACGAAATATGGTGACCAAATCATCCAGGACATATATGCGAAGAATAATTCTTTTCCTGTTCGTCTGCTTAATTTCTACTGGTGCAGTTCGAAGTCAGACACCTGCCGCCTCAAATACAACTGAACTCAAGCAAGCGCTGCAGGTCAAACTCGACGAATGGCACCAGGCGGGGAGTTTTCCCGGCGCGACTCTGGGAGTGGTGCTGGCAAACGGTGAATCGTTTGGCATGGCGGTTGGGTTTTCGGATCGCGAGTTGAAAACTCCGATGAAGCCCACTGATCGGATGCTGGCCGGCAGCGTTGGAAAGACATTTGCGGCCGCGACCGCGTTGCAGTTAGTAAAGGAAGGGAAGATCGGACTCGACGACAGAATCGAAAAATATCTGGGTCGCGAGCCGTGGTTCGCGCGTCTGCCTAATGCTAAAGACATTACTGTGCGACAGTTGATGAACCATACCAGTGGATTAGTACGTTATGAATTCAAGGACCAGTTCACTAAAGACCTGACTGCTAATCCGGAAAAGGTTTGGAAGCCGGCAGAGCTGGTTGCGTATCTACTGGATGAGAAACCTCCTTTCGCAGCAGGCAAGGGTTGGGATTACTCCGATACGAACTACATCGTGCTGGGAATGATTATCGAGAAAGTCACAGGCAAACGGTTCTACGACGAAGCAAACAGGCGTTTGCTTAAACCGCTAAAGCTCGATGACACGATTCCTCAGGATGGATTGAGACTGAGGGGGGTGGTGCAGGGTTATGCAGGCCCAAACAATCCATTCGGCGGCCGTGACGAAATGATCCACGACGGAAAGTTTGCGATTAATCCGCAGTTTGAGTGGACAGGCGGGGGGTACGCTTCGACGGCGGAAGACCTCGCGCGTTGGGCCAGGATGATTTACGAAGGTAAAGCATTTTCGCCGGAGCTATTGCCCCAAGTTGTCGAAGGAGTGCCCGCGCCGATGCTGGGAGGCGAAACTCGATATGGGTTGGGAGTGATTGTTCGCAAAACGCGGCTCGGCACCGCGTATGGGCACAGTGGTTTCTTCCCGGGATACATGACAGACGTGATGTATTTCCCCGATCACAAAGTAGCTGTTGTGGTGCAAGTGAATACCAGTGTTGGACGCACCCTCGGGAAGCCACTCGGCCGGGTGCTCGTCGAGGCGATGGAAGTAATTAAGGCGAAGTCCAAGTGTGTATGTGATTCGGAGTAAGTTGTTCGACACGCTTTAGCTTGTCGACTGCTGAGAAACGCGTCCACCAATTACACGAAATAACCTGGATAAGTGCGTGACGCCAGGTGAGGTAACAATGGATCTAACTGACATCAATCAACTGTTCAACTACACCGAATGGGCCAACGGTTTGGCAATGGATGCGGCGGCTAAACTGCCCGAAGAGAGTTTGCATCGCGACGTTTGTTGTAGTCACCAATCAATCTTCGGGACTCTGTTGCACATGGCAGGCGCCGAATGGATCTGGCTTGAACGCTGGAATGGAAGATCCCCGGCGAAAGAGGAAGCGTGGTCACAATGGACCACGGAATCTTGTCCTGACCTGCCGGCGTTAAGAGATCGTTGGATGAAGGTGGTGGGCGAACGTTGGAGATATGTATCGGCGCTGGGCCACGCGAAGTTAACAAGCGAACTCCCATTCAAACTCCTCAGCGGTGATTCGAGCTCCATGCGACTGGTTGATCAGATGCAGCATGTGGCAAATCACGCGACGATGCATCGTGGGCAAGTCGTGGGAATGATCCGCCAACTCGGCATCGACCCACCGTCGACAGATTTGATCTTTTACTTGCGTCGAGAGATATCCCCGAAATAATGTTCCACGAGTTCGTCATGCTTCAGGATGTCCGACATGCTTCAGCTTGTCGGTGTCTCTTTGGAACACGGTCCTGCGGGAATTACCGACAAGTTGAAGCTGTCGCACACCGGCAGCTGAAGCGTGTCGGACACCCGCATCTGGGTCATTCATTTCGCAGTGCCACCAGCGGATTCACCTTCGTCGCGCGACGGGCGGGCAGATAGCAGGCGAGTAAGGCAACTCCGAGCGCGCCGAATGAAACAGTTGCAAACGTAAACACATCTGTTTGTCCGAGACCAAACAACATTGACGCCATCACCGTGTTAAGTACGAATGCAACTGTGACTCCGATTATTATGCCAACTCCAGCGAGCTTCATTCCGTCACCCACGATTAGCAGCAGAACGTTGGACCGCGGTGCACCCAGTGCCATGCGGATACCGATCTCGCTCGTACGCTCAACTACTAGATACGACAGCATGCCGTAAATGCCGGTGGCCGCGATCAGCAAAGCCAGCAGACTAACGGTTCCCGAAAACCACGCGCTCATTCGTGCCGGTTCCAACCCGCGCCTCACGTTTTCCTCGAGCGGCTCGACCGTAACGAAAACATCTTTGTCGAGCGAGCGCGCCACTTCTCTAATAGCGCTTACAGTAGCAGACTGATTTTCGTTTGTTCGCAGGACAAAACTATGACCGGTTAATTTAGACGGCGACGCGGGCGTGTAGAAGAATGGACCATCAAGTTTACCGATGTTGGTGCTGCTTATGTCGGCGACCACTCCAACAATATCGTGGGCCGTTCCAGCGTTGTCCTTGAAGTGCTTGCCGATAGGATCGTCGCCGGGCCAAAAACGATTGGCCATTGCCTGGCTTATTACTGCGGGCGATTGTCCACTGCGCGCATCGTCTACGGTAAAATAACGACCCCCGCGCAGTGGTATGCCGAGCGTATGAAAGTATTCAGGAGAAACCTCGTTAGCGTTTACGCTGATTACAGAACCCACACCTTCGATATCAATCGTTTCATCGCGCCGTCCTGCAAATGGCGCCATCTGTGCGAGACTCACTGATCTGATCCCGGGCATCGCCTTCAAACGTTCCGAGAGTTGGGTGTGGAATGTTGCCGCACGTGCTTCGTCGTAACCTTGTGTTGTCAAATCCATCGACAAGATAACAAGGTTCTTCCGATCAAACCCGAGGTCGGTTGATTGGGCCTGCTGTAAGCCGCGGACCAAAAGCCCTGCTCCAATCAGCAACACTAAGGAAACCGCAACCTGGCCGATCACTAAAAGATTTCTCAAGCGCGGTCGCGAAAGTTGTCCCTGGTTTCTGCTCGCGCGGAGCGCTGAGGTTAAATCCGGTTTCGTAGACTGAATCGCCGGCGCCAGCCCAAACACAACGCCGGTGAGCAAAGAAATCAAAAACATGTAAGCGAAGACTGTTGCATTGGGTGTGAAATCGACGTCGAGACCCGCCTCCGGCATCACCGACAATAAGATTGGCGGCAGGAAGACCGCAAGGAAATAACCCCAAAACACCACCGAGAACCGCCAACAGCAGACTCTCTGTTAATAGAAGCTTGATTAATCGCCAGCGGCTAGCGCCCAGTGCAAGCCGGACGGCTATCTCCTTCCGTCGTGTTGCCGCACGCGCCAGCATCAGGTTCGATACGTTTGCGCAGGCAATTAGTAGGACCAGACCAACGGCTGCCATAACGAGCATTGCGATGGGTAGTCCCTCGTTGCGCACTTCAGGCGAATTGACATAGGACCCCTGCATCACATTTACGATCGACTTTCGTCCGGGATAATCCTGGTCCATGCGGGCTGCAACCAGTTGCATTTCCGCCTGTAGCTGCTGTATCGAGACGTTATCTTTCAAACGTCCAACCACAGTTAGCCAACTCAAATTTGGAGCGTCCAGAGATTTAGTCTCAGGCATCAACGCAGGCTGCATGGTTATCGGAATCCAGACGTCTGGAACGGCCAGCTCTGCACCGCGAAAATCCGGCGACGCCACGCCCAGAACGCTGAAGCGCTGCTGGTTCAGCGTGATTGAACTGCCGATAACACCTTCATCGGATCCAAATCTTCGCTGCCAGAAACCGTGACTCAAAACAGCGACGGGACATTGAAGCGGCGCCTGACATTCTTTATCGAAAAAAGTGCGGCCGATAGTGCTTCCGCCGCCCAGGAGCGAAAAGTAGTTGTCGGTAACCATCAACCCGTCGATTCTTTCAACGTTGTTTCCGCCCAAATACAGCTTTACATCAGAAGCGGCCGCCAATCCTGAAACGTTCGCAACGCCATCTCGATAATTGAGGTATTCAGGGTACGAAACTAAATCCGCGCTGCCTTCAACCTGACGAGAATACTCACCTTCCAGAGTTTGGTAGACGTTAACTACGCTTTCCGGGTTCTTGACCGCCAAGGGCCGGAAGGCGACCGAATAAAGGAGGGTGAAAATGCTTGTGTTTATGCCGATGCCGAGGGCCAGCGTGAGAAGCGCAGCCACAGTGAAAGTGCGATGCTTGACTAGCGAACGGATCGCAAAACGCAGGTCTTGAAAGGTGCTGATGAACATAAATCGTAATTCCTTGAAACCGATAACCGTATGACGACCCTCCTATATACTAGTGACCGTTTCAAAAAGTTCGCAGAATGATGTCCGGCATGCTTTAGCTTGTCGGTCTCACCTGGAGCACGGTACCTGCGGGACTCACCGACAAGCTGAAGCATGTCGGACGTACGAGTTGCAGGATGTCGGAATAGAAGCGCTAAGTAAAAAATGAAAAAGAATAGAAACGACTCGAATAGTGACGTCGATAATTTGTTTAAGCTGCCGCTGACAGAGTTTACTAACGCGCGCAACGCGCTGGCCGCGGACTTAAAGAAGAGCGGCAGAGGCGGTGAATCAGCGACGGTAAAGGCTTTCGGTAAACCGTCCGTCTCAGCGTGGGCGGTAAATCAGTTGTACTGGAACCATCGCGAAGCGTTCGACAAGTTGACCGCATCCGGAGAGAGGTTTCATAAGGCGCAGAAATCCGGAAAGATGTCAGAGATGCGTACAGCACTCGACGCGCGACGCGAAGCGCTAACGCAACTTTCAAATGTGGCGGCTTCACTATTGAAGAACGGCGGTCATAATCCCTCGCCCGACACTATCCATCGCATTACTACGACCCTCGAGGGGATATCAGCATACGCTTCGCGTGACGATGGGCCGCAGGCCGGCCGTCTGACGCATGACGTCGATCCGCCGGGATTCGAGTCGGTGGGCTCATTTGTTCCGGCTAAGCAGGAGACAGTTGAGAGAGGCGGCAGGAGCAGGAGGCAGGCCGCCGGAGCTGAAAAGCAGAAGGCAGAAGGCAGAAAGCAGAAGGCCAATACTGCTGAGCTGGGCGGCGACAGTAAACGTAAGGAGCAAGAGACAAACGCGAAAGAGATAGCTGCGGCAAAAGCTTCGGTTCAAGAGGCCAGGAGAATGTTGGCAGAGGCAAATACGCGCGTTAGAAGTTTGGCAGCTGCGCGGACAAGAACCCAAGCGGACCTGAAGCAAGCTGAAGAGCGTTTTAAAGAAGCCACTAAACGCGCGCGCGCCGTCGACGACGATTTGGAACTATCGACTGCGAGACTGAAAGATGCAGAGCGCCGGCTTGAGCAGGCGTCAATGGATCTGGAGACAGCGAACCGAAGTCACCAGTGATTTTGTAACGAAAGTATAAGTTGAATCTAAACTCCGGCCTTCATATATTTGCTGAAACCAATGGACAAAGGGAGGTCGATGATGGTTAAAGGTTATCTAAAGTTCGCCATGCTGATGCTCGTAGTGGTTGCGGCAGTGCCCACGGCGTTTACGCAGGCTTTTGGTCAGGAAACAGCGCGAGAACAAGCGATAACTCAGCGGCACGACGACCCTCAACTTAAATGGAGTCCTTGCCCTCCAATCTTCCCCAAGGGTTGTGAAGTGACGGTTCTGCGCGGCGATCCAGTTAATGGGCGCGCCGATATATTTCTGAGGACTCCAGCCAACTACACGCTGCCCTCTCACTGGCACACTTCCCCGGAACACATGATCCTCGTGGCCGGCGAGTTACACGTTACCTACGAGGGGCAAAGCCCATCAGTGCTCAAGGCAGGTTCCTATGCTTATGGTCCGGCCAAAGCAAAACACGAAGGTCGCTGCGCTAATGCCGGACCTTGCGTTTTGTTCATCGCGTTCGAGTCTCCCATAGATGCGGTCCTGACAAATGAGCCCGCGAAAAAATAAAAGTCGAACGAACTTAGGTGGGTTGAAGTGAACAGGTAATTCCAACGATGACAATTGGCCGCGAGCTTCTGGCGCGGCCGCGAGCGGCCGGCGCCAATTCGCAGTGTGGAGTCAGTTTGTGGGTTGAGTTTTGGGCGGTGGCGGCTTAAGCGCCGTCTCCGCTTTATCGCTAACTTTCTGCCAGCGCTCGGCAGCAATTACACAACCGAATTGATCGCTTGTCTCTTTGCAATGGCCCTTTGCCTTACCCTTGAAATCTATTTCCGACGTCGAGGGTCGAAACGTGACCGGGTCAAAATGGATTTCTCCTAATTCGCCAAACGGCAAATCCCGAAGTCGCAGCACCATTTGTCCACCCTGGTGCGCGACGGTAATCTCCATCAACTTAAAACCGTAACAGTCTGCCGACACCCTGATTGTTTCGTCACCGCTCTCGCTTGTTTTTGTTTCGATTAAACGAGCGGCGATTGGCTCGGCGTGGCCATCTACGCTGATCAGCGCGGTGACGACCGGTGTGATCGGCTTTTTATCTTCGCCGATAACTGATAGGTGCACACCGCCGCAACAACACTGCGCGGACGCCTCACCTGCATATACAGCCGCGCCAAGTAATACCAACAGGACCAGAGAAAGTGTTCGATGCAGTTTCATTTTTGCTAACCTTAACAATTCAAATTTTTACCTACGAGAAAACCGTTACTCATGCAGAGGTGCCGTCCGTCCCGGTTGCGGCGCGCCCGGCGCAGTTTCAATTTCTCTAAGTGATGGCAGGGAAAGCGCAAGGCCAACTATCAGTCCGATGAAGCCAAGGATGATTACTACAGAAATGACCCGCATCACTTTCGGAACTTGCGGGTCGAGTTGTCCGGTCTCACCGTGGAAACGCGTGCCGCATTTGCGGCACTTCATAAAGTTCAAGAAAGGCGTCCAGATGAAGCCGCCCTGCGAGCTGTACAAGAGTTTCTTGACTTCGCCGCTTCCGCATTTCGGACATGAAAGCTGGTTATTCATTTTTAACGGGTCCGATTCGTGTAATTCGTGGATCGTCCTTGAGAAGAAATGGTGCCGAGGGCGGGAGTCGAACCCGCACGTCCTTACGGACAACGGATTTTAAGTCCGTTCTACCGCATCTCACCTAATCTTACGAAAACCGATGAACCAATATTTACCGGACTGGCAGCCGTCAAAGTCACGCTTCGTCCGGTTACGTCTCGCGACAGAATGTCGTCATCTTAGCGTCATCCCTTATAAGATAATGCGAGGGGTGTTCGTTGCGCGAGATCATGCAAAGTTGGCGAAGGTGAATATAGTTTGAATGAGTTACCGCTCTTGACGCGATCAGGGTTTCAGCACTGGTCCGATGTGATCAAGATCTAAAGATTCAACGAACTCAAGATTTCGAGAGTGTTCGTTCAAGACGTCTGGGTCGATAGTGCCCAACTGACCGGTAGGAATGTTGTTGCCATTGCCTTGCGTCCACGCACCTTCCCAAAGGCGAGCAAGTACTCGCGCCCCGTCAGTCATCACGTTAATGGTTTCTTCGCCAAATTGCTCCCATAAAGCATCCTGCACGGCAACGCGATTCGTTCCTCCGGCTTCGATGAATGCATCGACTAAGTCTTTCGGTGGAATCCTGGTTGCGCTTCGGTGCATCAGCTCAATTATGGCGGATGCTGCCTCTTTGCCAGATGTGATCTGTGGTAGAGGCGCAGCAGCCTGACCTAATTTCGTATCGATGCCGGTGACAATCTCCTCCGCGTAGCGATCCACCATCTTTGTCTCATAGGTCCCATGAATACCCTTTCCTTCGCCCTCCGGATATCCATCAGCATAGATTGAACCGTGAAGTGGTTGACAGGCATCTCCAACGAAGTGAGAGAGCAGCCCGGCAGCGCAGAGAAACTTATCGGGTTCGCCGGCCCGGGCAAATTCCTCCATGGCATCGTAGAACTGCCACACTCGAAATGGCAGGAGACCCCGCTCATTTTGCTTGTCATGACCCATTTGATCGTAAAACTGTTGCCAGAACTCGACCGACAAGTTGGCGGGGTCTTCTCGGCACAATTCAAGTAGCGTCTTGCCGTCGGCACGCGCTTCATCGATGTCCGCATAGTGCGCCGGATGTTCCGGACCTGTCGCTCGTCCGGCTCCGATCCAGCGGTCATCGCGGCCACCCCAAACCTTCGTCTTGTGTACCTTCCAAACAAGATCCGCAGTGTCAGCGAGGGGCACGAGACCTTCAACGGCTTTTGCTTCCCTAATTCGATTAGCTATCTCCTCCTTAGAGAGATTCCCAATGGCGAAACTTATGCTTTCGACGTTGTCGCGCATAAACGTTCCCAGTTTTCCGTTAGGAAGTGCGTTACAAGCAAATGAGCCGATACTGTAGTGACCCAACTGTCCCCAATAAGGCAGCACGCCGGTGTTGTGCTCAATGACGAGCTCGACATCCAGCGACTTACAAACTGTGGTCAGGCTAGTGGCAAGAGCAAAAGCCAGGCTGCCCGGCGTTGACCCGTCGACAAAGACTTGTCCTCCCCATTCAAGCGCTAACGGACGAGGAGTGCCTTTAAAGTCGTCGTCCTCACACCAACCTTCGTCGTTGCGGTCTTTGTCTTGTTGCGTGACTAGATTCCAAACGGCACCGGAGTCACCCGGCTGGGTCTGCGATACCCGATTAGTAGTCTCTTTGGTCGGTATTCGCGGAGCGATTAGGAAGTCAGAAACATAGTCGTAACCACCCACTGACTTATACCGATAAAACAGAGCTTTGATCCTCCCTTCGAGTCTTCCCGATGCAGCACCGACGGCGATGACTGGAGCATCGATCAATCGTGTCGATATATTTAGTTCGTTTAAATCGGCGAGAGCGCCGATTGGCCCGAGACCGAAGATCTGAGATGTCCAGTCATTAACGTCCGAGAGTTCAATCAGCCCAACATCTAAATTTACATATGTCCGATGACCCGCGAATTCAGGATACACTTCTGTAAAAGGCAACCTTGTTAAGTGCCGCTCGCTTGCATGGCCGATTTGCTTGCGCTGTCCAGCAGCCAATGTAAACACGGGCTCACCGGCTGCGCCGCAGACATGACGACTAGTCAATGCGTAAGTGGTGTGGCCATCGGAAACCAAGCAACCCGTACTCGCCCGGCGAACTTGTTCCTGTGTCTCCACAATTATTGGCATTCCACCACCGAAGAGCCGGTCGGGCCAGATCCAACTCGGAACCTGACGGCGATCCGGTGCCGCTTGTTCTACCTTGACAACACAGACGGGCACCATGCGGCCGTCCGGCATATAAAGTGTTTTGGGAACCATTTCTTCTGGGCCCAAGCGTCCTTCTCCGCTTCCGAACGCGGATTGGTCGACCCAGTTACGTACCAAAGCCAGTACGCACGGCCATGAATATTCGCGTACTTCCGAATTTGCCAGAGTTCGCTCTCCCTTGTCGCGCGCTTTCGCTTTACCTTCCAAGCGGCAACGAGCTCGTTCTTCCGCTGGGGTGGGATCTGATTTGCGAATTAAGTAGAGTCCGATTGCCGTGCCTACTACATTCGCTTTGTTGAGGAGATGGTAGTGATAAAGATCGCGGGCCTGTAGAAGATCTTTAATCGACAAACTACGAAAGTTTTGCTGGGTGCCTAGTATGTCGCTCATTTCTCTTGCTCCTGAGGATGGAATGTGAGTTATAAACTCGTGTCCGAGTTGATCAGCTTAGAACCGGCGACACAGAAGTTTCGCCGGGTGAGACACGATGCAGGTAACAGCGAGGGGTTGAGAGTTTAGCACCGAATCCTCAATCAACCACAAATATCTTTGAGGGGACGGGCCATCCAGAAGCTCCACCCACCCAATAGGTTGCCCAGTTCCGTGGCCAATCAAAGGAAGCGACGGAAGTGTTCCTAATTTGAAAGCGTAATACAGAAACCGTGGTGCGGTCTTTGTCCAACTAGAATCATTTTGGACTGCGTTTGCGTAACAATTGCTCGACGATCATTCCGTACAGGGCACGGAGAACATCAGCGAAAAAGCCGAATACGGTCATTGCCCGACTGCTACGTTAAGACTACTTTTTGATCATGGATAACAAAAGAAATCGGTAGTTGGCACTGTGAACAGACCGTACTAATCTGCTCCCCGCTTCTTTCTAGCTTCCCATCGCTGTCGGGCGCGATCAAGATTACCGATTCGCATCTCGGGCAATGAAAGCCCCAGTACTTACCAATCGTGGCTTGTAATTTGTTTTCCATAATGTCGTCGTCCAAAAACAAATCCACAGATTCTACATTCAGTGCCATATCCGCGGCGGCAACGGATCTACTCCTCAAAGGTGCCGTTATTTTACCGCTTGGACGTTCTTAGGACGCCTGGTAGTGCGTTACTGCCGCGCTGTTCTTTTTTGGTGGAGCCGCGCTTCGAGAGCGCTGGCGACGGCGGTCGGGAGCAGCTGGGTGAGGTGGTCTTTTCTCATCACCCCTTGACCGCCTACTGCTATCACTTGTTCGTGCTCAATTGTATGTGTCGCCGTTACGAGAAGGATCGGAGTGTGGGGATCGAATGTTCGCACCAGCCCGCACAGTTCTAAGCCCGTTCCGTCGGGTAGATAATAATCAGCGAGTATCACGTCATAGCCTCCGGTCATCGCCCGGCCAAGCCCTCCGGCCTTCGTATGCTCAGAAATCACCTCGAAATCTGAAAGGATTGAGGAAACTAAAGCACACGTATCTTCGTGATCGTCAACGCAAAGCAGACGCTTCTTTCCCATTACTTAATACCTTCAATACTTTTTTGTCGGGATTTATGGGGAACCAGGGGATGAGTAGAAAGTATCCTATGACGCCTTACAAAGCCAGTGGTCCACGACACCTTGCTTACCAACCCCTGAGTCAGGCCTCGCAGGCACGCCGGAAAAGGCGTGGCCGACTTTGACCCTCTTCCAAGCGCTGTGTTATAGATTCCTCTCAATGAAAAGGCCCCGGACATCTCTCTTCAATCGCCGTTTCGCACGGGCCATAGTCATTCTTTTTCTGGCTTATACCGCGATAGACATAACTAACCCACAACTCTGCAACGATGAGTTCACGCCAGGACCAGTCGTCCTCGCTTCCGCGGACGTGCGAACTCCGTTGGACCAGACTATCGACCCTATCATCAGATCTCAGGATTCCAAGCCACAACAGCTACCATCGGAACCTCACAATGATGAAGACTGTTTTTGTTGCTGCACGCATGTGCTGCCAGGTATCTCGACCCATCCTACAGGCTCGTCAGATTTAACAACTCAACACTCGCCGCTACCTGCAATGCGGTTTGCTTCAGCCGATCGCAAACAGCCGTATCACCCCCCACGGTTCGTCTAATCAATTCCCTAATCGTTATCTGAGTTTTGTTAAGCGGACTACTCCGTATCCATGTCGTCGTTTTTCGACGACGTGAGTTTGGACTAGTTCCGGATCTTCGTTCGCGCTGCCATGGCGCCGGAGGTC
>DATEPF010000192.1:0-4423 GCA_035273325.1 Pyrinomonadaceae bacterium | reverse complement strand
GAGATGATTGTTGACTTTGCGTTGCAGCGACAAGTTGTCCGGGTCGGCAAAGTGTTTAGGGTCACGATTAGCCGACGCGATGCAAAGTCTGACTTCTGCCCCAGCAGGAATACTCACGCCCGACAGTTCAACCTCTTCTCGCGTGACTCGCCAGGACATCAATTCGGGAGCTTCAAAACGCAAGGACTCCTCAATAAATGTAGGCAGCAGATTGGTGTCATCTTGAAGCTTCGTCCTCACATTAGGATGTCCCAGGAGAAGCAACGTGGATGAGGCAATAAGATTGCCCGTTGTTTGAGTCCCCGCGCTCCACAGGAGCTTCATTAATCCGACTGCTTCTTCCGGCCCGAGCGCTGCTTCGCCTTCACCGCGCATAAGTTGGTGGCCCAAACTCTGATCGGAGTTTGGTCTCACTCGGTTCAGATAATCTCGCATCCATTCTTCCAACACCTGGTAGAGAGAACTGTCCGACGGGTGTCGAAGAGGAGCCAGACACAGACGCAACTCTTCCGTTTCCTCTTCGGAAAATCCCAAAAAACGCCCGATGGTCATTTCCGCTAAAGGCTCTGCAAAATTCTCGACCAGGTCGAACTCCGCCGATCGGTCGCCTGCATTCAGTAGTTTCAAGGCATAGTAACGGGCAAAGGCTTCAAGGTCTTGCAGCGACTGAGGTGAAAAGTAAGGCGACAAGATACGCCGCACGCGGGTATGCGCGGGCGCGTCGGTCTCAACCAGGATGGGGTCGAACCTTACCGTGGGCCTGACGCTGGAAAAAATTTGCGGGTGTTTGAGGCCGTGAATGACGTCATCATAATCAAGCACCAGCCAAAATTCATGCTCCTTGAGAAAATGAACCGGCCCGGTGCGACGGAGCGCGGCATAAAAAGCATAAGGATTCCGGACCACGTCGGGCCTCAATAAATTCATAGCGGACAGATCCAGGTTTATTGCGGCCCCCCGGCCACGGCGCTCGCCTTGATCTCGTCCGTTTCTCTTTGCACCCGCGTTACTCAAACCTAAAGCGCTTAACGTCTTAAATGATTCCGTCCACGTCTTCTTCTCCGCTTGTTCCCGGCGCACGCTGTCCAGATTTAGGATGTTCTTGTTTAAGCCTTTCGCACACTGTTCGATTCCGCGTCTGAGCGTGGCGTGGGCGCAGATGTTTAGCATCACGTTATAACCGTCGGACAGTGCGGCACACATCGACCTGCCAAACAGCGCGGGCGTGGCTGCTACCGAGTACCAGTGTTCCGGCCTCAATAGGGAGCCTGGGTAAGTAAGGCCTCCTGTTACGGACGAATATAAAGGAAGGGTTAACGGTCGCGGTTGCGGCTTATACAACTTCTCTTCCAACTCCGTGAGGATGTAAGGTTCAAACGTGTGATGTCCCCATTCCGATGGAATAACGCGATAACTCAGGCCTTGTTCGGAGAGAAAGCATTGAAGCTCGGCAAGGTCCGTCGAGGTGGAGTAGGCGACAGTCTCTATCGGGCTGACCTCCACAATAACATCGAGCCTCACCGGAGACGTCGTGCTGATCTGCATTGCACGCTCGAAATCAACATCGAGACAAACGAAGCGCCCCTGCGAGGTCTTCCGCGTTAATAAAAGCGCAAGTGAGCTTGATACTGCCGCCGACTCTTCGAGAGTTAACGCTCCAGCGGCATAGCCGGCGGCCACCTCTCCGGCGCTGGCTGCCATAACGGCTTCCGCTTTAATTCCCTTCGAGCGCCATAACTCAAAAAGAGCCAGTTGCAGCGCTGAAGTCAAAACGATGTTTCGCTGTTCCTTTTTTTCTAAGCTGTCTGTGGACCACGTTTGCAACCCCGCGAAAAAGTCGGCGACGCTTTGTCCCATACTGCTCTCAACGACCTGGCTGAACCGTTGAATCGTCTCTCGAAAGACTAATTCCTCGCGGTACAGTTGCTGCCCGATACCAGGCCACATGTCGTTGCGCCCGTGAAAGACGAGTAACAGGCGAGGATTAATGAGCTGTGGAATCAACGTCGCACGGTTAGGCGTCGCGGCGGAGCGAAGATGGCGGAAACTGGACCTAAGCAGGCGCGAGACTCTAGAACGCATTATGTAAATTGAGCAGCATATTCAACACGTTTCGTGTAATTCGTGGACCGTTTTTTAGCCTGCAAAAGTACGATCCACGAAATAAACGAAACAACACGAACGTCCTTTTGTTCGAATCTTGAGGCAAAGCCATAAACTTTTAAGTCTGTCTATAGTGAGCTTGCGCTTAATTCACGTTGCCGTGCTCGCGCTGAAGTTCAACTGGACGTACGATTGTAGTTTAAGCTAAAAATATTTTGTTCGCCCAACAGCATCAGCACCCAACCATCGCGCGGGTAACTCCGCCGCTTTCAAAACCAGCGATCACCGAGCAATCGGCAAAACAATTAGCCTGTTAGCGGATGTCAAAGAATGCTAGACCAGTCCCTGCAGAGTACAAAGCATAAGATCGACGGAGATCCTCTCAGTCCCGCGTTCCACCGGCTGCCAGACGAACCGCTGATCGTCATCGAGGCCGGCCGGTCCCGGTTTCATCTTGCGTGGGGTGAGATCTGGCAACACCGTGAGCTGCTCTATTTTATGATCTGGCGCGATCTCAAAGTTCGCTACAAACCGACTGCGCTCGGACTCCCGTGGGTCGTCCTGCAGCCGGTGTTAACAACCGCAGTCTTTACAGTCTTCCTGGGCCTGCTGGCCCGCGTCCCCTCGGACAACCTCCCGTACCCACTCTTAGTCTTTTCGGGACTACTTCCCTGGACCTTCTTTGCCAACGCTGTTTCCAACAGTAGCTACTCGCTGATCAGCAACGCACACATAATCACCAAGGTGTATTTTCCTCGCCTGATAATTCCCGCAGCGGTCGTTGGCGAGCGCGTGGTGGATTTCGGCATTTCGTTTGTCATCCTGGTGGCTATGATGATTTTCTACGGCGCTTCGATTGGGCCGAGCCTGCTGATGCTTGTGCCGCTCTTCCTGCTGTTGGTTCTTTTCTCGCTGGGGGCGAGCTTCTGGGCCGCGGCCGTCAATGTGAAATATCGTGATATAGGCATCGCGCTGCCGGTTCTTATTCAACTTGGCATGTTCATATCGCCGGTAGTTTATCCGTCGACCCTGGTGCCGGAGAGGTGGCGCTGGCTTTACTTAATGAACCCGGTGTCGGGGATTATTGAAGGCTTCCGTGCAGCGCTCTTCGGCCGTGATTTTGATTGGCTGTCGCTGGGTGTGGCAGCTATCTTCACGGCGGCGCTCGTCACGTACGCGGCTGTCGCCTTTATGCGCATGGAGGAAAAATTTGCCGACGTGGTTTAACACCTCATGAAACCGATCATCAGAGTGCAGGGGTTAAGCAAGCGCTACCAAATCGGCTCACGCGAGGCTGAGCATGGCTGGATGCGCAATGCAATGAGGGCGGTGAGTTCGCCCTTCAGAACCAGTGCGCTGCGCGATGCTGACAGCGATGGCGCGAGCATCTGGGCGCTCCGCGACGTGAGTTTCGACGTGAAGCCCGGAGAAGTCGTAGGCTTCATTGGACGTAACGGCGCGGGAAAATCAACCCTGCTTAAGATTCTCTCCCGCATCACCAAGCCGACGAGGGGCAGGGTGGAACTGTACGGTAGGGTCGGCAGCCTCCTTGAGCTCGGCACGGGCTTTCATCCTGAGTTGACCGGCAGAGAGAACATCTACCTCAACGGCGCACTTCTCGGCATGGCGCGCGGCGAGATCGATCGCAAGTTTGACGAGATCGTGGCCTTCGCCGAGATCGACAAGTTCCTGGACACACCGATCAAACACTACTCTTCCGGGATGTACATGCGACTGGCGTTCGCCGTCGCCGCACATCTTGAACCTGAGATTCTGATCGTGGACGAGGTGCTCGCGGTTGGCGATGCGGCTTTCCAGCGCAAGTGCCTCGGAAAGATGGATGAGGTCAGGCAAGAGGGTCGCACCGTTCTTTTCGTGAGCCATCAGCTGTCGGCGGTCGAAAAGATCTGCTCGCGCGCTTTTGTTATACGTTCGGGTCGCTTTACCTTCGACGGCCCAACAGAGGAGGCAATCAAGCACTATCTGAGCGACCTCGACGCGACTGTCCAGGACTGCGACCTCGCAACAGTGCGCCGCTCAGGCTCGGGCGAGCTGCGGCTGATTGGTTTTTCCATCGAAGACTCTGCCGGAACTCCGGCGCCGATTATCTTCTCAGGGGAGGATGCTGTCTTCGTCCTCGACTACGAAGCAGCGAACGAAGTGGACTTGCGCGACCTGAGCGTCCGCCTTTTTATCACTACGCCAAGGGGGGATACGCTGACCGTTCTCAATAGTGATAACGCAGGAGTCACCTTCTCTGACGTGCCCAGCACAGGACAGTTCAGGTGTCGTGTTAAGGACTTGCCGTACTCAACGGGTC
>DATEPF010000191.1:0-2031 GCA_035273325.1 Pyrinomonadaceae bacterium | reverse complement strand
CGAGCGTTTGCGGGCGACCCCGGCAAGATTTACGGACTCGTTGACAGCAGCCGAAGCCGGCACGCGAGAAAGAAACCGCAACTGGTATAAGCCGAGTCTCAGGATGAGACGGACTTCGACGTCCAGTTGTTCTGATTTACGTTGCGCGTAATGTTCGGCCAATCGATCCAACCAGAGTTGATTGCGCAGCACGCCGAGAACCAGCTCGTGAGTTAAGCTTCGATCGAGTTGACTCAAATCGTCTTCCTGGGAAGCGAGCAGCACGGACGCGAACGCACCATCTTCTACCCGCCGGAGAATTTCAAATGCAGCTCGTCTGGCAGAAGATACAGAACCACGCTTAACCAAAACTCTCTCCAGCCTGCAAGTGTGTCCCGTTTAGAAAGTCGAGCACGGACATGCGACGTTTCGACTCGGGCTGCAACTCTACGATTCGAAGGGCCGAACCATGACCTGCTTTCACAATCAACTCGCCGCCACGCGCTTCGATGATTTCGCCGGGCCCGGAGTCATCTACCGCAGTTTCGGCAGCTTCTGCAGCCCAGATAATCAAACGCTTGTCTTTGTGTTGAGTGTAGGCGTTGGGCCAGGGTTGAAATCCTCGCACGCGACGTTCGATGTCAACTGCGGGCATGGTCCAGTCAATCAGTCCGTGGTGTCTAGTGAGGAGAGGTGCAAATGTCGCCTCCGCTTCATCTTGCCGGCGTGGAGTTATTGTATCCAGGTGATGAAGAGTTTCACTGAGCAAGTCAGCTCCGATCGATGAGAGGCGTTCCATCAACTGCGGTGCAGTTTCTGTTTGAGCCAGCGCCGTCTCGCGCTGCAACAAGATGGGGCCTGAATCCAGTTCCTCTTCAATAAACATTGTCGTTACGCCGGTTTCTTTTTCACCATTGACAATGGCCCAGTTGGCCGGTGCAGCGCCGCGATATTTGGGCAACAAAGAAAAGTGGACGTTAATGCAACCGCGTTTAGGTGCGACCAGGAACTCCTGCGGCAGGATACGCCCGTATGCGACCACAACACCCACGTCAGCCTTGTACGAAGAGAACAACGCTTTTGCTTCGTCAGTCCTGATTTTGGCCGGTTGCTCAAGCTTTAGGTTGTGCTCGAGTGCAAACCGCTTCACCGCAGGTAAATGGATCTTGTCACCTCGACCCGCGGGTTTGTCCGGCTGTGTCCACACGGAAACAACTTCGTGTCCATCGTTGATTAAACGATCTAATGACCGGACCGCCGACTCCGGTGTCCCCATAAAAACAATTCGCATAGTGGCTGGCTATTCCGATAAAGAAACGAGGCCGCGCCCATGGCGTAGCCTCGTCAATATCTCACGTCTTCGAAGAAAGTCAGAATTAGATCGCTGCGCGCTTCTCCGCCAGTTTCGTCGTCGCGCCAACTTTTTCCGCAGCTAATTTCGCCTGCATAAAAAGCAGCAAATAATCCCGGCCGCCGGCCTTTGAATCGGTACCCGACATGTTGAAACCCCCGAACGGATGCACACCAACCAACGCGCCGGTGCACTTGCGGTTTAGATACAAGTTGCCAACATGAAATTCGCGCCGCGCCCGTTCCAGTTTTTCTTCATCAGCACTGTAAACCGCGCCCGTCAGACCAAACTTTGTATCGTTGGCTATATTCAGTGCGTCGTCGTAATCCTTTGCCTTGATAACCGCGAGGACCGGACCGAAGATTTCTTCCTGTTCGATCGTGGCGCCAGGTTTGACATCTGCAATAACTGTCGGCTCGATGAAAAAGCCCTGTTCACCGTCGGAGCCGCCTCCGGCGATTACTCGCCCACCTTCACTCTTCCCTTTTTCGATGTACTGATTGATTGTCTTAAATGCCTTCTCGTTAATGACCGCCGCCATGTTCGTCGACGCGTCGCTAGGATCACCAAGTTTCAGCTTCTCCGTGCGCTCCACAATCTTGTCGAGCATTTCGTCGTAAACCGACGCATCGATGATGGCGCGTGAACACGCTGAACACTTCTGCCCCTGGAAACCGAACGCTGATTGGACTACACCAGTC
>DATEPF010000190.1:0-19437 GCA_035273325.1 Pyrinomonadaceae bacterium | reverse complement strand
TGTTTGTTCCTCTGGCGCCGGAGCCGGAGAAGTTGGAACTGACTTTGGCACGACTGGCGAAACTGGTGGGCGCCGAAAATGTCGGGGCTGCGGAGTTGTTAGACACGCACCGCCCGGACGCGTACCGCATGAAACACTTTGTGCTCAAGGACGCCAGGGGGCAAAGGGGAAAGGGTAAAGGCCGAATAGGAGACCGCAATCCGGAGTCGCCGCAGTCCGCAATCCGCAATCCGCAATCCGCACTGGGTTTCCGGAGGTTTCGGCCGGCGTTGCGTGCCGTGGTGCAGACGCAGCGGGGACAGCCGGCGGAGGTTAATGCCTGGGACAAAACCCGAAGTGTTTATGGAAAGGTGGTAGGTCTTGCTGGTCCATGGCGGACGACTGGCGACTGGTGGCGCGTTGATATGTGGGCTCGTGATGAGTGGGACGTCGCGATTGACTCGAAAGGAAATCGAGATGCCCAAACGCTGTATCGCCTTTACCGTGAATTGAAGAGTGGCAACTGGTTTGTTGAAGGTATTTATGACTGAATCCGCAGATTACACAGATTACACAGATTCAAAATAGAAATCGCTGCAAATTCTGTTTTTGGAAATCTGCGTAATCTGTGCAATCTGCGGATAAAACTGATGGATTACATTGAACTTCATTCAAGATCGGCATTCAGTTTTCTTGAAGGCGCATCTGTGCCGGAAGAGCTGATTGCTGCGGCGTTGGAGTATGAAATGCCGGCGATGGCACTGCTGGATCGCAACGGTGTTTACGGTAGTCCGCGTTTTCACTTGTCAGGCAGGAAGAATGGAATCAAGGCGCATATCGGCTCAGAAATCCAAGTCGCATGTCCAATGTCCAATGTCCAATGTCAAAAGAAAGATTCGGTAGCGGACATGGGACATGGGACATTGGACATTGGACCAAAATATACGTTCTCGCTTCCACTCCTTGTTCGGAACCGGGCCGGTTACCAAAACCTGTGTCGCCTGATCACGTTGATGAAGTTGCGTGTACCCAAGCATGCCAAGCCGGGAGAATGTTCGGTAAGTCTTGATGAACTGGCGGCACATGCGGAAGGACTGGTTTGTTTGACTGGCGAGGCTGATGGACCACTGGCCAGCGCCCTCAATCAAAAAGATACGAACGGTGCGCAGCGGATGGCGGAAACGCTGATCCAAATTTTCGGGAAGGGAAATGTCTACGCCGAACTGCAAAGACATTTCACTCGCGAAGAGGAAGCACGCAATCAGGCGGTCGTCGATCTGGCGCGGCTTTTACATTTGCCATTGCTGGCCACGAACGGTGTTTGTCATGCGACGCGCGCGCAACGGGAGGTGGCTGACGTCTTCACCTGCATACGCAATCACGTGCGGCTGGAGACAGCCGGCCGTTTACTCGCCGGCAATTCCGAGCGCTACCTGAAAACAGCCAGGACGATGCGGCAGATTTTTGCCGACTTGCCGGAAGCGATCCAAAACACGGTTGATTTGTCTTCACGTTTGGAATTCTCCCTTGAGGATCTGGGTTACGAGTTTCCTCGTTATCCCGTGCCCGCAGGTGAAACGATGACTTCGTTTCTGCGACAGCGGACGACCGAAGGTGCGCGTCGCCGTTATGACGGTCGTCACGGCAGACCAGCTTATGAAACTGCGTGGTCGCAGATCGAGCGGGAGCTGCAACTGATCGAAAAGCTGAAACTCGAAGGTTACTTTCTGATTGTTTGGGACATCGTTGAGTTTTGCCGGCAGCAGGGAATTCTGATTCAGGGACGCGGTTCAGCGGCGAACAGTGCGGTCTGTTATTCACTCGGCATTACCGCCGTCGATCCCATTGGTATGGAATTGTTATTTGAACGGTTTCTTTCTGAAGAGCGCGGAGAATGGCCGGACATTGATCTCGATTTGCCGAGCGGCGACGAACGCGAGCGTGCCATACAGTACGTCTATGAGCGTTACGGCAGGCTGGGCGCCGCCATGACTGCCAACGTGATCACTTATCGCGGTCGTTCCGCGGCCCGCGAGGTGGGTAAGGCGCTGGGGTTTGACGATGACACACTTGGCCGGCTCGCCGGATTGGTCCATACATGGGAATGGAAAGATCCGAAGGATTCAACTGAAAGACAGTTTCGTGATGCCGGGCTTGACTTACGAAACACACGCATTAAGAAATTCTTTCAACTCTATCAACGCGTGCAGGACCTGCCACGCCACCTGGGCCAACACTCCGGCGGCATGGTCATTTGCCAGGGACAACTCGACTCCGTTGTGCCGCTCGAACCCGCGTCAATGCCCGGCCGCGTCGTAGTGCAATGGGACAAGGAAGACTGTGCCGATCTTGGTCTGATCAAAGTTGATCTACTTGGTCTCGGCATGATGGCGGTACTGAAAGATTCAATTGAGTTGATCAGTGAAGCGTATAAAGAAGACGTCGACCTGGCGCATCTGCCTCAGGACGACCCGCTGGTTTACCAGACGCTGCAGAAAGCCGACACAATCGGAATGTTTCAGGTGGAAAGCCGGGCGCAAATGTCCTGTCTGCCGCGACTGCGGCCACAAAAGTTTTACGACATCGTGGTGCAGGTAGCGATCATTCGCCCGGGGCCAATCGTCGGCAACATGGTCCACCCATATTTGAAACGGCGGCAGGGGCGCGAACAAGTGGTTTATGCACACCCGTCGCTGGAGCCGGTGTTGAAGCGGACGTTGGGTGTGCCTTTATTTCAGGAGCAACTGTTGAAGATGGCCATGATCTGCGCCGATTTTTCGGGTGGTGAAGCTGAAGAATTGCGGCGCGCGTTTGGTTTCAAACGTTCGGAAGCACGTATGAAGGAGATCGAAGTGAAGCTGCGGCGCGGCATGGAGCGCAATGGCATTTCGCGCAAAGCGCAGGACGAGATTGTGCTGGCCATTACGTCGTTTGCACTTTATGGCTTTCCCGAATCACATGCTGCCAGTTTCGCTTTGATTGCTTACGCCAGCGCGTATTTGAAATGTCATTACCTGGCAGCGTTCACGGCCGCGATCTTGAACAATCAACCGATGGGTTTCTATCAACCGTTTACGATTGTTAAGGATGCGCAGCGACATGGACTAAAGGTGTTACCGGTGGACGTAACGCGATCGGATTGGTTGTGCACGATCGAAACACGTCCAAAGTCCAAAGTCCAAACAAGAAGTCCAATGTCCAATGTCCCATGTCCAATGTCTGCGTCCCCAAACGGGCACGGTTCAGATGGTGATGCTTATCAGGGTTTAGATGGTGATGCTTATTTAGACCAAACTACTTCTGATACACAGACGTTGGACATTGGACATGGGACATTGGACAACTCCAAGGACCTTGGACTTTCGACTTTGGACCGCGAGTTGGCGATGCGCCTGGGGTTGAAATACGTAAAAGGTTTGCGCGAAGAATCCGGTCAGGCAATTGTGCGGGCGAGAACGGCAGCTCCCTTTACCAGCATTGACGATTTTCACCAACGTGTGCCCGAGCTGCGTAAAGATGAAATGCGCAAACTGGCGGCGGTGGGAGCGTTGAATTTCATCAAGAAAAGTCCAAAGTCCAAAGTCCAAAGTTCAAAGTCAGAAACAGAAGACCTATCGGAGGCGAACGTCTCTTTTCAAGATGCATTGGAACAGGCTACTGACGATAGACAGACTTTGGACTTTGGACCTTGGACTTTGGACCGGCACGTCGGCCGTCGCGACGCATTGTGGCAGGTTGAGCGCGTGGCCCGTCCGGCCGGTGAATTGTATGAAGAGCTACATGAAAAGGACGGTAACTCACCGCTAACACCTATGACGCGTCCCGAGCGCATGGATGCAGACTTCCGTGGCACCGGTTTAACCATCGGTCGTCATCCGGTGGCTTATCACCGGCCGCAGTTGCAGGAGCTGGGAGCATCGCGCGCGATCGACATTCAACAGGTCCCTGACGGTACGCGAATCAAAGTCGGCGGTTGGGTGATCGTGCGACAACGTCCGGGCACCGCCAAAGGGTTCGTTTTTCTCACATTAGAAGACGAAACGGGAGTTGCGAACATCATCATCACGCCGCAACTGTTTGATAAAAACCGGCTGGTGCTGGTCGATCATCCGTTTCTATTGATTGAAGGCACTTTGCAGAATCAGGATAATGTGGTTTCGGTTAAAGCCAAACGAATTCATCCGCTGTCGTTTACTGTTGCTGCAGTACCTTCACACGACTTTCATTAGTTCGTGTATTTCGTGGATAGTTTTTTATGCCTGGCTAAAGCGATCCACGAAATACACGAACTACACGAAATAACACTAAGAATTGGAAAGGGAGCGCTTATGAAGATCAATTACCTGGCCGTAATCGTCGCTGCCGTTGTTCACTTCGTAATCGGCGGTCTTTGGTATGGGCTGATCTTTGCCAACATCTTCGTCGACATTGTGGGACGTCAACAGTTGGAAAAAATGGCCGCCGACAGTCACTGGAGCCAATACCTGATCGCGTTCATTAGTTCGCTGGTGCTGGTCTATGTCCTGGCCCACTTCGTCCAGTTCACCGGCAGCAAGACGGTGGGCGGCGGGTTGCAGACGGCGTTCTGGCTTTGGCTTGGCTTCGTCGCTACCACACAACTTTCCGGCGTGATCTTCGAGCAACGCAGACTTGGCCTATACCTGTTGAATATCGGATATCACCTGGTGGCTTGTTTAATCTGCGGAGCGTTATTGGCCGTGTGGAGACCTAAGGAAACCGCTGATGAAGTTGTTGTCCCAACTTAAATAGAGGCGGCGGGAGCAAGCTCACCTTCCTTTACCCTGAGACATTGCAACGGCCTTTCCATCGTCATGAATCCGGGCGGGTAAACCTAATCTGTGGAATCTGTGTAATCTGTGGATAACGGCCGCTGTAAAATTCTTGCAAGCTTCTCGTATTTAAGTAAACTTCTGCCAAATGTCGAAGGCGATCGTCCCCGATCAGTTGTGGGCCGAGATGATCGACGAGCAGAAGATAAACGCCGTGGTCACTGGCTGCGCGACGCTGAAGCAGATGAGCCAGGGCTTGCTCGACGGCTCTGAAAGACTGCGCCGCGCCTGTCAGGATTCGCTGGCCCACCTGCCCCCCTCGTTGGAAAACCTGGCCGTCGAAAATCCTCCCGCCACCGAGCCTGACGTTGCGCCGGTGAAAGTTTCGTTACCTTCACCCGGCCGGCAAAGGTCGTCGAAAAAGTTGACCGCGCGAAAACCGCGATTCGGTTTGCCCGAAAACTTCGTGCCGCGGCTGCAGCGATTCGGCAGAGGCGTATTGTTGGAGTTGAATATCTACCGGCTGCCGACCGGCCAGGAGTTTATTCCGTCACATCCCATCGGAACATTGGGACAACGTCAACATCTGTATGCGTTGTTGACAACGGAACAGTATCTGAAGGGCCAGCGCGGCTCAGTTTACGTGCGCATCGACGGCCGCATCTTCGACTACAGCCTCGACAGCATCAACTCCGCGACTGACTTCTTCGACACTGGCTACACCCTTTACGACCTGGAACGCACCGGCCATTACGCACCCCCGCTTCGGAAGCGGATAACGAGGAGTAGTCGGCAGGAGCAGTCGGCAGCGGCAGGCAACAGCAGTAGTCGGAAGTAGGAGTCGGCAGCGGCAGGCAACAGCAGCAGTCGGCAGGAGACGCCCAGCCAGCGACAGAGCAGCGCTCCTGCCGACTGCTGCTGCCGACTGCTCCTGATTCACAGGCAGCGCGCAAAACGTCCGAAACATCAAACCCAAACATATTCAATAAACGAGCAGGTTAATTAATTATGGAGAGAGAGTAATTATTATGAAAACAAAACTTACAAACATCGCTTATGGGCGAGCTTTCATCGGATCCCTACTGTTGCTGGTGACTATCAGCGGGTGCAGCGGACAAAACAAACTCAATCACACTGCCGGCGCTTCCACGCCGGTTGCCCCCGGGTCTGTAACCCTGCAGAACTCTTACGCCGACGTGGTCAGTCGAGTTTCGCCGGCCGTCGTCACCGTTAGATCGACGCAGCGTAATAGACCTTCGCAGCAGTATCCTTTTATGGACGATCCATTCTTTCGCGATTTTTTCGGGGACCGGATGCCGCAACAGCCACCGCCGCGCCGCGCTGAAGGTCTGGGCTCCGGCGTGATTGTTAGCCCGGACGGGTACATCCTGACCAATCACCACGTTGTCGATGGCGCGCTCGAAATACGAATCGAGCTGACGGACAATCGAGTATTCAATGCGAAGTTGGTGGGTTCGGATCAACCCAGCGATTTGGCAGTGCTGAAAGTTGACACTACCAATCTTCCGGTGCTGGGTTTGGGCAATTCCGATCAAGTTCGCGTGGGCGACGTGGTGCTGGCAGTTGGCAACCCGCTCGGGATCGGTCAAACCGTCACCTCGGGAATCATCAGCGCCAAGGGACGCGCGACCGGGTTGAGCGATGGCAGCTTTGAAGACTTTCTTCAAACTGATGCTGCCATCAACCGCGGCAACTCAGGCGGTGCATTGGTAAACACGAACGGAGAGTTAGTCGGAATTAATTCGCAGATACTGTCACCTTCCGGCGGCAACATCGGAATTGGTTTTGCCATTCCTTCCAACATGGCGCGCGCGGTGATGGACCAGTTGATGAAGACCGGCAAGGTACGGCGCGGCATGCTGGGCGTTACCATCCAAACTGTGACGGCAGATGTCGCCGCTAACCTTGGCCTTCCCGCCGCGCGGGGTGCGATTGTAAGTTCGGTCCAGCCGGCCAGTCCGGCCGAAGCTGCGGGCGTCAAACGAGGCGACGTCATCGTCGCGTTGAACGATCAACCAGTGGTCGATAGCAACGCTCTGCGAAACCAGGTTGCAAGCACCGCGCCGGGCTCCGACGTCTCGTTGACGTTGTTGCGCGACGGACGCGAAACGAAAGTGCAGTTGAAGTTGGCAGAGTTGCCGGCGCGAACTGCTGAAGGTGGGGCGGAGGGAACCGTTCCGGGCGGGGCGGACAGCGGCCGCTTTGGTCTGACGCTTGAGCCGTTAACTCCGGACATGGCTTCACGTTTAGGTTTGGGTCCCAACGATCAGGGCCTAGTGGTGACTCGCGTGGATCCATCGGGTTCCGCATCCGAATCCGGAGTGCGGCAGGGTGACGTGATACAGGAAGTCAATCGTCAGCCAGTGCGAACCGTTGCGGAGTTTAATACCGCCACGCAACGTTCCGGCTCGCGTCCGGTGCTGGTGTTACTGAACCGGCGTGGCAATGTGATTTATCTGACGCTGCGACCGAGGCCATAACGGGCGGCTTTGCCGCAACCTTTGCGGAAAGGCTCGGCCTTTCCGTCAGTGGCTTGTTTACTTAGCGGCGAGGCTCAGCCTCGCCGCTTCTTTCGTGAGATGACTTACCGGTAAGGCTAGCCTTACCGCACCGAAGTCGGCAAAGCCGCGGTGCACAAAGACCTTGATTCTTTCTGCGTCGTTTTTTTGTTCAGTAATAAAAAACTCGCTTGACGGACGATAAATTCGAGTTTACGTTGCGACACTGTATTTTTGCCGGAAGCTGAATCAATGACTACCGAATCGCCTAAACATGAAGACCGGCCGTGGGGATCGTTTACCGTGCTCGACGAGGCTGACGGCTTCAAAGTTAAACGTATCGAAGTGTTGCCCGGCAAACGTCTGAGCTATCAGAAGCATGCGCAACGAGCGGAGCACTGGGTTGTAGTCAACGGAACGGCCAAAGTTACGCTTAACGATGAGAACGTGATGGTGGAAACGGGCAATGCGATCGACATAGCTGTTGGCGCTGCACACCGGGTCGAAAACCCTGGACAGGAGTTGCTGGTTTTCATTGAGGTCCAACGTGGTGCGTATCTCGGCGAGGACGACATAGTCCGGTTGCAGGATGACTTCGGACGCGCGGCCCAGTGATGAGTAATGAGTGATAAGTGATGAGTGCTGAGTGATGAGTGCTGAGTGATGAGTAATGAGTGATGAGTGCTGAGTAATGAGTAATGAGTTACTAAGCGAACTTGGTGGGATCGTGTAGTTCGTGGCGCTCTTTACCAGAGTGATAACCAACCAGCAGGAAAAGTAATTCTCGCGAATATCAAACCGACGAAGGGGCGCTAAGGCCCCTTTCATTATTTCCGGGACTGAACTTCACTATTGCGACTGCGTAAAACAAATCATGTCCGATAGCGAAACCAAAACAATCGGGCCGCCACCTGTAGCTGAACCAACCGCGGACCAGATCAGCCTATGGACCGCAATACGCGAATCGCTGCGCGGCGGGCATCACCATGACTACACGCAGGGACCGATCGGCCGGTCCATCATTCTTCTCGCCATCCCGATGGTCCTGGAGATGTGCATGGAGAGCGTGTTTGCGGTCGTCGACATCTTCTGGGTTGCACGTCTCGGCGCGGGCGCTATTGCCACCGTAGGACTGACGGAGTCGCTCCTGACGCTGATGTACACAGTTGCCATCGGACTGGGAATCGGCGCGACCGCAATGGTTGCACGACGCGTGGGAGAAAAGGATCCGGACGGTGCCGCGCGTGCAGCCGTTCAGGCGATCGGGTTGGGATTAATTCTGTCGGTTGTTTTTGCAGTGCTCGGTATCACTTTCGCTCGCCAACTGCTGCAACTGATGGACGCGCCGCCGTGGGTCCTTGAACACGGTGTCTCCTTCACCAGGATCATGTTTGCCACCAACGCCACGATCCTGCTCCTGTTTCTAATCAATGCAATTTTTCGGGGCGCCGGCGATGCAGCGATTGCCATGCGGGTCTTGTGGCTGGCGAATGCGATCAATATCGTCCTTGGCCCATGCTTCATCTTCGGACTTGGGCCTTTTCCGGAAATGGGTGTGGCTGGAGCCGCCGTCGCTACATCTATCGGCCGCGGCACTGGTGTGGTTTACGCATTTACCAGGCTGATCAGATCCGGCGGCAGGTTCGATATTCGGAGAGAACATATCCGTTTTGAGCCAAAGATCATGGCGACGATGCTTCGCTTGTCGTCGACAGCGATGTTTCAGGTTTTCATTGGCATGGCGAGTTGGATTGGATTGATCCGAACCATCTCCATGTTTGGAGCCAACGCTTTGGCGGGTTACACGATCGGCGTGCGCGTGTTGGTGTTTGCCTTGTTGCCGTCGTGGGGGATGGCCAACGCCGCGGCAACTATGGTGGGCCAGGCGTTGGGTGCGGGTAAGCCTGATCGCGCTGAAAGGGCCGTGTGGATCGCCGGGTTTTACAACATGCTCTGTCTTGGTTTCGTAGGTCTGATGTTTGTCATTTTTACTCGGCAGATCATCGGACTGTTTACTACAGATCCGAATGTTGTCTACTACGGTGTCGACTGCCTGCGCATTGTTGCGTATGGATTTCTGTTCTACGCGTACGGGATGGTGATCACGCAATCGTTTAACGGCGCCGGTGACACCTGGACCCCAACCATTATCAACCTATTCGTGTTCTGGTTATGGGAACTACCGCTGGCATATGTGCTGGCATTTGTATTTGGGTTTGGACCACGAGGAGTTTTCCTGTCGATCATGATCGCCTTTTCGACTTTGGCGATTATCAGTGCATTGGTATTTCGCCGCGGAAAATGGAAGACGCGTACGGTTTAAAGCGGATCCAGGAAACAGGCGAAAAACTCGAAACCGAATGCTCACGTTTTCGTGTTTCGTGGATCGATTTGTGTTTAGTTGTTGGACGCCGATGCTAGACTAAACAAAGATTTATGCAGCCAACGATCATGAAATTCGGCGGTACGTCCGTCGAGGGCGCGACCGCTTTTCAGAATGCTGCGCGCATTGTTTTTGAAAGGCGCGAATTGCGGCCGATCGTGGTTGTGTCAGCCATGTCCGGATTCACCGATGCACTGCTTAACAGCGTCCAGGTATCTATGGAAAGTGGGCCTGCATCTGCATCCTCGGAACTCGAGAAGCACTTCGGTCGGCACCAGCGCGTAATCGACGCATTACTTACGAATGAAGCGCCACGCATGCGCGAATTTGTCGATCAATGCCGAACCGAGCTGGCCGACCTGCTAAACCTTACAGCGCAAAACCGTGATAAGCAGCGGCGGAAGTTTTTCGATGACGCAGTCGTTTCCTACGGCGAACGAATGTCGGCGGCGATGCTGGCAGCGGTCTTGTTGGAAAACAGAGTGTTAGCTGAAGCCGTGGACGCGCGTCGCTGCATCATCACCGACGACGAGTATGGTGCTGCAGCGCCGTTGATGGACCAGACATTTTCCTGCACCAATCAGGAACTAACGCCGCGTCTAAAGTCTTCATGCATTCCTGTGATGGGTGGCTTCATCGGCTCAAATGAGAACGGCGATACCACGACGCTGGGGCGCGGAGGCTCCGATTACACAGCCGCCATCGTGGGTGCCGCAGTCAACGCTAAAGAGATTCAAATCTGGACTGACGTGCCTGGTGTCCTGACTGCGGATCCGCGCGTGGCGCCCAAGGCGCACACGGTGCCTCAACTATCATTTGAGGAGGCCGCGGAACTCGCATACTTCGGCGCCAAAGTGTTGCATCCAAAGACACTTTATCCCGCCATCGAACGAAACATTCCCGTGCGCATTTGTAATTCGCGTGCTCCCGAAGGTGGCAGCACACTGGTGCTGGCAGAAACAGAGAAGTCTCCCCAGACAGTAAAAGCGATCGCGCATAAGACTGGAGTTACCACGGTGCAGGTGACGTCTGCCCGCATGCTGGGAGCTTATGGATTTCTGCGCGCGTTGTTCGAAGTCTTCGACCGCCATCGGACCGCGGTTGATGTGGTTACCACTTCTGAAGTCAGCGTTTCGTTGTCCCTGGACGACACTACATCCCTGCCCGCGATCGTTGAGGAACTTAAACAACTGGGTTTGGTAAGTGTCGAAGGCAAGCGTGCAATCCTCTGTATTGTTGGTGAAGGTTTGCGCAGCACGCCGGGGATTGCGGCTCGAATATTTTCAACCATCAGCAACATCAACGTTTCGCTGATTTCACAGGGCGCCTCGCGCATTAATTTGACGTTTGCTGTGGAAGAGTCGCGTGCCCGCGAAGCGGTCATGCGTTTGCACAAGGAATTTTTTGAACAGACTGACGTGATTGCGGCTTCGTGTTAATTCGTATGTTTCGTGGATCGTTTTTTACGCCGGATAAAAAAGAATCCACGAACCACACGAAAGGCACGAAATAACGACCCATGAATGTTTTTGAACTCACAAGGAAACTGATCGATATTCCGTCAGTCACCGGCGCTGAAGCGAATATTGGATACTTTCTAGCCGCATACCTCGAAAGCTTTGGTTATCAAGTTGAGCGGCAGGCAGTCGCAAACGAGCGTTTTAACGTGATCGCCACTACGCTTGACCAACCACGCGTAGTTCTTTCCACACACATGGACACCGTCCCTCCTCACATACGGTCCAGCGAAGACGAAGAAAAAATTTACGGGCGCGGAGCATGCGACGCGAAAGGAATCATTGCCGCGCAAATTTTTGCCGCCGAACGTTTGCGCGCAGAAGGCGTGAATGAGATCGGCTTGCTCTTCACGGTGGATGAAGAAACAGGCAGTGGGGGAGCTCGCGTTGCAAACAAGCAAAAGCATCGCGGCGAAACGGACTACATGATTAACGGTGAACCTACCGACAACAAGCTGGCCGTGGCTACTAAAGGTTCCCTGCGGTTCATACTTACCACGCAGGGCCGCGCCGCACATTCGGCTTATCCTGAACAAGGTGAATCCGCGATTGAAAAATTGCTGGACGTGCTGCAGGACCTCCGAAACGTCGACTGGCCGAGCGATGTGGTACTCGGCGACACCACTCTGAACATCGGTGTAATTGGCGGAGGCACACGTCCGAATGTGATTCCTGATAACGCGTCGGCAGAGTTGCAAATGCGTCTTGTGAGTAACGTTCCGGATGTGAAACACATTCTGGAAACGGCGATCGCTGACCGCGCTCGAACTGAGTACTTATCGGAAAATGAGCCGGTGCATCTGCACGTAGTTTCTACGATTGGCCAGTGTGTGGTCCGCTTCACCACCGACATCCCGTACTTATCCAATTGGGGGACACCTCTCCTACTCGGGCCCGGATCAATTTTCAACGCACACACGGACCACGAGTTTATTCTGAAGGAGGAATTAACACAGGCGGTGGAGTTGTACGCCAGTCTCGCCAGGTCTTTAGTCGTGGAGTCGTCTCAAGTTGATGGCGCGAGTGTTAGTCAGGGAGTTGTGAGATGAAGCTTGCTCTAATTGGCTACGGCGCGATGGGCCAACTAATTGCCGCGCACGCGCGAGCGGCAAATGACCAGATAGGAGAGACCTTCACCTCAAAAGAAGCAAAGCTGTCCGCCGGCGAGATGGCAAAGCGTTTGCGCGATCACGATGTGGTTGTGGATTTTTCAAACGCGACTGCGGTTCTAAGAAACGTAGAAGCGTGTGCGCGCGCGGGTGTGCCGGTTGTTGAAGGAACTACGGGATGGATGGGCAGCGAGCCGCAAGTACGAACAGTCATCGCCGAGAATGGGGGTGGGCTGGTGTACGGCGCCAATTTTTCAATTGGCGTTAATGTGTTTTATCGCATTGTCGAGCGCGCGTCAGAATTGTTTGCGTCGCTCGATCATTACCAGGCGTTCATAGAGGAACAACATCATTTGCGGAAGAAGGATGCGCCTTCGGGAACAGCCGTGCAGATCCAAAAATTGATGCAGCAACGTGGTAAGCCGCCCGCTTCTGTTGCTTCGACGCGCGCCGGAGAAATACCCGGCACCCACCGCGTCGGGTTCGATTCAGTCGCGGATCAGATCACGCTGACGCATATGGCACGATCACGCGAAGGGTTTGCCGCAGGTGCAATGCTGGCTGCGCGCTGGATCGCCGGACGCAAAGGCGTTTATGAATTTGGCGAAGTGATTAACGAAATTCTTGGAAGAGACGATGTTTAGAGTACAACCTTTAGGTTGCTCGTAGCCCTGGAAAGCAAGCTAAAGCTTGGACTCTGAACATTGTCCTGAAATGGTTGGAGGTTTAGTTATGACTATGAAAATCGATTGGATGCGGGCATGCGCGACGGCCCTCGTTACGCCATTCAAGTCAGATGGCGCGATCGATGAGGCTGCGCTCACGCGGCTCATCGAGTATCAGATCAGCAATGGCGTGAAAGTGCTGGTTCCGTGTGGCACAACCGGCGAAAGCGCCACCATGACCGAAGAAGAAGATCGGCGCGTCATCAGTCACACCATCAAACTCGCTACGGGTCGTGCTCGCGTAATTGCCGGTGGCGGCAGCAACTCGACTGCCGTGGCGATCGAGAATTCAAAGATTATCAGTGACCTGGGCGCCGATGCCGTTTTGCAAGTCGCTCCTTTTTATAACAAGCCGACGCAGGAAGGACTGTACGCGCATTTCAGAGCGATCGCAGAAGCAGTGCCTGATCTACCGATCGTTATCTACAACGTGCCTGGCCGGACCTCGTCCAACATTGCGGCGGAAACAACGCTCCGGCTCGCGCGAGACTGCGAAAATATTGTTGCTGTCAAAGAAGCGTCGGGCGATTTGTCGCAGATGATGGCCATATTGCGCGCGAGGCCAGATGGATTTCAGGTGCTTTCGGGAGACGATGCCATCACCTTGCCGCTGATCGCGCTCGGTGGTGACGGCTTGATCTCGGTTGCTTCCAATGAAGCTCCCGAGTTGATGTCCCAAATGGTGAATCTCGCGCTTGAAGGCAACTGGACGCGCGCGCGTGAACTTCACTATCGCCTGCTGCCGCTGATGGAAGTTAACTTTATCGAATCCAGTCCGGGACCGGTGAAAGCGGCGCTGGCGATGATGGGATTGATCGAAGAAAACTACCGGCTGCCATTGGTACCCATCCAGGAAAAGAGCAAAGCGAAAGTTCGTGAAGTGATCACGGAGCTTGGTCTCCTCCAGGGAGCGTCTCGTGCAACTACGTGAATTCGTCGAGGCACTGAGTGCAAAAGAGGCCGGCGATTACACAGCCGATGATCGAGCTGTTTTTGATGAGTTCAAATCAGCCTTGAATCGCGGGGAAATACGCGCGGCCGAACGTTCTGATAATGGTGCGTGGCATGTTAACGCGTGGGTCAAACAGGGAATTCTAGTTGGTTTTCGCATGGGTCGTCTCGTTGACATGTCCGGCGACGGGCTTCGTTTTTTCGATAAAGACACGTACCCGATTCGGACGATCAGTGTGGCCGATAATGTGCGAATCGTTCCGGGTGGGTCAAGCATTCGCGACGGGGCCTACATCGCGACCGGTGTCGTCTGCATGCCGCCGATGTATGTGAACGTGGGCGCGTACGTCGACGAAGGAACGATGATCGATAGCCATGCCCTCGTCGGTTCATGCGCCCAAATTGGAAAACGAGTTCATCTGTCAGCAGCCGCACAAGTTGGCGGAGTGTTGGAACCGGTCGGCGCGGTCCCGGTGGTTATCGAGGACGACGTGTTAATTGGGGGTGGGTGCGGAATTTATGAAGGCACGATCGTTCGCGAACGGGCGGTGTTGGCGTCAGGCACGATATTGACCGGCTCAACCCCGGTGTATGATCTGGTGCATGAGCAGGTTTATCAGAAGACTGATGATGCGCCGCTGGAGATTCCGGCGGGGGCAGTAGTTGTTCCTGGTTCACGGAAGGTGCGTAGTGATGTAGGAGCGGCTTGGGGACTTTCGATTTACGCACCCGTGATCGTTAAGTATAGAGACGAGAAGACAGACCGGTCAGTTCAACTAGAAGATTTTTTGCGTTAGGTTCGTGTGATTCGTGTATTTCGTGGATCGTTTTAGATCGAGCCATAAAAGCTATCCACGAATTACACGAATTACACGAATTACACGAATGACACGAATAAGTTTTATGGGATGAAACAATTTCAGCCGCCCTCGTTTCTCGCCGGGATCGAGAAAAGCGTTATCCGCCAGATTTCCGACCGCGCCACTCCCGACTGCATTCGCCTCGGGCTGGGAGAGCCAGACCTGCCGACGCCCCAGTTCATTCGTGATGCAGCCACACGCGTAATTCAACAAGAGCAGAACGGTTACACGTTGCAAGCTGGTCTGCCGGCGCTTCAGGAACAGGTCGCGAAGTCGTATCCACACCTGCGGCTGTCACCCGAAGATGTGATCATTACGGCCGGTTCTCAAGAGGCCATGTATCTGGCGTTGATGACGCTGGTGCGACCCGGCGACGAAGTTCTGATTCCTAATCCGGGCTTTGTGGCCTACGCGACCATCACTCAAATGGCGGGAGGACGCGCAGTTTATTACCGACTGCCGGCTGAAGATAATTTTTCTTTTGACAAAGACGAGTTCCGGCGGGCAATCAACGAAAAGACACGAGTTGTGATTTGCACGAGCCCATCTAACCCGACCGGCCGCGCGTTTACCCAAAGTGAACTACAGGAAATCGCGAACGCCGTTCAGGAAAACGGTTCTTCTGCTTACATCGTCAGCGATGAAATCTATCGAGATCTTTACTACACACGCACACGTCCAGGTTCTATTTCTGAGTACTATCCAAATACGATTGTTATTAGTGGTCTGTCGAAATCATTGAGCATGACCGGCTGGCGGCTGGGTTGGATGTGCGGCAACCGCGATGTGATTGCCAGTGCGCTGGTGTTGCACGGGTATGTGACCACGTGTGCGAATACGGTGTCACAGAAGACCGCTCTGGTGGCATGGTCTGACGAAGCCGACTCTGCTCGTGCGCATCACCGCAAAACTTTTCACACGAGACGCGATCATCTACTGCAGCAATTGAGTCGCGCAGGTTTCATCGCCATCGAGCCGGAAGGCGCCTTCTACACGATGGTCGATATCCGTGAACATGGCTCATCGATGGAGATTGCCGAGCGGTTACTGGAAGCTGGAGTCGTTACTATTCCGGGTAGCGCCTTCGGCAGTGAGGGCGAAGGGTTCCTGAGAGTATCATTCTGTGCAGATTTGCCGGCGCTGGAAGAGGGCGTGAAACGAATGGCTTTAGGGTTAAAAAGCGGGAATGGTAATGGCTAAGAAACGAGTAGGTATCCTGGGCGCGACTGGCATGGTCGGTCAGCGATTTATTGAACTGCTGCAGGATCATCCGCAGTTTGAGATCACTGCTCTGGCTGCCTCGGACCGGTCGCAAGGAAAATCGTTTCAGGAAGCGTGCACCTGGCGTCTGTCGGGAGAAATGCCGGAGTTCGTCAGGACGATGAAAGTTCAGGCGCCTAAACCGCGGCTCGACTGCGAGTTAGTTTTTTCGAGTCTTCCCGGCGACATAGCGCGTGAATGTGAAGCAAGTTTTGCGGACGCCGGTTATGCCGTTATCAGTAACTCTTCAGCATTTCGCATGGATCCGGACGTCCCGTTACTGATTCCTGAAGTGAACCATGCACACCTCGATCTGCTGGCTGCGCAGCGTGAGAATTCCAGGCGACAACGTGGATTCATAGTTACGAATCCTAATTGTTCGACGATCATGTTGGCGCTGGCACTGGCGCCGTTGCATTTGAAATTTGGCGTTACCAGTGTGGTTGCGACCACAATGCAGGCATTGTCCGGCGCAGGATTTCCGGGTGTTCCGTCATTGGCCATAAGCGACAACGTGCTTCCATTTATCGACGGTGAAGAAGAGAAGATCGAAAAGGAAACTCTGAAGATTCTCGGTGACGTTGATCATGGAATGATTGCCGAAGCGCTCATGAAGGTCAGCGCACAATGTCATCGCGTCAACGTTTCTGACGGGCACATGGCCGCTGTGCGCGTGAAATTAAACAAGCCAGCATCACTGGACGAAATGAAAGAAGCTTTTGCGAGCTACACGGCTCTACCACAGGAATTGGGACTTGCGTCAGCCCCGGAGTTTCCCATCATCGTACGAGAAGAAGCTGACCGGCCGCAGCCGCGTCTGGATCGCGATGCCGGCAATGGCATGAGTGTCACCGTCGGCCGGATCAAAGAAGACAACGTTCTCGATTATCGTTTTGTCGCGCTCAGTCACAACACCATTCGCGGCGCAGCAGGAGCGGCCATTCTCAATGCTGAATTACTGATTGCTTCAGGATATCTGTGATGAAGACCTTCCTGTTATTTCGTGTATTTCGTGGATAGTTTTTTATGAGTTGGAAAACGATCCACGAAAATACACGAACTACACGAAACACGAGGATTTAATGACACGAGTTTCTCTTCTCATCATCTTGATAGCTTTGACATCTGTGGTCGCAACCCAAAGGCAACAACAGAAGTCTCCCATCGCGGAGATGGTTGAGACAGAGCGAACTTTCGCTCGGGCCTCAAAAGACAAAGGAACGACGGCGTCGTTTCTGGAGTTCATCGCTGACGATGGAATCCTGTTTCGGCCGAGAGCGGTAAAAGGAAAGGAATGGTTGACCGCCAATCCGCCGCCTGCTTCGGACAAACGCCCGTGGTTGCATTGGGAACCGTCGTTCGCGTTTATGTCCGGAAGCGGTGAGATGGGCTACACGTTTGGACCGTGGGAATACAGATCAAATATCAAAGACCCCGAACCAGTCGCCTTCGGCCACTTTTTAACGGTTTGGAAGAAGCAGTTGGACGGGTCATGGAAGTTTGCTGTAGACCTCGGCATTTCTCATCCTAAAGCGAGTAGCCCGGCGCCGCAGTTGCAGATGACGGATCGCTACCAGCCGGCTTCCCGAGCGGTTAGTGTGAACAGGGAACGGGCAGCCTTGATTGCGAGGGAAAAGCGAATGTCGGCCGCAGGAGCAAGGCAGGGCCAGCAAGTCGCATTCTTTGTAAACAATGCGACCAGCGATGTTCACCTGTTCCGAGCAAATAAATTACCTTTCGTCGGCCATCTCGCTGCTATGGAGATCCTGGATCCAAGGCCGAACGCATGGACCTGGGAAGTCGAGTTTGCCGATGTCACGAACTCTGGTGATCTTGGTTATAGTTATGGCACTTACAAACTCGCAGCCCTCGGAGTTCGACCCGCAGAGAGTGGAAACTACTTGCGCATCTGGCGAAAAGAACGAGGTGTGTGGAAGGTGGCAGTTGATCTTGCTAACCCCATTGTGGATGGAAAGAATTAGATAAATACCGTCCGTGTACTGTCACAAATGCATTCCGTCGCCCTGATCTGCACCGCCAATAGATGTCGCAGCGTGATTGCGCACGCAATCCTCTCTACCGAAGTCGAGAAGCGATCTCTCCCGATCAAAGTTTATTCCGCCGGCGTACTGGATTTCAGAGGCGCTGGACCGGTCGAAGACACTCTCAAAACCTGCCTTACTCATAAGACGCCCTCACCCAAAGAAGAACCAACCTGGGTATCCGAGCTGCCGTTAGATTCGATCACGCAGTTTCTGGTAATGGAAAACTATCACGCAGAACAGCTAGTCGATGAGTTTGGAGTTCCTCGCGACCGCATTAGTTTGTTGGGGGAGTTTGATCCTCTGGGGCGCGGCGATGAAATCGACGATCCCTTCGGCCGCGGTCTTCCTGTCTACACCCGCTGCTACGCCCGCCTGCGAGACTGCCTGCTCAATTACCTCGATACGATGTCCGATAAATTTTAATTTTAAATTCAACTGGTTCGTGTAATTCGTGGATCGCTTTTGTCTCATCGTTCAAAGCGATCCACGAAATAACACGAATGGAACTAAAAATGCTTTAACCGGCGGCGATGGCAAAGTCGCGGCAGAACGCCCCGTGGTGGCTCACGGACTTAACGGAGACGTGTCCGGCATGCAGTCAGTCGTACGCATATCACACGCAGGTATGGTGTATAGACTGCGACAGCCCACTGTGCCCCATCTGTGTGCAAGTCACTGCGCGGCGGGAATTTTCCTGTCCCGATTGCTTTGACTGCAGCAAGGCTGAAAGTGAGGTCGCGAACTAATGGCGGCGCGGGCCATCTGGAAAGGCGTGCTGAAAATGGGCACCACCAGCATTCCTGTAAAGCTGTTTTCAGGAGTGGTCGACCGAACTGTTCGTTTCCATATTCTCGAGGACAAGGCGCGTAAGCGCGTTAAGCAACACATGGTAGACCCGGAATCGGGTGACGAAGTGCCGAACGAAGAGATTCGGAAGGGCTATGAAATAGAGCCGGGCAGATTTGTGATTGTCACCGAAAAGGACCTGGAAAGTGTGCAGCCGAAACCTTCAAGAGACATCGAGGTGCTCGAATTCGTACCGCCGGAAACCATCAGCCAGCAATGGTATGAACGGCCTTACTACCTCGCGCCTGATGGTGATGAAAAAGCTTATTTCGCACTTGTCGAAGCGCTGCAGAACAAGAACCGAGAGGGTGTTGTGCATTGGGTGATGCGAAACAAAGCGTACGTTGGAGCTTTGCGCGCAGGTGACAACCATCTCATGTTGATCACGCTGCGGAATGCTAACGAAGTGATTTCGGCGAAGGATTTGCCAAAACCCGCGGGACGTGAACCGAC
>DATEPF010000189.1:0-4488 GCA_035273325.1 Pyrinomonadaceae bacterium | reverse complement strand
CTCTTCTGTAAATGCAATGCCGGAGGGCTGTAGACGAGTAACGACGACGCGTTCAAAGAAGGCGAAAGCCGCGACCGCAAAGAGTCCGGATACGAGAGCGACGATAATGAGCTGGCGGGCTGAAATTCTATACATAACTTTTATTCTCACTAATTAAATTATTATCAACTCTATTTTGATGCGAGCGCCATCAGCGCCGTTGTGCGAGCCGTTTGAGACGAAATTTAGGATGGACTGACCTGTTGACACAAGTCCTCCTCTCACATCTGCGGGGATTTCTTATGAACGTTTCAGGAGCTGGAATGTTCCGTTTTCTGAAGAGGGATTGGCAGGATTGACGGGTGTTATTCGTGTACTTCGTGGATCGTTTTCGTCCTCACGCTCAAAAAACAATCCACGAAAAACACGAATAGCCGAACTTCGGGCGCGGTTGGAATTACGCGATGAGCGCAAGTAAGGAGCCGGGAAGACTACCGAAGTAACCAAGCACGACTACAGGGGCGCTCCAGCCGAGCGCGCTGATCCCGGTGGCGGCGTGGATAAGCATTAATGCGAGGTAGATGCCGAGTACCAGCTTCATACCGCGGCGGGCGATTGGAAATTTTGCAAAGTGATAAAGGGTGTAACCTGCGAGAGCGCCAATAAGTAGTTTCACAATCAGAAACGACGACTCGCCATGATTCAGCAAAGCGGCCATCAGGCGGTTTCCCTCAGTTGCGACATCAAGTCGCAACCAAAGAATGGTTAGCTGCGCATCCAGCCAATTCAATGTGAATAGCAACAGCGCTTTTGCGAATGTCCCCACCGCGTGCTCCTTGCGAAACGTTGTTAAACTTCGGCCCTTCTTTACGCCAGAACCTCCAAAACCGAATGGCCGTGGAGGTCCTGTCGTATACGGGAGGAACGAGACTCGTACCTTGTTACCAGTTAAAAACTAACAATACGATTGTCGTTCCCGAAATCCTTCGGGGACCTCTTATAAATACTTCCTTACTACTTCAAATCAGTGTGCGTATTATAAGCACGATACATGCCGAAACGTTAACTCCGTTATACGTAAGCGCGACAATTCTGTTGTCGATCAATTGCAACCGTTGAAAGATGCCAATTTCAATTGCCGAAGCGATCCTGCAAGGTGCGAATAAATTGCGTAAGGCTGGAGTGCCCGAAGCGAGGCGTGAGGCAGGATCTTTACTGGCGTTTCTGCTCGACAAAGACCGCACATTCATCCTCGGCCATGCCGACCACATGATCTCGAGCGAACAGGAAACGCTGTTCGATGAGTTTGTGGAGGCGCGCGCGCAGGGGGAACCGGCGCAGTACATCACAGGACGACAGGACTTTTACGGTTTGGAATTTGAAGTCACACCCGCCGTATTGATTCCGAGACCGGAGACAGAGGTGTTAATCGAAACCGCTATAAAGTTGGTTGGAACGGAAAAGGCGTTTTCGTTTTGTGATGTAGGAACAGGTTCGGGCTGTATCGCGGTCACGCTTCTACATCAATTTCCTTTAGCCCGCGCTACGGCTGTGGATGTATCCGGGGAGGCGCTAGTAATTGCCGGTCGGAATGCGTCGCGACACCGCGTTTCAGATCGAATCGAGTTTGTGGTTTCAGACTGTTTTGCATCGGTAGGCCCGCAGAGTTTCGATTTGATCGTTTCGAATCCCCCTTATGTGGCCGAGGATGCGGTGCCAACATTGCAGCGCGAGGTGCGCGACTTCGAGCCACGCGTAGCACTAACGGCAGGAGCGGATGGATTAGATGTGATTCGTCGGCTTGTTACCGACTCGCAAAAATTTCTTGGTCCTGGAGGTCATCTGGTCTTTGAAATTGGATTCGATCAACACGAGGTGGTGCGCGAGTTAATAGATGCGCGCGTTTGGGAGCTACTGGATATACATCAGGATTTGCAAGGCATTCCCCGCACTGTAGCTTTACAGAAGAAGTAAAAGCGATCCACGAATACACGAAACACTCTTTTCGTGAGTTTCGTGTATTTCGTGGATGGCTTTTCTTATGACTCGGTTTTAATTTAATCTGTCTTCATCGTGGATAAATTTCGAATTACCGGCGGCAAAGCTCTTAAAGGCCGCGTCTCGATCAGCGGCGCGAAGAACTCGGCACTGCCCTGCATGGCGGCGGCGTTACTCACTGGCGAGACAGTGACGCTGCACAACCTGCCGTACGTGAGAGACATCATCACACAACGACGGTTGCTCGAAGACATCGGTGCGACTGTGCTCACTCCTGAGTTGCGCAGTCACAAAATCACGGCCAGCAACATTGAAGTTTTTGAAGCGCCTTACGAGCTGGTACGGACCATGCGCGCCTCAGTACTCGCACTTGGACCATTGCTGGCCCGGTTTGGAAAGGCCAAAGTTTCAATGCCCGGCGGTTGCGCAATCGGCACACGTCCCATCGACCTGCACTTAGCGGCATTTGAAAAACTCGGTGCCCAGGTAAGACTCGAAGGCGGCAACGTGATCGCGCGCGCGCCCAAAGGCGGACGTTTGGTCGGCGGCAACTTTGATTTTGATAAGGTCACAGTCACGGGGACGGAAAACCTGATGATGGCCGCCACCCTGGCGTCAGGCACGACAGTCTTGCACAACGCGGCGCGCGAACCGGAAATAGAGGACCTCGCTGAACTGCTGAACAAGATGGGTGCACGCGTGCGTGGCGCGGGCACTGAAACGATTGTGATTGAGGGCGTCGAGAATTTAGGTGGCGCGCAACACACAATCATTCCGGATCGGATTGAGACGGGAACTTTCATTACCGCGGCGGCCATTACTAAAGGTGAACTGGAAATCAGAGACTGCCAACCTGAACATCTGACCGCGGTGATCGAAAAGTTTCGCGAGACTGGTGTTGAGATCGAAGAGGTCAATTCCAGCACGCTCGCCGTGCGTGGAGCAGAACGGCTCGAGGCCCGTGACGTCACCACTCACCCGCATCCTAGTTTCCCGACTGACATGCAAGCGCAGTACATGGCGTTGATGACTCAGGCTACGGGTCGCTGTGTAATTGAGGAAACAGTTTTCGAGAACCGATTTATGCATGCGTCTGAGCTGCAACGTATGGGGGCCAGAATTTCGATCGACGGTCATCGGGCGGTGGTGACTGGTCCAACTCAACTTACCGGAGCGCCTTTGCAAGCGTCCGATCTGCGTGCTTCAGCGTCGTTGGTGTTGGCGGGTCTCATCGCCAATGGCGAGACAATCATCGATCGCGTGTATCACATCGATCGCGGATACGAGAAGATTGAGTCGAAGCTGCGAGTGCTTGGTGCTGACATCGAAAGATTACACGACTCGGTCACGGCGCCGTTGTCGCAGCCGGGGCAAGCACCTATGCCGGCCGAGATAGAGCAATGATGCTGTTTCGTGTAATTCGTGGATCGTTTTTTACAGTGCAATAAAAGCGATCCACGAATCACACGAACTAAATCCAGGATATATGTCAGAACAAACTTGCTTATTTTGCCGGATGATAAAAGGTGAGATCCCGGTGGATTTCGTTCACCAGGACGAGCGGTCAATTGTGATTCGCGACATTAATCCACAGGCGCCAACGCACCTGCTGGTGATTCCGAAGGAGCACATGGACTCGCTCGACGAAGCGTCACAACACGATGAAGCTTTGTTAGGCCACTTGCTGCGCATCGGAGCGCGGATGGCGAATGCAGAAGGTCTCGGCGAGAGTGGCTACCGCACCGTAATCAATACCGGCGCCGGCGCCGGCCAATCAGTGTTTCATCTTCACGTGCATGTCCTCGGCGGACGCGGCCTGAGCTGGCCGCCCGGATAACACAAAAAAAGCGGAAGCATTTTCCATATATGGAAAATGCTTCCTTCTTTGGACTACAGCCTGCAGATCAACAACTCGCGTTCGTAGATCGTTTCCGGCGGCAGGCGATCATGTAGGTCAAGGAACAACTCCTCGTGTCCCAAGACTTCGTTGCGCCATGCGTTCCGATCAAACGACTGCAACGCTTCAAACTTCTCTTTCGGGAAATCCAAACCGTCCCAATTAATATCCTCGTAAAGAGGCATCCAGCCGATCGGTGTCTCTTTAGCCAGCGCACGTCCGTGCACCCGATCCACGATCCACTTCAATACGCGCATGTTTTCGCTGAAGCCTGGCCACATGAAATTGCCGTCGGCGTCTTTGCGAAACCAGTTCACATGAAAAATGCGCGGCGTTTCAGTTAACGACCGTTGCATACGGATCCAGTGACGAAAGTAATCGCCCATGTGATAACCGCAGAACGGCAGCATGGCCATCGGATCTCGTCGCACTTTCCCAATGGTTCCCGCGGCTGCGGCAGTCATTTCCGAACCCATGGTCGCACCCGTATAAACACCCGAACTCCAGTTAAATGCCTGGTAGACGAGCGGCATCGTAGTGGCTCGGCGTCCACCAAAAATTATCGCGCTGATAGGAACACCGTTAGGGTTTTCCCAGTCGGGGTCGATCGTTGG
>DATEPF010000188.1:0-7434 GCA_035273325.1 Pyrinomonadaceae bacterium | reverse complement strand
TCAATTCAAGCGTGCAAACAACTTCGCAGCTGATCTTGGGGGAATTGTGGAGTTCTATCCCACCAAGCGACTGGTGACGCGCTTCGAAGCCGGCGACACGTTAATTCATTATCGCGCGCGCACGACGAACTTCCTCAGTTTTGATCCAGTGACTGGCGCGGCGTCATTGATCCCCTTCACGCTACCTTCCGAAACCCGGCACAACTTCCAATTCTCAGCCGGCATCGGTTGGAGGTTTTAGTCCGAACGAGTTTCCTAAAAAGAATGCCGGGTTAGCGGACTATTTCAAAGTCTATCCATTGTGTTGAAATGCTCGCGTCTCTTTTAGATAAGCGATCTGTTACGACCGCCTGCAGGAAATAGCTTCCTGGCGGAAGGCCTGTGCCGATTTGCATCTCGCCTCCGGTAACAATTCGCGAGAAATCCGTTTGACGGCTTAGTTCAACTTCCTGTTGTTGCGACGCAAAGACGAGCTCTCGCTCTCGGAAAATCCGCATTTGAATATCAACTTTTGGCCGACGGGTTTTCTTATCTAAATTGGCGTTGTAGATGGTCAGAAAGTAGTTAATCATCGCCCCCGGTTTAAAACGCCGAACGGCCGCGCCACTCTGTGACTCAGCTTCATAATTGTCTTCGTGTTTGCCGTCAGTGCGTCCCACCGTGTCGGTAGTTTGGGCCGCCTTCAGGCCTTGCCTGGTTGCGCCGCTAATGACCAACCCCGAGAGTGCCAACTCTTTTTTACGAAGATTTGGTATCTCTACGAACTGACTTGCCGAACCAATCTGTCTGGTTTTAGTGTCGCGCACCGCAATGCGGAACTGGTACGCACCCGGTTTCGTCATGGGCATATTCAAGAAGTAGACAAGCCCATCACGGCGTATCCTCTGGTAAACCTGACCACGTGCCCGGACAGTTTCACGTCTGCTGACCTGATCCACCACATTGCCATTATCGCCAAACGTCAGCGCCATAACTTCGATTACCGCTTCCTGCCAGCCGTCGGGACGTTCCGTAAAAGTTAAGTCATTTGAATTGATGTGCAGTAGTGATCGCAGGTAGGAGCCGGCCTTCGCGTCATTAACAAACAAGGACGTCAGCCTCACGCCAATCTCATTGGTGACAAAAGGAGAAACCACAGCCATGGCGAGTTGTTCCGCGGTCCGTACAGAGCTAACTGCCGCAGTCGCTTGCGGCACTCCGTAAAAACCACTGCGAGTGCGCACGACAGCGCCCGGGCGGTTTACGGTGACTGAAATCCTTTGAAACTTGTCGAAACCACCTCTTTGATCGAAAGTCGAAGCCTCCGGCGTATACCCGATCACGTAATAGCTCTTTTGATCGTCGAAAACTCGTTTTATCCCTTTTGCCAGATCGTTCGTGTTGTAGATTGCGAATCCAGCAGCCTGCTGTGCCAGGTAGTGGAGGCCCGCCTGGCTGTCGTTAACTTGGTTCACCCGTGCGACGACAATCTGAGGTGATCGACTGATTTGGCTGGCAGAGACCTGGTCGGCAGCGGTTAAGTTAGTCGTCACAAGTCCCCGCGCGTTCAGAGTATAAATCGTCACAGATGATCGCGCAGCGACATCAGCCACTCGTCTCACCGCTTCCAGGACGCGCGCTGTGTGCCTCGGATCGTCGTGATCAACTATCCTAAAACCGTCAGAGATGAAGTGCACGGCCTTGCGGCCCGGCAGACGGTTTAGGCCACGCACAACGTGCGCTAAGGCGCCCAGAGTTCCGACAGTCACAGCGGCTTTTTCGACATCCGACTCCGGGTTCTTAAGGCCTTCTGCCCAAGCCCCATCTTTCGTGAGCTGTGCTCTCCCGTCCGATAGGCCACTTTGTGGAAGGCGTAAAGTTTCATTCAGCTCGTTCATGTCTTCCCGACGGTTGCACTTGCGCGGGGACCAACGAATGTGGTCGATGGCCGCCAACAACTGCTTTTTGTCGCCCGTGAATTGCTGGAGCAGGCCGATACTTCCCGCAGTGCGCACGATTGCCACTAAATCGCCCGGTTGAATGTCCTCGTTGACAAACTTACGCATAGCTCTGCGCGCATACACCATGCTCTCGAAGGAAAGACAAAGATCGTCGAGGACTAACGCCACAGTTCGGCGAACGTCTTCGCGTTTCAATCGAACAGGTGCTCCGGCTTCACGGCTGTTTATCTGTTTTTCATCACTCTGGTCATCGCGGGGTGCATCGACGGAAACAAGTGAAAGATTCGAGATCGTTTGCAATCGACCGTCTTGTCTCAACTCGAAATCCGCAGCGGTCAAATCCGTGATTGGCTGGCCCTTCTTGTCGGTCACTACGGCATCGATCTGAATTAGATTCGTACTTATTCGAACTACGTCTTCAACATCGTCAGAACGCTTTTCAGTGGGCGATGGCGCAACCTTTTGGGCGGTGGTTAATGCATGGCAAGTGAGGAATAGAAAAAGCAGGAAAGCTAATTTCATTTGTTCGTACCCCAGGAAAGTTTTTGATTCTGAAATTCTGTATTGCTGACCGGTAAGACAACCCTCTAGCCACGGCCTTATGAGCAGTGCCCGGCAGATGGATGCAAAATAGAGATGAAAATAAATGCAATTTGGCTGCCCTGATAATATCTCTCCTTATATCCGGATTTCGGAACGCAATGCTGAATCGCAGCGTACCTCGTCCGCGAGAGCGCATGCGTCGTAGTCGGCCATTAGTGCGAACCCTGAGGCTCAATAAAAAATCTGATTAGCCTCAAAACCGATTCTCACGACGGCAGTGACCCGCTTAGATCCAATTGACAGTTTTCAGTTTTCGGTTTTAGCAGGTCGCCACTGAGTGGTGCCGTATAGGCGAATCTTGCATTTTAGTTATGGGATTGTAGCGAATCGGATCTGAAGTATTAGATGCCGCATCTTTCACGCCGAATCTGGACCAACTCACCGCATGTTTGTTTTCCCTGTCAGAATTAACAGTTACCGGCCGCTTCTTCCCGCAATTAGTCTCTGAAACATGCGTTTGTGTGCTCCCCAAGAGACAACGACTAACGAAAAGAAAGGCTTCTCATGAAACACTTAATATCACTGGCGGCACTGTTGGTACTCTGCGCGCATGGCGCTATGGCGCAATCTGACGACTACAAAAAGTGGGAATTCTTTGGCGGGTACTCAGCGCTTAGCTTTGATAACATCGGCAACGAAACCGACAATGCGGAACTCAACAATGTGCTGGGCGAAAAAAACACGCTCCGTGGTTTCAATCTCGCACTTAACCGAAACTTCCATCCCTATTTGGGAGTCAAGTTTGATTACTCGCTACACCTCCGCGAAGACGAATTCACCCGGCCCGCCGGTAGTGGCACCGTCGACTCGACCGTGCAGAATTTTCTGGGCGGCATTCAAATCAAAAATAATTTAGAAGATGGACCACGTTTCAAGCCGTTCGGTCACGCGCTGTTTGGCGTAGCCACCCAGAAGATCGACATCGACAGCCCGCAACTCTCCTCTGTGTTCGGCATCAGTGATTTCAGCGTCAACGAAACCAGTTTTGCCATGGCATTCGGTGGTGGCGTCGACATCAAGTTAAACGACCGCATCGACATTCGGGCAGTCCAGATCGATTGGAACATCATCACTCGCGGCGACCAGCAAACAGGAGTTGTGCTTGTGCCCACACCTTTTCAGACCGTGGGGTCGCCATTCGTTATCCCTGGTTCAACCGCGAATAACCTGAGGCTGGGCGTCGGCATTGTGATTCATTAACCGGCCCAAGAAACTCGAACTAGAGCACGCTTCGTGTTATTTCGTGGATCGCTTTTATACAGCCCAAAAACCGATCCACGAAACACACTAAGTACGCAGGCCAAATAGGACTTTGAGGCAACTCTCTTCATGCTTGAAGGGCTAATGTGATTCACACTTAGGAGATTCGGATGTCGATCAGGGAGATAAAAAAATACGACGTGGCTTATTATGCGGGCGCCAGAAACCATGATAACTATGCGTACCAGGCTATCATCGGCTTACGAGATGAAAATCATGTGCTCGTAGGAGCCGCCTTTTTTCATCACTCGCGGTCGACCATGCCTGAAGGTGACACTGAAAAAGCCACCGGGTTCATTTCATGTCATTACCTGGCGGACGATTACCCACGCGTACTTGATATCCTCCGAAATGAGAGCCCGGTGTTTGTTGAGTTTGAAGTCAGCACCGGAAATGTAGCGAACTTAAGGACCAGTGCCGAACCTGTGGGTGAAGGGGAATTAAGTCAGGTCGTCGAACTTGCGTCCGCTGAAAAGGCAACTTAGCAATCAACAGGAATCAATCGAAATTCATTCTTCCGGAATTTGAAATTTCGCCACGATAACCGTCACGTTGTCGCGACCTCCATTACTCAAGGCAAGATCAACCAGACCACGACAGGCGAACTTAGCGGAACTGCTTTCGTTCAGAACGGCTTCAATTAGCCGATCCTCTACCATGTCAGTCAGCCCATCGCTGCAGATCAACAACTGGTCGTTGTTTGTAAGAACATGGTAGTGAACATCCGGCCGGCACTCATTTTCTTCGGACCCCAGGGCCTGCATCAGGATGTTACGAAACTCATGAATGACAGGATCATTGGATGCTGTATCGCCTTCATCGACCAGGCGTTGGGCCAGGGTGTGGTCTCGCGTCAATTTTCTCAGTTTGCCCTGATGCAATAAGTAAGCACGAGAATCTCCGACGTGGGCGACAACCAGATCCTTCCCTAACGTAATCCCGATAGTTAAGGTCGTCGACATTCCGGCCAGCGACGCCTGCGCTGTAGCCTGTTCAAGCAGCTTTGCATTGATTATGCGGAACCTATCCTGCAGCCGCCACATCACAGTGTTTCGTTCTTTGGGACCCCATCTAAAGTTCCAATCAGGGGTGTGCAGAGCCAGATTCAACAGAAGATAGATTGCTTCCTGGCTGGCAATCTCGCCGGCACTGTGTCCCCCCAGCCCATCCGCCACGATGAAACCGTGCGCGGTTTCGTCAAAAAGATAACCCGGCTGATTGCTGGCGAGATTACTAAGAACAGTTTCAATGGCCCGGCCCAGACGTACGACAAGAAAGTGGTCTTCATTGTTCGGCCGGACGTGGCCCTGATCAGAAATCGCGAAGACGTCGACATCTATCAGCGATGAGTAGGCCCTGGGCATCGTAGCGGCTTCATTTGACCGCGGACTGTCTGCTCGCCTGGATTCCATGATTGCCTCCCTCTATCTGTCTCCAACGCGGATCGTCGAACGTGATCAACGCACGTCCTTCATGACGTTACTGTTCGCGGCAGGGCTGGACTAACTTCATATGGCTCGGCTTCCTTAAACAAATACCTATGTGCCAACCCAGCCAGGCACGAACCAACTAGCGGCGCCAACCAAAACAACCAGAGCTGACGAATGGCCCAGCCGCCTACAAAGAGAGCAGGACCTGTACTCCGCGCCGGGTTTACTGAAGTATTGGTAACCGGAATGCTCACGAGATGTATCAGCGTGAGGGCCAGGCCGATCGCAACAGGTGCGAACCCAATCGGTGCGCGCTCGTGTGTGGCGCCGAGAATCACGATTAGGAAAAAAAAGGTCATCACAACTTCTGCAACAAGAGCTGCGACTAACGTGTAACCTCCCGGAGAATTTGCGCCGTATCCATTTGAGGCGAAACCGGCAGCCACGTTAAAGCCTGCATTGCCGCTGGCGATAACGAACAGAATGCCTGCACCGGCGATTGCCCCTGCCACCTGTGAGATGACGTAAGGGGCGATCTCTTTAGCGGGAACCCGGCCGGCCGCAAAGAGTCCGAGCGTCACTGCCGGATTGAAGTGGCCGCCCGAAACATGGCCCACTGCGTAGGCCATGGTCAGGACCGAAAGGCCAAAGGCGAGCGATACGCCGAGCAAGCCGATTCCAACCTGCGGGAAGGCCGCCGCCAGCACAGCACTGCCGCATCCACCCAGCACCAGCCAGAGGGTTCCCAAAAACTCCGCCGAGGCTTTTTGCATCAGACTAAACTCTTTCATGAATAACCTCTTTCACGACTGCGACGTGAACCAGCTTCAACCCTTGCGGGCGAATTTCTTAAACATTTTTTCCAACGAGCGGTTCACCATTTTTTGAACGTTTTTGGCATCACGAAACATGTCGCCGCTGGCTGAATGATTCAGTGTGTCCGTAGCGGTACCTTCCCATACGATAGTCCGCGACTTGCCTTCGAGAATGTTCACCTGAAGCGTGCCTCTTGTGACCGGCCACGATTGGCTGATCTTCATGCCGGTGGTCCAGGGCGCTTGTCCCCAATCCTTATGAGAAACATGCAAGTCCATCTCGGAAGCGGCCCAAAAGAGCACATGAAGATCCGCGTCCGAATCCACCTTCGTCAGTCCTTTAGCGGCCAAAGTGCGTTCGATCGTGGTGATGATCTGCTCATTAACGAGTGGATTTCTGGCAGGCACACCTCCCACCCACTTGTAAGTCTTATATGTGGATAGATCGACGTTCTTATTTTGATTGACCTGGACCTTCTGCGCGTTGACCGCCAGCGTGATTGCGACGACAAGCACCAACGTTGTAACGATGATCTTTTTCATTCCCCTCACCTGAAAACTGCAACGGCATCAGATTTGGTTTTCTTTCGAGCGATGAATTCGACGCTCACGTTATTACCAGATGCCTGGGCATTTATCTTTAAGCTGACGATCGATTTGCGATCAGTATCAAGGAAGAGCTTGCCCGTACCGATGGCATTACCACGGATAAGGCCGCCCGTGATGTTTAAGTCGATGGCATCTCCGTGTTCCGCGTCTTCAGACCATTTGCCCTGACCGTAAATTTGACCGTTGGAGTAAAGCGTAATTTCTGCGGCGCCGTTTTCTCTCAGGATCACCAATGCGCCTGTCAGCTTGTGGGTATCAACGTTGGCGATGTTCAATCTGCCACTGCCTTTGGCGGCCGACGTCAGTGAATTTATCTTCTGGGCCACAGTGACGGCTGGTGTGCTAACCACCAGTATCAACGTAGCAAGTGTTAGGAATGTGATTTTCAATTCTCTTCGCCGTCCTATCCAGGGAACGCGATTCTAAGAAGGTAATCACCAAATTGTGCCTGTCATTATTAACAGGTATGCGGGAACCAATAGTGCAACGTGAGTTACGGACCGAACCGAATCGAGTTCAAATGAGGCAGCATGTTCGGCACCGCCGAATACCAGAATATTCCGCCGCTGACTTATGCAAAGCTCCGCTGATCCCTCGTCAGACCTGGGCTTTTCGAGAGGCGGCCGCCGTTCGTGGCAGGCCAGGTCGGAAGACAATCGAACGTGGGCGGATGAACCTCCTACGCCGCTCCACTTTAATCTCGTTGACCACCCCAACAACGCCATTAACAATCTTCGTGGCCTGTGTCGCAGCTGACTTGTTCTCGAAGCTATGGAC
>DATEPF010000187.1:0-3886 GCA_035273325.1 Pyrinomonadaceae bacterium | reverse complement strand
CGCGAGGACAACACTGGTACTTGTTTCATCAAGACGCTCGCGTGGCGAGTGCCCGTGGAAGTCGTGCAGGGTAACTCTGGCGCAACTGAGATCAAATTGACGCGAAAGCTCGAGGCATCGTAATCAAACGCGGCAGTTTTCGTGTAATTCGTGGATCTTTTTTAGTTGGCATAAGACTATCCAGGAAATACACGAAACACACGAAATAACCCGAACGGACCCTCCTTGCTCCCGATCAGTTCAACGAGTAATATCAATTCACCGAACTTAATCAATTGAGGAGTGATAGATATGGCTGATCCAATAGGCGCGCAGGCCATGAGCGATGGACCGTTCCTGACTGACGTAAAAACGTTGCGGGAACGCGCGCGCAAACACATTGAGGATGGCGCCGTTACCGAAGGCTACAAGGTCAATCGTGAGACTGCGGTAAAGATTTTGAATGAAGCCCTGGCGACGGAAATTGTTTGCGTGCTGCGTTACCGGCGTCATTACTTCATGGCTTCTGGTATTCACGCGGAAGGTGTTGCAGCCGAGTTTCTGGCACACTCAAATGAGGAACAGGGCCATGCAGACGAAATCGCCGCCCGCATCGTGCAGTTGAACGGAGAGCCAGACCTAAATCCACAGTTCCTGTTAACTAAGAGCCACGCTGAGTATGTCGAAGGCACAACGCTCACCGAGATGATCAAAGAAGACCTGATTGCCGAACGCATTGCCATCGATAGTTATCGCGAGATGATTAACTATTTCGGAAACGATGATCCAACGTCGCGAAGAATGCTCGAAGGCATACTGGCCGTGGAAGAAGAACATGCGGACGACCTGGTGAGTCTGCTTGAAGATATCCGTCACTAACGGTCGGTGGTAAAAACCCCCGTTTTAGAATTTTGAGCGTGATGCTTTCGTCAGGAAGCATCACGCTCGTTAGCATAGAACCAACCTGAATCTTGCCTAACAATTCCGCCAACGACGCGACTACGGGTCGCCCGACGATGTGCCGCAACTGTGGCTCCATTATCGGCGGCGGGCAGCAACAGTGCGCCGTTTGCGGTACCCGCGCCGGATCCGCGGCCGGGCCATCCCACGAGACAACGCAAAGAGACAACGAGGCGATGCGTTTTGCGCGTGCCGTGATGAACCGCCCTTACAAGTTCACCATTGCGCTTCTGGTCGCGAATATTTTTGTTTTCATCCTCATGTGGCAGTCGAGCGGGATAAATTTTAGCGCGATGAATTTTTTCCCCTATGACGTGCTGGTGGCTTATGGCGCCAAGGTCAACTACCTAATCCGCGAGCAACATCAGTGGTGGCGCTTTGTAACGCCAATGTTCCTCCACATCAACCTCCTGCATTTGATGGTCAACATGTATAGCCTTTGGGTCGTTGGACCATACGTAGAGAAACTGTATGGCTCGGCAAGGTTTGTGGTGTTCTGGATTGTCACCGGCATCGCATCAATCGTTGCCAGTTACCTCACAGTCCTTCCCCCCGACAGGCAGGTTGGGCGACTGAGTAGTTTTCTATTCAAGACCATTGATGCGCCTTCGGCTGGCGCGTCCGGGGCATTGTTCGGACTCGTTGGCGTCCTCTTTATTTTCGGAATCAAGTATCGCCGGGAGCTGCCCGAAGGTTTTAAGCGTGCGTTCGGCACCGGATTGCTACCGATGATTGCATTAAACCTGTTCATCGGTTTCGTCGGCAGAGGTTTAATCGACAATGCGGCGCACCTGGGAGGCTTCGTGGCCGGCGCGTTTATGGCATTGGTGATTGACTACCGCAGGCCGGGTGAGCGATCCGGCATCGCCATCACCTGGAGAATCCTTCAAATCGCGTGCATCGCATTAAGTTTGTTTGCATTTATCAAGACCGCACAGCATTTCCGCCAGCCACTGCCGGCTTATCTGGCGCAACAACAGATGGCCTCGCAAGTCGATTCACCCGACGAAGTTGATAACTTTGTCGCTTACGCGAAAGCAATGAACGAGGCGCAGGAGGCTTTTAACCTGGCGCAAAGCCGCAACGATGTGAGTGGGATCGATACCGCAATCCAGAACCTTCAGTCAGCGCCACAACTCGATCCGACTGCTGATGAACTGCGTAAACAACTAACTGAGTTTCTATCGCGCGCGAAATCGATAGAAACGAATACCAGCGCCGGTGATAAGAAACTGGAAGCAAAAAACGAATTAACCAGCCAGTTTCTTGAGTGGATCAGCGCGTACCGTACGTGGCTCAGCACCACGGGGAGAAACTATGGTTTGGTGGAAGCGACCGAAGAACAGTCGCCTCAACCGTAACTTGGCAGTTTTGCGGTTCGCGTTTAAAGTGCACAGTTTCAAAAGCATTGCATTATTTCGTGTAGTTTGTGGATCGATTTTTTTCGCCGCGTAAAACCGATCCACAAAACACACGAAATAACACAAAACATAAGATTGGAAAGGGTTGGAAAAGAACCAATGGAGATTAAGAAGGTAGGAGTGTTGGGATGCGGGCTGATGGGTTCGGGTATCGCCCAGGTCACAGCTAGTGCGGGATTTGAAACCGTGGTGCGCGAGGTATCCGACGAACTAATTCAAAAAGGCTTTGTTGGCATTGAGAAATCGTTAGGGAAGTTTGCTGAAAAAGGAACGATCACCGGCGAGCAACAAAAGGCTATTCGCGATCGCCTCAGCGGTACGACTTCGTTCGAAGACCTGGCCGATTGTGACATCATCATCGAAGCGATCATCGAAAACATCGACGAGAAGCGAACGGTATATGCCGAGTTGGATCGCATTTGTAAACCGGATGCCGTGTTCGCTTCAAACACCTCGTCAATTTCGATTACCGAGATGATGACCGCAACTTCTGTTGAGCGACAGCAGCGATTCATCGGACTTCATTTCTTTAATCCGGTTCCGCTCATGAAGCTGGTGGAGGTCGTAAAAACGATTCTTACCGACGAAACGGTTTATGAAGAGTCGGTCGACTTCGCGAAGAAACTAGGCAAGGTTCCGGTGAAAGCCAGCGATAAAACTGGCTTCATCGTCAACCGTTTGCTGGTGCCTTACATGCTCGACTCGATTCGCGCCCTCGAAGAAGGCGTCGGCTCGATTGTTGACATTGATACGTCGATGAAACTCGGGCTGGGATATCCAATGGGCCCGTTTACCCTGGGCGACTTCGTGGGACTCGATACGACTTACTACATCGCCGAGATCATGTTCAACGAGTTTCGCGAGAAACGATTCGCGCCGCCACCACTATTGAAGCGAATGGTGCTCGCCGGTTTGTATGGCCGTAAGTCGGGACGCGGTTTTTATGATTACACCAAAGATCCGAAGAACCCGACGCCGATGAATCTTGTCTAGATTTCGTGTTTGTTCGTGTATTCGTGGATCGGTTTGCTCTTGATCAGTTTATGAGTTCCACCATTAACCTGGAACGGCGCAACGACATTGCAATCGTAAGCTTGAACCGGCCGGAAAAGCTGAATGCGATTTCACGCGCGATGCTGCGCGAGCTGACCGACGTATTCGAACAAGCTGCGACTGATAAATCGTTGCGGGCAATTATATTCACTGCCACCGGCGACAAGGCATTCTCGGCAGGAACAGATCTCTCTGAACTTATCGCCGTCCCTGCCGACGAGGCGCTGGAGGTAGCGGAGGGCGGTCAGCAACTTTGCCACGTTATCGAAAATTGTCCGGTTCCTGTGATCGCGGCTATTAATGGCATCGCCGCCGGCGCCGGCTGCGAGTTTGCACTTGCATCGCATCTGCGCATCGCGTCGCCCACAGCTTCGTTTAGTTTGCCTGAACTAAAGCTCGGCATTATTCCAGGTTACGGTGGGACTCAGCGGCTGGCGCGAGAAGTTGGGCATGGTCGCGCACTGGAAATCATG
>DATEPF010000186.1:0-6043 GCA_035273325.1 Pyrinomonadaceae bacterium | reverse complement strand
CGGAGGCACAATGAATCGGGAAGCGGCTGCGCTCGGGGTGCCGGCCGCGTCAATCTATTTCGGTGAATGGGCCGCCATCGACGAAGAACTCCTGCAAGACGGGCGGCTTCAGAGATTATTGGACCCGTCAGACGTGGAAAAATTGCAGTTAGTCAAGAAGACTGTCGGGTCTGCCCGTTCGGGCGTAGGCGTCTGCAAGGAAGTCGCCGGCCTGATACTCGGCTCTTAAACATTTGTTATCCTTACCGCGGTTTTAATGCATGAGAGTTGAGCCAATCCAATCCGCGATCGTGGACCACCAGATTGTGCGCGCTGTCGCTCGAGCACCGCGCTGGGTGATGCCGCTTGCGAAACTCATCCTGGTTATCGCGGATAGCGCGATCGCGGCCGCGTCTTTTGCCGTGGCGTTTTACCTCCGTGAAAGTGGTCCAATATTTCAACCAGGGACCTTGGCCTGGAGTGCCGAGTTCGCACCGTATGGCGCGCTGTTGCCGTTCGTCATCCTCATCAGGGTTCTGGCTTTGCGTTACTACGATCTGTACAGACTGCGCGGCGAGTTCTCGTTTGTGGAAGACGGAATTCGCGTCTTCAAGGCGACCGCCATCGGATCGCTGCTGATAGTAGCGGCCGCATTTCTCTATCGCGGCGGCTTCGACTACCGGGCGTTCTCCTACGCTCGCATGGTATTCGTCTTCGACTTCCTCATCGTAATTTTTAGTTTCCAGATAATTCGCATTCTCATGCGGGGCGCCCAAACGTTTTTTCGCTTACGCGGAATCAACCTGATTCCTACGTTGGTGGTCGGTCGCGGACCGGAAGCGGCATTCTGTATCAAGGAGATGCGCGAGCGTCCGTCGCTCGGTTACCGTGTCGTCGGCGCGGTCGACAGCAGAAACAACGTTGATTTGATCGACGAGACGTATGAGGGAGTGCGCGTAGTCAGTGACTTAAGCGGTTTGCCGGAAGCTATCCGTTTATCGGGGGCGAATGAAGTCATCATTGCTGATTCACACGTGCCCGGTGACGCCCTGTTTGATGTGATGATGCAATGTGGGAGAAGACGAGGAATTGAGTTTCGAATCGTGCCGGGGTTATTCAATTGTCTGCCCAGCAAAACTGAAGTGGACCAAATTGGCGCCTTGCCAATGATTAAGCTCTTCCGCGAGCCGCTCTCCGATTTCGCGCGGGGCATCAAGCGCTTTTCAGATATTGTGATTTCTACGCTCGCGCTAATCGTGTTGCTTCCTTTGTGGTTGTTGATTGCGCTCGTGATCAAACTCGATTCGCGAGGACCAATTTTTTACCGGCAGGAACGCGTAGGAATGGACGGCCGAATTTTTCTGGTCTACAAATTTCGGACCATGCGGACTGATGCCGATAGTGAGATACACCGCGAGTATCAGAAGAAGTTTATTGCGGGTAATGCGGAGGCTAACGTGGGCGATGCCGCGCGTCCCGCTTACAAGCTGCGCGACGATCCGCGCATCACGCGCGCCGGTCGCGTTTTACGACGATTTAGTTTGGATGAAGCGCCGCAGCTCTTTAATGTCTTGCGCGGTGACATGAGTGTAGTGGGACCGCGCCCACCTATTCCTTATGAAGTAGAAGCGTACGAGTTGAGACATCGCAAACGTTTGGACATGAAACCCGGAGTGACTGGTTTGTGGCAGGTGTCGGGGCGTAACCGGCTTTCGTTTGAAGAGATGGTCAAACTGGATCTGTTCTACATTGAAAACTGGTCGCTGCTGTTCGATATGAAGATTATTCTGCGGACGGTGCTGGTGCTAATTCGGGGAGAAGGGTACTAAGACAGACGATGCAAGTATTTTTGCTTCGAATGGGAATCGTTGTACGTGCCGCGAGTATTGAGGATTCATTGTGTCAGGCTTATTATTGTGGCGCGGTACCAACAGATGAGCGAAGAACAAACACAGAACTTCCAGAACGATAACCAATTACTTCGACAGGTGTTAACGAAGCTCGAAGTGATGGATACTCGTATTCAATTTGTTGAAACGAAGGTGAGGGAACGCGGTTACGACACGAAGCCAATATGGGAGCGGGCTCTCTCAGAAATAATGGAAGTTAAAGTGGCCTTCGGCGGTTTCACACAGGAATTCGACAGATTTAAACAGGAGTTCAGTGGTTTCAAACAGGAGTTCAGTGGTTTCAAACAGGAATTCGTCGGTTTCAAGCAGGAACTAGGTGATGTCAAGCACCCACTCGGTCATGTCAAGCATGAACTCGGCGATGTGAAGCGTGAGCTCGCTCTTGTTAATAGAAAAATCGATGTGTTCAATAACGACATGCTGAAGTTGCGGGCAGACCAATTAAGTACTGAAGACCGCCTGAGACATCTCGAAGCTTAATACCCTCATTCCACTCCAGCAAGCGCTAATTCCAACAACAGTATCTTCTTAATCCCCCGATACAGAGGCTCGATCTCGCAATTCTCAGTCAGCGCGTGAGCGTCGGCGCATGGGCCAGCTCCGGTAGAAATTGAAGAGATCCCGGCAAGCAACGCGACGCTGGAATTGTTGGAGCCGGTGTTGGTAATCGGCGGATCGAATCCGAGGGCCCGATGAACGGCCTCAGAAATTTTTACCAGCTCGGACTCGCGATGGCCTGGTATCACGGCAGCCGGTGAAGTCGAGATCAGTTCTGTTCTCACCTGCATGCCCACGCGCTTCGCTTCCTCCTGCAGGATTGCGGCAATCTGTTTTTCCAAACCTGCGATTACTTCATTTCTGGTTGAGCGCAAATCAACTGTAAACCACGCGTCGTTGGCTTTTGCGTTCACCACTTCTGAGCCGCCCAACATTCCGATATTAAGATTGGAAGGAGGGGTAGTCGGTACTGTCAATTCGTAAATGCGAGAAATCGAACGCGCCAGAGGCAACGTGGCAGAATAGGGTGGGGTACGCGAGCGCGTGTGTCCGCCTGGGCCAATAAAGTGGTGCCGGTACCAATTGATGCCAATGCCGGCGTAAGTAAACCCCTCGTATCCGCCATCGAGCGCAATATAGTGCTCGATCTTACCCTTGTGCTCCTGAACGAAATGCTTGACCCCCTTAAAATTCGTTTCTTCTTCGACCGTGAAAACAAAAACCAGATCGCCTTTCGTCTTAATGTCCGCCGCGTCCAACGCCCGCATCGTGGCCAGCAGTGCTTCGATGTTTCGCGTATCATCTCCCACGCCCGGCGCATGTACTCTGCCGTCACGCACGGTGGCTTTAATCTTTAAGCCCGGCTGAAACACCGTATCAAGATGGGCATCAAAAACGACTATTGGACCACCGCCGGTTCCTTTGCGAACGGCAATTAGATTCCCGACAGCGTCGTAACGAACACTATCCAGCTTATACTTGCGCAGCAGACCTTCGATATGTTTCGCCCTCTGCTGTTCGTGACCGGAAGGCGCGTGCACTTCAGTAAGCTGGATCCACTCGGCCAGAATGTCTTGTTTATGACGATCGATGTAATCGTAAGCTGCTTTTACTTTCGGTTGGTTTTGGATTTGTCGCACCTGCTCCAGGTAACTCGCCGTTGTCTGAGTACGCACGGGAACGACGGCTAACAGAATCATCACCAAAGCAATGGCGAGCTGCATACGATTGAATTTCCTTTGAATGTCAGTCTGATATTTCGAACATTCTAGACTCTTCTGCAATCGACAGAGAAACGGTTTGAGGAACGTACGCCGGCACACGACGTTTAAGTGAACTGATGGCGAAAGATGGACAGAAACTGACGCCCGCGAAGTTGCTGGACGTAGCAATCCTCGGATGCCTGTTCGCGTTTGCGTTCGCCGCGCCACACTCAATCGCCGGCGCACAGACCGCGTGGTTGGTGGGCATCGTTTTGTGGGCCGTGCGATTTATTTTCCACCCGCGGCCGAAGCTGCAACGTACGCCGGTTGATTACCTTTTACTCGGATTCTTCATTATTACGGGTCTCTCATCGTTTCTGTCGTATGAACCGATGGTGTCAATTGGGAAACTGCGAGCGGCAAGTCTCTTCACGATTATTTATCTGGTGTCGCAGAACATCTCGTCGTTGAAAGTGGTCCGTTTGCTGGCGCTGACCTTAATCATTTCCTGCTTTGGTAATGTGATCTTCACTCTCGGTCAGCGCGTGATCGGACGCGGGATCAAGGTACATGGAGTTTCTGAGTCAAGCGCACTTTACGCGGCCGGGATCAGAGACGGCGACACGCTACTGTCCGTCAACGGAACCAGCTTGACTGACCCTGCGCAACTGCTGGACGCGCTTTCGCAATCGTCGCGAACGGAATCAGAGGTTCGCATTTATCGTTTCGAATGGCAGCCGGTATTTCGTGTTGCACATGGCCTGCTGAAACCAGGAGATACTCCAACTGAGCAATTAGGGATTTCCCGCTGGTCGCGTGGAAGAGATTGGCGCGCTTCCGGTTTCTACGGACACTACGTCACCTATGCTGAAGTGCTCCAATTAATTTTTGCGCTGACGTTAGGGCTGTTCATTTGTTTGCCCGGCAAACGAGGCTGGTTGGCTGCCGTGCTGTTAATTGGGCTGGTAGGATTCCTGGCCGCTCTGTTTCTCACCGTTACCAGAGCAGTTTGGCTGGGTTGTTTGATCTCGAGCGCTTTAATCCTGTTACTAACCATGCGACGCCGCACCATGATCCTGATCGCGGCGCTTGCAATACCGCTGATTCTCGCCGGTTTGTTTGTGCTTCAGCAAAAACGAAACGTAGGCTTCTTCGATCGTGCCGACCATTCGACAACGTGGCGCCAAATCGTTTGGGCAGAAGGCACGAATCTCTTAGTCAGCAATCCTTGCCATCTGCTGATCGGAGTCGGAATGGACTCGATCAAGAATCGTGCGAAGCAGTGGGGGTTGTTTGACGGCGGTCGAATTCCGATGGGCCACATGCACTCAAATTTCTTGCAGATCGCCCTGGAGCGTGGCATTCCCGCACTGCTTCTTTGGCTGGCATTTCTTTTCGTTTACGCCAAAACAATCTGGCAATCATTAAAACAGAGAACTCACTTGGGTTGGGCTGAACGAGGAATTCTGTTGGGCGCGCTGGGCGGACTGCTGGGATTTCTAACCTCCGGGATAGTGCATTACAATTGGGGCGATTCTGAAGTGATACAAATTTTCTATTTCATCATGGGCTTGACACTTGTCATTCATCGTCATGCTTACCGGGCAAAAGTAAGAGTGAACTCCTGACTCCTCTACACTCAATGACTTTCATCGTCATGTTCATAGGCAGTTGACACCAAATAAGCGTCGGCTGCTGGATATTCAGGCCGACTTCCCCGAAGTAGTTACTTTAAGATCCGTAGGTCATGAGCGCTCCTCCCACGAAACGTTCGGTCAGTAACTTCGCACGCCGTTTCAGCGCGTTGAAAATGCTTTCCCGGCGAGACTTTCGTTTGCTGTGGCTGGGTCAAAGCGTATCTATCCTGGGCGACCAGTTCTATCTCGTGGCTCTCCCCTGGCTGGTACTGAGTTTGACCGGTTCCAGTTTGGCCCTGGGTAGCGTTTTGTTAACCGCTACCGGTATGCGAGTCGCTTTTCAATTGGTGGGGGGCGCCATCAGTGACATGGTTTCTCAGCGCAAACTCATGATCGCCTCGAGTGTTGTGCGGGCGATTGTTTGCGGCGCCCTCACGGCCTTAGTTCTTTCGGACAAAATCCACCTTTGGCACTTGTTTATTATTGCCGCAGTCTTCGGTATGGCAGATGCCTTTTTCCTACCTGCACTTAAAGCTTTCATTCCTGGAATCATCCCTAAAGAGAGTTTAGTGGCGGGCAATTCGCTAATAAATACAAGCTCGCTCCTGGCAATGTTCCTGGGGCCCTCGCTGGCTGGATTTCTCATAGCATGGGTCGGCACCGGTGGAGCATTTGCTTTTGATACGGGAAGCTTCGTGTTTGTCGCTTGCTGTTTATTGTTGATGCGTAGTCCGTCGAATTCTGATGCAGCTGCCGAACAAATCCTGGCCAGAGCTGATGCCCGGAAATCGCAACTGTTACGTTCCATCCGGGAAGG
>DATEPF010000185.1:0-3187 GCA_035273325.1 Pyrinomonadaceae bacterium | reverse complement strand
ATAACATCTACTGTCGCCGCGGCACCAGCCGGAGTAAGTTGAACTATCACGGTGGTAATCGTGGACAGATTAACTCCCACGTCCGCTCGTTCAAACGCGCCGAATCCCTGAGTGGCAGCCACAGTTACTGTGTACTGGCCGGGCTCGAGGTTTGACATACGGAACATACCGTCGTCACCGCTGGTGGCACTCGCAGTGCGACCTCCTTCGCGAGTCACTGTTACGGCAATCCCCGGAACGGCGGCGCCATTGACGTCGACTACCGTTCCTTCGATTGAGCCTGTCGTTGAAGTCTGTGCAAACGCGGTAAACGAAACACACAGGACAAACAGCGACAGGACGATAAAGCGCATGCTGTTTTTCATGCTAAACGATCCTTTCTTTTTAGTGATACCTCTCGTGCTGCCAGGCGCGTTAACCCCAAACTCCGACGAACTAAGGCTCTCCGAAATGGGCGGCATAGCAGATTTTTTAATTGACTCTGGAAAAAAACGCATAAATTCTGCAGCCAATTTTGCAAGTCTTATGCCCATACGGGCTTAGCAGACAAATCTCAGAACTATCAAGCATTTAGCCCCGGCCTGACCTGCCGGATCAGTGCCCCTCGTATCCAAAAAAATGGGAACTATCCATAAATCACAACCGGACTTACAGGCGGGGTCGAGGTGGGATGACGTGACATCAGCGATGGTTATAGGAATTGACGCGAACCTTATGCGCCTGATACGCCCTGATTAACCTGGTCGAAGCCGGCGGAGCTGTTGGGTGATAACACTCTTACTGGAAGGGCCCAACAAGTCGCGCGTGATAAACTTCGCCTTCGATCAATTCATCAATCGTGACTGAACGCATATATCGAGATCCGGTCCATAACATCATTCGCCTTCGCACTGATACAGACGAAGGTGAACTGATGATGCGGTTGATCGACTCCATGGAGTTTCAGCGACTCAGGCGCATCAAGCAGCTTGGTCTCGGGCTTTACACCTACCAGGGCGCGGAACATTCTCGCTTTACGCATTCACTCGGCGCCTTTCATCTCATGAGTCGCGTGCTGGATCGGTTGGGCGAGAAGCACGACTTGAATGCGCATGACCGGGCCGCAGCACGTGCCGCGGCGCTGCTACACGATGTGGGCCATGGTTCGTTCTCGCATGTGATGGAAAAAGTTTTGGGCTTTCATCACGAGAAGTTGACGGTCGAAGTTGTGTTGAGCGACGCCACGGAGATCGGGCAACTGCTGCGTTCGTACTCCTCCTCATTACCGCGAAATGTCGCCGCCATCATTGAAGGCAACTTCCAACCCGCCGCCCTGGGCCAACTTGTGTCTTCGCAGCTCGACGTGGATCGCATGGATTATCTGCTGCGCGATTCGCTAATGACCGGCGCGAAGTATGGCATCTACGATCTCGAGTGGATTATCAATGCCCTGGCTATCGACGAAGAGAACGATCGCATTTACGTGGCAGCGCGCGGACTGCACGCGGTGGAGGAATACCTCCAGGCACGTTACTACATGTTTCGCCAGGTCTACTTCCATCGCACGTTGCGCTCTGCCGAAGCAGTACTCAGATCGATCCTGCGTCGCGCATTAACTCTTCTTGAGGCCGGCCAACCCGTTTGGTACGCACCGGACACCGCGTTTGAAAAAGTGCTACGGAAGACGCGCTTGACCGTCACGGAACATTTGGAAGTTGACGACTCGGACGTTCTGTTTCACGTCAAACAGTGGCAGCGCTCGTCAGATCCGATCCTCGCAGATCTGAGTCGCCGGTTTACAGGGCGACGCCTCTTCAAAGCCATCGATCTGGACATGCCGGTTGCTGAACGCCCCGCCTTCCTGTCGACAGCGCGCGAATGCGTCAACCGGGCAGGTTACGATCCGGACTATTACTTCATTGAAGACCGCGCCAGCGACGTTCCTTATTACAACTACTACACGGCTGCGGGCGTTGAACCGAAGAGCTTGATCTACGTCGAAGATGGGTACGCCCGACCCCAGGTGCGCGAAATCAGCGAGGTGAGTGATGCCGTGCGCGCTCTGCAGCGCGGATACGAACTGCATCGCGTCTGTTTTCCATCAGAAGTGAAGAGTGCAGTTTATGATCTTTATCACGCTCGCTCCGGCGATGATGCGGTTCGAGCCCGACCTGTTAGTTCCATTGGAGATTGAATGAATGGCGAGAGTTTCTGATGCTGACGTAGACACTGCAGAACGTTATGTAAAACAAGTCTTACAAGCGCAGCAGGAAAAATGGGGCGCCCCGCTCCTGAACCATCTCCTGTACGCGCGCCGGCCGTCTATCTTCCGCGGTGCGCGGGCGATGTGGGCTGGCATCGAGTCCTCAGGTTTGATAACTGACGCTTTGAAAGCTTTGGTGAATCGGCGGGTAGCGTTTCTGAACGGCTGTGAGTTTTGACAGGACATCAACGCTGCGGTCGGCAGCAGTTTGGGAGTTTCGAGAGAGAAAATCGACGCGCTGCACGATTATGCGTCACACCCGTTGTACACCGATGCCGAACGCGCGGCGCTCGAACTTGCAGATCGGATGACGATTACAGATCAGGACGTCGACGACAAATTTTTTGCGCGATTGCGCGGCCACTATAATGACGACGAGATCGTGGAGCTGACCGCGGTGATTGCCTGGGAAAACGCTTCCAGCAAGTTCAACCGGGCCCTGCGCGTGCCTTCGCAGCGATTGTGGAAAAGACAATAAGAACCTTACAACCGGTGTCCTCACGCGCTCATCTATTTCCAACGGACGTCTGAAAGTTGTGTTAATTCAAAGGCCCGTCATTTTGTTATGGCTATTGGGTGCCGCTATCTGGCCCGGCACGTGTGCGCAGTTTGTTTCAGCCCAGACTCCCGAACGTCGCCTGACAGTAGCGGTCCTCGAATTTGGTAACACCGCCACCGGCCAATTAGCCTCCCAAAAACTGGCGGTCAATCTGAAAACAGACATGCACATTTCGGTACAGGATCCGGACCTCGCGCGGGCCGCTGCCCGCGGTGCGGGGTATGCCGGATCGATCAACCTGTCGCTCGATGAAGCTCGACACATCGGGTCGGTGCTGGCCACCGATTTTTTTCTGGTGGGTGATGCACAGACACTGCGCCGATCACCTTCGACAGGGCCGGTCTACTTTGAATCTTACGCTTCGCTATTTTTGGTAAGTTCGCGCA
>DATEPF010000184.1:0-11968 GCA_035273325.1 Pyrinomonadaceae bacterium | reverse complement strand
GGATCGTTTTTTGGTCGAAAATCGATCCACGAAACACACGAAACAAACTGCTTACTTCGCCGGCGTCGCTGGTGCTGAAGCCGAAGGCGAAGCGGATGGCGAAGTCGCCGGAGACGGCCTTGGAGCCACAGCTATCAAAGTAGTTCCCTGGTGGAAAATCGCCTGCCATTTCCCTCCGCGATTTACCCAGATCGTCGTAGCCAGATGATCCTCTACCGGACCGGGCATAGTTACCAGATAGCTCACGAGTTCGGTGGTAGCATTGACCTTGATCGTTTTGAAATCGCTGAGTTGAGCTGTTGAAGCGTCGAATCTTCTCACGGCCTGAAGCGTCCCAGCTTTATCAAACACTCCTTCCGGTTCCACCTCTACTTGTGCGGGGTCGAGATATGAAGCGAAAGCATCAAAGTCTTTACGTTTTAGCGTATCCCAGATCAGCTTCTCGCGTTCTACTGGATCTGCCGGCAGAGTCGCCAGGGCGGCGCTCGCCGACGGAGTGGCCGACGGCGACGCTGTGACCGTGGGAGAGACTACAGGCGACGCCGACGCTGTTGGTGCGGGTTTAGTTAACGTTTCCTGATAATAAAAGACCTGCAAATTTCCATCTCTGTTTACCCACCCGGAGGCGTTTCGGTAGGGACCTTCAGGAAACGCTTCGCCCTTGAACTTCCCTTTTATGGTTGCGTTGTAGATCAGCAGAGCAGCGTCGTTGCCGAGAGGTATCATCCTCCAATCGGAGAAGGTTACATCGGAAATCTCCAGGTCTTTGACTTCCGTCAAGGTACCGGCTCTGTCATTCACGCCATCTGGAAGCACTTCAATGTAGTCCGTCGACAGCAACTTCTCGAACGCGACGTGATCTTTCGCCTTCAAGGCGTCCCAGAGGGCCCGCTCTTTGGCAATAGCCTCAGCCTCGGTTAACGGAGTGGCCGTCGGCGAAGGCGAGGCTGTGTTGGTGTTAACTGATTGGTTGGTTGGAGGCGCACAGGCCGAGACGGCGATCAAAACGAACACAAATAGAACCAGCTTCTTCATGACGTAACTCCTCTGCTAAGTGGGAAAATCGTGAGGGGTTCTATTCCAAAAGGCGGCATTAGTCAAGGTGCTATGTTTGCGTGTTTGGTATGTTTCGTGAATCGTTTTTATTCAGCCTGAAAAAACGATCTGCGAATTGGACGAGCCTTTACGGACTCTGAGCATTGACACCGGGAAATGTTGGGATTATTGTCGGCGGAAAATGAAGTAAGTCACGGCCGCCGGGCCAGAATCGCTTCCCTTTCCATTCCACATCTGGTCCTGCCGCAGTTTTGAAAGGAGAAACCTATGGCTCAATTATTACCGGGAGTCAGATTTTCTGCCCCGACGTTTCTTCTGATCGTCACGTTAGTCCTTCTCAGCACCGTCACTGTAGCTGCGCAGCGAAAGCCGGGCGCGCCCGCGTCGCCAGTTGCAAATGAGTCCAACAGTTCGTTCCACGAATACCGCGGAATTCAATTAGGAATGACTGCGGACGAAGTTCGGAAGAAGCTGGGCGAACCGAAGGACAAAGGGTCGGAGCAGGATTTCTACGTCTTCAATGAAACGGAAACAGCGCAGATTGTTTACGACAAAGCTCTGAAGGTCATAACAATCTCCGCAGATTTTCTGACAGCTGCGCCCGACGTGCTGACGGCGAAGCAGGTATTGGGCACTGAAGTAGAAGCAAAAGCGGATGGCTCGATCTACAAACTGGTTCGTTATCCAAAAGCGGGTTACTGGTTATCTTACAGCCGGACCAGCGGTAACTCGCCGATGACCACGGTAACACTGCAAAAAATAGACTAGATCTGCGCTCGTTCGGTTTATTCGTGTGTTTCGTGGATTGCTTTATGCCGACCGCTAAAAGCGACCCACGAACTACACGAATAACATGAGCCGAATGCTTGTGGACGAATTCTGCCCGCTAGACTCACGCCTATCCCGCTCGTATCCTGTCTACATGCACGGCGGTTTCACATCAGTGCGGCCGATTGAGGATCAGAAACCTCTTCCACAATGTTCGCCCAGTGAACTGATCAAACAAGCGGCACGAGAACTGGGTTTCGAAAAGGTCGGAATTGTCCCCGCAGTCCCGCTGCTGGAGGAAGGCCGCCGGCTGCAACAATGGATTGAGAGCAATTACCACGGCAACATGTCGTGGATAGCACGCAACCCCGAAATGCGGACGGATCCTCGCATACTGTTTCCTGGCGCCCGCTCAGTGGTGGTCGTGGCGCTCAATTACTACACAGACGCAGAGCATGTTTCATCACCGGACGTGGGTAAGGTTTCGCGCTACGCTTGGGGCGATGATTATCACGAGGTACTGTCGTCAAAACTAAAGGCGTTACTGTCGTGGATTCAGGAACAATTTCCGGAGGCGCGAGGCAAAGTCTGCGTCGATATCCAACCGATGATGGACAAGGCTTGGGCGCAACGCGCCGGGCTCGGTTGGATCGGTAAACATACAAACCTCATCACCCCTGACTACGGATCGTGGGTGTTTCTTGGCGAGTTGATTCTGAATATCGATCTCGATTACGACACCGAACGGGTTGACGACCATTGCGGCACCTGCACGATGTGCATTGACGCTTGTCCGACACAAGCGATTACTGAGCCTTACGTGGTTGATTCGAACAAGTGCATCTCCTACGCCACCATCGAGCTTCGTGAACCAACTCTTCCCGATCACATTGGCGAACATTTGGACGGCTGGTTGTACGGTTGTGATGTTTGCCAGGACGTCTGTCCCTGGAACAGGTTTCAACAGCCATCCAGCGAGAGTCGTTTTCAACCGCGCGACGGCAACGTAAACGCGTCCCTCACCGAATTGGTGGATCTGAATCAGGATGCCTATGCCGAACGCTTCCGGGGCAGCGCAATGAAGCGCGCTAAACTGTCGGGCCTTCAGCGCAACGCGCGGACGCTGTTAGGTACGACCTGATACCATCCACGAATTACACGAAATCACACAAAATGCGCCGCCTCATTTCGTGAATTTCGTGTGTTTAATGGATCGCTTTTTCTCGACGAATAGGGACTGAATCATGAAACAAATAACGCATCTTCTAATTGTTCTGGGCATGTTCATTCCCTCGCTAACGGTCTTGGCGCAGGAACCTAAAACGCCGGCAGATCTTCAGAAACTCGCGCGTGATTATTACAACTGGCGTAACCAAAACTACCCCGTTGCTTCCAGCGACGCCGGACTTCACACGTGGGATGACAAGCTAACGAACTATTCGCTTTCATCAATTCTGGCCAGGCGCCTGGAGGTGAAAGAAACACTCGGCAAAGTTCGCGCCATGCAAACCGAGAACTGGCCCAAAGAGGATCGCATCGACTGGTTGCTCTTCAAGGCGCAACTGGAACAAATCGAATTCTTCAACCGGGTGATGGATTTTGAAGCCACCGATCCGCAGGTGTACGTAAACGAATGTAGCAACGGGATCTTTTCTTTATTGAAAAAGGAGTACGACACGCCGCGCAAACGCGCACTCGCTGCTACCGCACGTTTGCGTCAGATGCCTTTTGTGATAGAGCAAGCTAAAGGCGCACTGCATAAACCTGTGCGACTTTACGCACAACTCGCAATCGAATCGGCGCGTTCGATTGACAGTTTGTTCAACGACAGCCTGATGACCCTGGCAAAGGATCTGTCTCCTTCGGAGCGCAACGACCTGGTCCACGCACGCGACGCCGCACTCAAATCGATCCACGATTTTGCCCGTTGGCTGGAGGCGCGTCTCCCGGGAATGATTCCCTTCAAACCGATGGGCGAGGAAAACTACAACTATCTACTGAAGAATGTTTATTACCTGCCCCTGGATGCAAAGCAGGTGGAGATGTTGGGCCAGGCGGAGTTGGGACGGTATCGCGCACTCGAGTCGCTGCTACCGGATCCTTCACTCGCCGATCCGGATCCTGCGCGCAGCAAAAACATCCCGGCCGATCAGAATGCTTTCCTGAAAGCTTATGAAAGCCGTCAGGCAGAAATGATTACATTTCTCAAAAACAACCGGCTGGTAACTGTGCCGGCGCACGTCGGTCCTTTTTACATTCGACAACTTCCGGAAGCATTCAAACCGACGAGCCCCGGCGGCTTCATGAATCCGCCCGGAGTTTACGATAAAGACAACAGCGGCTTCTTTTTCATTCCCACCTACAATCCGAAATCAAAAAACTTCTACATTCGCGCGGCCATTGAAGATCCGCGACCGATCCTGGGACATGAAGGAATCCCCGGTCACTTCCTGCAGCTCTCGATTGCCAATCAGCTTCCCAATGAAATTCGGCGTCAACATTTCGACGGCATCCTGATCGAGGGCTGGGCACTTTATGGCGAGGAGATGATGCTCCGCACCGGACTCTATCCGACTAACTCTGCTGCGGAGGGCCAGATACTGCGTTTGTCCAGATACCGCGCTGCTCGGATCGGCGTCGATGTAAACCTGCACACCGGCAAGTGGAGTTTCGAGCAGGCGGTGAACTACTTCATGGAGGCGGGCGGATTGGATCGCGAGGCGGCCACAGGTGAAGCCGCCGGCGCAGCTGCAAGCCCCACGCAGAAGATCACATACATGGTGGGCAAGTGGCAGATCATGCGACTGCTGGGGAAGTATCGCGACAAACACGGTGCGAACTTCCGATTGGGCCAGTTCCACGATGACTTGTTGAAGAATGGAAGTCTTCCGTTATCGATCAGCGAATGGATCCTGCTGGACGATCGCGCGGCCATGGACCAGGCACTACGATGACATCAGCACGGAATTGAGTTTTTAAGGAAGTCTTTAATTAATTCGACTGTCGGCGTTGGAGTTTCTTCCTGAGGTATATGACCGGTGTTTGGAATGATTTTCAGTTCTGAGCAGGGTATTGCGGCATTAAGCATCTGCCCAATCTCAACCGGAATTACTTCGTCAAACTCACCCCAAATAATAAGTGTGGGCACAGATATGGTGGGATACTTGGCGATCCATCTTTCGAAATCTGCGGGCAGCGCCTGCTCGGCGACTTTCAACAGCGCATATTTCGCGTTCTTCAAACCGAGCGGTGTGGCGTAACCCGCAATCTCTGAATCGGTAATGAGCTGATCGTTATAGTACGACTCTTCCAGCACTGTTTTCGCCAGCGTCTTGTTGGATGACAAATAAACCAGCAGCCAACCGAGTACCGGTGTCCTCAGTAACTTCACATACCAGGGAATCGATTTGTTGTAGCCCGCACTATCAATCAGAACAAGTTTAGTAAGCCGATTCGGGTTCTCCGCGCACAGCCGGATCGAAAGGAACAGCGAGACGGCCCCTCCGTATGAGTTTCCCACTATCGTAAGGTTCTTCAGGTCGTTTTCCAGGATCAACTGATAGACCATATTCGCCTGGTCCTCGATCGAATAGCGATCATCTCGTGGTTTGGGAGACTCACCAAAACCTTTGAGGTCAATCATGAACAGCTTGTAACTACCCTCCAGCGGCTCCCTTAACTTTCGCCAGGTGTAGATGCTGGCGCCTAGCCCATGCAGAAAGACAATCGGGTTGCCATTGCCGTAGGTTTCGTAATAAAGATTGATAAGTCTTCGCCTCCTCGCTTCGAGGTTTCAATAACAGCTATTGCTTTTTAACCGGGCACTCTTTGAAGGGATCCTTCGGCGGTACTCGTGGCTTGCAGCGCCGCGAAGGGTCGGGCGCACGAGGCACTTGAGGCGGGCACGGAATGTTGGATCCAAGGAACAAGTTAATCTGACAAATAGTTGCTGCGGGCTGTTCTTCCTGAGGAACATGACCGGCATATTTTATGACTACGAGGGTTGACGGCCCGATATCCTTATCCAGTCGACAGGCTGTTTTTTTGGCGCTAAGGATGCGGTCGTCTTCACCCCACAAGATTAGTGTTGGAACTTCAATCGTCGGATACTTCTCCGTAATTTCCTTAATGTTCTTCGGAACGGCTTGTTTCGCAGTTTGCACAAGCGCATAACGGCCTGCAGACGAACTTATCGGTTCCAGGTATGCGTCTATTTGCTCGTCAGTGATTCCGCATTTGTCGTAATACGACTCCTTGAGAACTTTCTTCATCCCTATCCTGGGCACTAAAAACGTCAGCAGCCGACCAATAATCGGCGTTCGCAGAAGTTTAAGATGACCTGGTTGGTCATGCTCGTAGGCCCCGCTGCCGATCAAGATAAGTCTCGAAAGGCGGCGCTTGTCTTCAGGTGTATTGATCAGTTTTAAGGTGACGAGGAGCGCTACGGCTCCGCCGTAGGAATTTCCCATGAGAGTTAGATTTTTAAGGTCCTTCTCTCGGATGTATTGGTAAATCAGTTCGGCCTGGTGCTGACTCGAATAGTGTTTGTCGCGAGGCTTGATAGATTTCCCGGCGCCCCGGAAATCAATGAGTATCAACCGATGGTTTGGAATTTTTCCGACTAGTTCCCGCCAGCTATAGAGGCTTGCTCCCAGTCCATGTAAAGCAATTATCGGATCGCCACTGCCCGACAGTTCGCAGTGCAGGCCTGCGCACTTTTCAACCGATACTTTCTCAGGCCCGGACTGGCCCGACACGAAAACCGACACTAGCAGGATAATTACAGCGACAAAGCCAGTGCGGCGCAAAACAATCGAAGTGAGGAGCGTCATTTGAGCGGCATCATAGATGAAATTCGTATGTGCGTCATCAAAACCATTACATGCCTAAACCCTTTCAAGGAATCGCGCTCGCTCCTTTACTGGGACCGCGGGCGTCCCCGCCCGCACTGAGCGAAGCGAATCGTAGTATTAAATGCCTGGACGTCACGGAAAGTAATTCTTCGCTCCTTCGTACACTGGATGATCAGCATATGTAATGCGAGTTTTCGCTTCGCTCAGTGCGGGCGGGGACGCCCGCGGTCCCAGTGAAGAGCGAGCCCGATTCTTGAAAGTTTTTAGGCGTTCCGGCGTACCTTATTCTTGCGTTCACCGCCGATCCGAGTTAAAAGATTCGCCACGCGAGCTGTACAACCTGATACCTACCCGCATCGCCCACAAATTGCCTCTGTGACGCGAAGTGAATTCTGCAACTGAGTGCCGAAAAGGAGGAATCTCTTGATGAACCGTCAGAGAATAGTCTTATTCAGCCTGCCGGCATTGGTCCTTTGTTTACTTCTGCGCGCATCCGACGCAGATGCCCAATCGACGGTGTTCAATATTCCTTCTACCGACGTGCAGTCACCGGGAAAGGTCTACCTCGAGGCAGACTTCATGATTCACTTTGGGACGCTGCGCGAAGGTGGGTACCAGGAGTATGGACCACGTGTGGTAGTTGGTCTGCCGGGCAACATGGAGGTCGGGGTCAACGCCTTTTACACCAGAGCTGAGCCGCCCGAATCAATTCAGATTGAACCAAACTTCAAGTGGCAGTTTTACTCGAACGAGAAGAACGGTCTGGCCTTCGCCACCGGCGTTTTGATTTCCACGCCAATCACGCGTCGCTCACAATCGAGCACCACGGCCCAGGTTTACCTCGTCGGCAGTAAAAGCTTTGAAGGCACATATGGACCACGCGTGACGTTTGGCGGTTACCATCTGATCGGTTCATTGGAAGATGACATAGATAAAAACGGCGTCATGCTCGGGGTGGAACAACCAATTACCAAACGAATCTCTTTTGTCGCGGACTGGGCGAGCGGCAACAACGACTACGGATACCTGGTGGTGGGCACAGGCATCACGCTGTCGCCAAAAAGTCTGCTGTATACCGGATATAACTTCGGCAACCAGGGGCGCGGTAATAACTATCTCGGAGTCTATTACGGATATACGTTCTAGAATAATTCGTGTTAGTTCGTGGATCGTTTTAACTGCCCGAATAGGACGATCCACGAATTACACGAACTAACACGAAATAGTTGAATCCTCTCGGAAGCACTTTTCGGAACTATCCTTCCCGCCAGACGTGCAACAATCACATTTTGTGAGGTACGTTTGCCCGCATCGTTAAGTAAAAGGAGTCGACTTATGCCCAAGAAAATCTGGGTGCTGTCCCTATTGAGCGTCGTTCTAATCGCGTCCTTCGCGACCCTCAATCTTTCCGCCCAAACCTCCATGACCGGCGAGTGGAAAGCCACCTTGTCCGACGAAAAAACGCACCTGAACTTGCATCTTTCGCGGGGACCGGAAAAGGCGCGTCAACACAATATCGGTCAGACTTTTGAACTGTCTGAGCTGGGTTTGACACGCCAGCAGGTGGAAGCGGGAGGGCCGATTCAATTCAACCTGGTGCGCGAAGCAGGGACGATCGAGGGGGAAGGCAGCTTTGAGAACGGAAAGGGCTCCGGCACGTTTCGGTTCACGGGCTCCGTTGCTTTCGTGTCAGCCATGAAGACGCGCGGTTTCGACTTTGAAAAGGAGTCGTCTCGCGATGTGCATGGCAGCCTCGAAGAAAGACTATTGGCTGCGGCAGTTTTGAACGTCACCACGGCTCGCGCCGACGACCTGGTATCTGCCGGCTTCCCAAATCTGACCGTAGGCGATCTGTTCAAGGCCACGATCTTCAAAATCGATTCAGCCTACATGCGGGAAATGAAGAACACTGGTTTTCCTAACCTGGGCATGGGAGAACTGGTCAAAGCGCGAATATTCAAGATCGACGCTAACTTTATTCGCCAGGCCGCTGAGATGGGTTTTGATAAAGAGCCTTTTGAGAATCTGGTGAAGATGAGCATCTTCAAAATCAGCCCCGCTTTTGTGACCGAGATTCGGAACGAAGGGTTGACTAATCTCTCGATGGAAGAGTTGGTGAAACTGTCGATCTTCAAGATCGATGCAGCCTTCATTCGACAGGCCAAAGCGGAGGGCATTCCACTCAATGTCGAGCGTCTGGTCCAAAAACGTATCGGCGTCGATCGTATCCGCACCCGCGCGATCGTGGAGTAAGGTGTCGGCGGCTATGCCGCATCCGGTGCGGTAAGGCTCTGCCTTATATTGGTGGCTGTGCCGCACCCGGTGCGGAAAGGCTCCGCCTTTCCGAAAGTCGATTCAATAAAAAGAAGCGGCGAGGCTTAGCCTCGCCGCTTTTTTGTAGTGCCACCGTCGGAAAGGCACAGCCTTTCCGCACCGATGGCGGCCAAGCCGCAGACACGCGGTCCTTACATTCGATATTGAACCGGTAGTCGCTTATGATTACCCCCGTGAACACAGCAGTCCTTAGAGATTCATTCAGCCGGCAGATTCGCGACTTGCGCGTGTCTTTGACGGATCGCTGCAATTTTCGCTGCTTTTATTGCCTGCCGCACGGTGAACCGCCTATCGCCCCCAAGGAACAAATGCTTTCGTACGAAGAGATTGAATACGTTTGCGACATCTTTGTTTCCCTCGGGATCGAAAAGATCAGACTCACTGGTGGCGAGCCGATGATGCGGCGGGACATAGAAACGATCATCCAGAAACTTGCCCGATTGAAAGATAAAGGGTTGCGCGATCTGGCTCTGACAACCAACGGTTACTTTCTTCCGGATCGCGCCCACGGTTTGAAAGCCGCGGGGTTGGACCGCATCACGATCAGCGTTGATAGTTTGAAGCGCGACGTTTTCAAACAGATGACCGGAGTCGATGTGCTCGATCGTGTACTGGCTGGAATTGAAGCAGCCAAACAAGCGCAACTTTCTCCGATCAAGATCAACGCTGTGATCGTACGCGGACACAATGAGGAGGAGGTGCCGGACTTCGCGCAGTTTGCTCGCGACTACGATGTGAAGATGCGCTTCATCGAATTCATGCCGCTGGACTCCGGACATGACTGGTCCCGCGATGACGTAGTTTCCGGTCGTGAGATTCGCGAACGGATCGAGGCGCGGTTTCCTTTAGTTCCCATCGACGCTGCGCGTGGATCGGAAACGTCTTCGCGTTATCGCTTCGCTGATGGCGCACCAGGTGAAATCGGAATTATTGCTCCAGTGACGGAACCCTTCTGCGGCGCCTGCTCGCGAATTCGGCTTACTGCCGATGGACAAATTCGCACCTGCCTATTTTCTACAGTGGAGTATTCATTACGCGATGTGGTCCGCAACAGCGCATCTCGCCAGGAGATCATCGAATTTATTGAAGCTGCAGTGTTGAAGAAAGAACCGCGCCACTACATTAGCGATCCCACCTTCACTGCTCCCTCGCGCTCGATGAGTTTTATCGGCGGATGATAAACAGAACGCGTAACTAACTCATTCCGGTGTCGGCGTCGGCGTCGGGGTCGGCGACGGCGGCGCCGGCGGCATTGATTCCCTGCTAAACCTGGGCAGCATCTCATCGCGCATCGCCACCTCGTAAACCGTGGTCGCCATGATTACAGCAGCGCGTTTTACATCATCTTCCAGAATGCGTTCATAAGTATCGAGATTGGTGTGCCAGGTGTGAGAGCCATACTCAATTGGATCCTGCGCCATGTTTACGCCTGGCAGGCCGGCTTGATTGAAGGAAGTACTATCAGTGCCGCCCGTGCGCCGGCTGCGCGTGGCGGAGGCTCCTGCCACACCGTCGTCTTTAAATGGTTCCAGGATTTTGCGCAATACGCTTGCGATTTCCGGTGGTCCAAACGCTAAGGCGCCGCGCAGTCTTCCGGTGCCGGAGTCAATATTGAAGTAGCCGTTAAATTTTTCGTACGCAGGCTTCGGATTTTCAAAACTGCCGAAGTGCTCTTTCACGTATTCGCGCGAACCAAGCAACCCCTGCTCTTCTCCGCTCCATAATGCGACGCGAATGGTGCGGCGCGGTTTCAGACCGAGCTTTGTCAGGATCCGCGCCGCTTCCATCATGATCGCGCATCCAATCGCGTTATCTGTTGCGCCGGTGGCGGCATGCCACGAGTCCAGGTGGCCACCCAGCATTACTACTTCGTCAGCTTTGTCAGTGCCGGGAATTTCTGCGAAGGCGTTGTAGGTAGTCCGGCCTTCAGGATAGATCCGGTTGACAATGTTGAACTCCAGCATCGCCACGTGCCCGCTGTCCATTAGACGCCAAATTCGTCCGTAGTCTTCATTGCGCATCACGACGGTAGGAACAGCTTTTCTCACATCGAACGTGCGATTGTTGAATGCGCGTATCTGGCCGTGCTCGCGTCCGGCATCGTTGACGCGGACGCGCGCTCCATTGGATTTCAGAAACAGATCCAACTTTTCATTGATGTCGCGTGCTGATAATACATTTGTCGTCGGAGACGCTGTCGGAGTTGGGGAGGGAGACGGAGAAGGAGTCGCGTTAGGATCGAAGCGGCGTGCAATGTCGGGATCGGGTGTGCGCTTCGGCGGCGGAGTTAGATTGACGCGGACTACCTGCGGCTTGCCCGCCATGATGATACGCCCGCGTACGTTTCGTTTTTCTTTCTCAAAAAAAGCATTCAGTTGTTCCTGCGTCGGTCTTTCAGGCAACACGATTCGGTAAGCACGCGCGCGCACCGTACCCAAAGTGCCCGGGGTCCACGCCAGCGCTTCCGTAACAAGAGCATCTTTGACGGGCGAAATAATGTGCGCGCTCAGGCGTTCGTTAAGCCATCCCGGATGCTTGAAGTCCCACGGTTCGAGGTGTCCATTTACCATCCCCCATTGCTGCATCTGCTTGATGGCCCATTCGGCCGCCCGCTTGTGGTTAGGCGACCCGGTCAATCGTGGTCCATACACATCCGAAAGCATGTGTATAGACTTCATGATTTGAGAATTGTTCATTCCCTCCTTGCGAATACGCGCGCGAATGTCTTCCGCAGAAGCCGGCGCCTGCGCGAAGGACGTTAGTGACAAAAGACATAGACTTAGCGAGAGAGCTACGGCGCGACGTCGCAACATCGATTGATCTCCGAATTGTTCAGGAATGGTTAAACGTCGGAATTATACCGACCTCATTATAACCGCGGCAATTCATCCGCAGATTCCGCAGATTACAAAACATGAGAAGACTAAAGGGCTCCTTTACTGTTGAGCTGTAATCTG
>DATEPF010000183.1:0-3143 GCA_035273325.1 Pyrinomonadaceae bacterium | reverse complement strand
CATCGTTGTTCGACATGCTTCAGCTTGTCGTCGAGTTTTGTGATGACTCAACGCCAATCAGGTTATTCAACGATTGCGGTTTCTGTAATCTTGAGTATTTGCCAGCTGTGCCGACAAGCTGAAGCATGTCGGACATCGTTGCTAACGCAAGTACTTTTTGAACCAATCGAGCGTCCGCGACCACGCTAGTTTGGCGGCGCCTTCGTCGTAACGTGGCGTGGTGTCGTTGTGGAAGCCGTGCTGCTTGCCTTCATACATGTGCGACTCGAAAACTTTGTTGTTAGCTTTCAGGGCCGCCTCGTAAGCCGCAATGCCTTCGTTGATTCGTTGATCGTTACCTGCGTACTGAAACATCAACGGTGCAGAAATCTTAGGCACGTCATCAACGCCCGCTTGTCTGCCGTAGAACGCAACGCCGGCGTTTAGTTCAGGACCGAGCCGCACGGCCAACTGGTTTACAATCCCGCCGCCGAAACAAAACCCTACGGCGCCCAGTTTGCCTGTTGAGTCGGGCCGCGCCTTGAGCCACGTCGCCGCGGCCACAAAATCTTCAAACATTTTCTTCGCGTCGACCTGGCGGAAAAGCGCCGCGCCTTTCTCGTCGGTGCCCGGAAAGCCGCCGACCGAGGTCAAACCGTCCGGGGCGAAGGCAATGAATTTTTCCGTCGCCAGGCGCCGCGCCACGTCTTCAATGTAAGGATTGAGTCCGCGGTTCTCATGAATGACCAGCACGACCGGGTGCTTCTTACCCTGCGCGGGCCGCGCCAGATACCCCTTAATCGTGCCATTTCCGGCAGGCGATTGGATCGTTTCGTAACCGACCTTAATACGTTTGTCGTCAGCCTTCACCTGTTGGGCCCACGCGTAGTTCGGAGTCAGACTCTCAAAAATCGCTGCCACGGTCAGGCCGCCTACAGCGAATTTACCGACTCCTTCCAGGAAGCTGCGGCGGTCAATGTCGCCGTGCTGGTACTCGTGAAACAGGTCTAACAACTCTTGCGGATAATCGGATGCAGACTTGCGTTCCATAAACAATCTCCCTGCGTCGTGTTTTTGTTTTGAGAAAGATTAACACTGAAAGACCTGAATTCGCATTTCGTGTAGTTCGCGTAATTCGTGGATCGCTTTTAAGTGTGGTGTAAAAACGATCCACGAATTACACGAACGTCCGCTTCGAACTCGATGTCAAGCGGCTGTCAGGTTAAGATACTGGTCCACTTCAACCTTCAAGGAGACCCTAAATGCAAGCAGCAGAGAAAGTCGCGAACACAACAGCCTCCGGCCTCAGCGATTACGACGCGATCACCAGGACTGTCCAGACATACATTGACGCCGGCAAATCAGGACGAGGAGCCGATATGAAGCCGGCATTTCATGGCGACGCTACGATTTTCGGTTACGTCGGCAACGATCTGTTCGCCGGACCAATACAGCAGCTCTTTGATTGGAATGATCAGAATGGTCCAGCGACGGATTTGCAGGGCCGCATCGCCAGCATCGACGTCTACGAGACTGTGGCTGCTGTCCGATTGGAACTCGACAATTGGACCGGTCACCGGTTTACCGATTTATTTACTCTTTTGAAGGTGGACGGCGAATGGAAGATCATGAACAAGGTGTTTCACTTGCATCCGTGATTCACTTGCATCCGTGATCCACTTGCATCCGTGATTCTGGTTGGAGTTTCAGGGTCCTTAATCATCTCTTTGGGTCGCGAAGACGTTCAGAGTACAACCTTTAGGTTGCTCGGTTGCAGGAGCGGCAAGCTAAAGCTTGTACTCTGAACATCTGCGCGTATTTCGTGTAATTCGTGGATCGCTTTTATCGTTAGTTCAAAAGCGATCCACTAAATAGCACGAAGAATAGCCCTACTTGCAAAGCCACTCAATATCCGTATCCTCATTCGTTTCCCGAATCACGAAATGACTGAACCACTTCCAGAAGAAGTTATCACTTGTCTGAGACGCGCACTCGACGAGGACGTCGGCGCTGGTGATGCGACAACAAACAGCATCGTACCCGCTGACGCAACCTTAACCGCGCAGATCATTGCCAAGCAGGACGGCGTGGTGGCCGGTCTTGACGTCGCTGAAAAAGTGTTTCTCTTGTTAGACGATGACGTTAACTTTCGCACGCAGGTGGCTGAAGGCTCGCGCGTTACCAAGGGTTCGGTTCTCGCAGATATTTCCGGATCGGCGCGGCCATTGTTAACCGGGGAACGCACGGCGCTCAATTTCCTTGGACGAATGTCAGGCATCGCAACGCTAACGCGGCAGTTTGTCGACGCGATAAAAGGTACGAACGCCGTAATTCTGGATACCCGTAAAACTGCGCCGGGTTTACGTTTGCTGGACAAGTTGGCCGTACGACGCGGCGGCGCACAGAATCACCGGACGGGCTTGTTTGATCTGATATTAATTAAGGACAACCATATCGACTTCGCCGGCTCATTGGCGCGGGCCGTCGAGAGCGCGCGCGGTGCTGCGACGCAGCTGGAGATAGAAGTCGAAGCGCGCACCATTGCCGACGTCAAAGAGTTGTTGGAACTCAAAGTAGAGCGAATATTGCTCGATAACATGCCGGTGGAGATGATGCGAGAGGCCGTTGGGCTCACGGCCGGCCGTGCGAAGTTGGAAGCCTCGGGCAACGTCACGCTTGAGACGGTGCGCGGTATTGCCGAAACGGGAGTCGATTTCATCTCCGCGGGAGCGTTGACGCATTCCCCGAAAGTGTTCGATGTCAGCATGAAGTGGAAAACCAATCGGGCGGATTGATCAACTAATAGCGTGACGTTTTATTTCGTGTGTTTAGGTAATTAGTGGATCTTATTCCCCTCCTTTGGGAGGGGTTAGGGGAGGGGTTGCGACGCACCTCGCTTTGTTTCTGGAGGAAAGGCCAAGCTCGGGATTAGAGGTGTTTATCAAACCTTCAAATCACAAAATGTAGCTCCCGTAGACCCTCTCCCCGGCCCTCTCCCAAGGGAAGAGGGAGATCAGGAAACACGCGAAACATTCAATGATGAATACTGAAACAACCACCACTGGGATGTATGAAAAGATGAAGGCGCTGCTGGCTGACACCGTGCCTGATTTCGAACTGCGCATGAAAGCGGAGATTGCCGCCGAAATCAATCGCGTTAAGGT
>DATEPF010000182.1:0-20594 GCA_035273325.1 Pyrinomonadaceae bacterium | reverse complement strand
AGTAAAGAATCGTTCTGGAGATGGCTTTCTGAGTTCCTCTTGTTCGTATTTCTTGACTTCGTGGCGTAACTCGTTCAAATCGTGTAAACCGATCTGGTTCTCACCGGCCGAAGCAAAGTGCGTGTGTTGTAGGAAGTGCATGATCTCGCGAACCTTCTTCCAAGCGTCCCTGGGTGTTGACTGGTATAGCGGGTGAGTGCTTCGAAGATGCTCAATAGTACTTCTCAGACTGCCGAGATGTGATTTAAGTTGAAGCCGTTGAATTTTAGCTGCGTGTTGCCGCATTTGATTAAACCGACGCTCGGCGGCATCAATCCAACCTGTGTAAGAATTCTTCTCTTCGGGATTTAAGAATTGTACATGCTTGAAGATGCGCTTGATTCTGCCCAGTGTTTCGTCAATTAAATCCCAATTTGGCTCGTCGTTTTGAAGTTCGACATCAACGCGACCCGTTAGCCTTTTAAATTCCGAGCGATTCTCAAGTTTGTCGGGCTTTCTCCTTCCCATCGGCGTTCATTAAATAGGGGTTACTCTTCGGTCCCTATTCTTACCTCAAAGGAGCACCTGGTAGCTACTATCGCGCATTCCGCGCAAGATGAGGATCAACCTAGCACTCAAACTCGGGGCGCTTGGCCTTCCGGAATCTCCGAGAAGTGATGCTCGAGTATGTTAGCCGTCGGCCTCGGGAACTTAAAGGGCTCGAAGCCTCCGTTGGTCGAGTAGACGACAACGAGCTTGAAAGGACGCGGGCGTTCCGCTCTGCAAAACTTACCCGTGAGAGTCTGTCAGGAGGATCACGCAATCTGGTTGCGTTACATGCGAATCCGCGATCCCAGCCGCTTCAGTCAACTCAACCGCCGGAAAGGGCCCAACGGAGGCATCTCCGTTGGCAACACAGACTGAAACAAGTGAGCAAAAACTGAAGTCCAAATCCGATCCAACTATTCAGCGTGCGTTCCGATCGCCCCTTAATCTCCCCCCGAACAAATTGGTCTGTCTTTAGCAAATTAAAGTGTCCAGTATTATTAGCAAGTGAAATGTCCGGTTTTAGGTTTTTAGTTTTCAAGTAGTTAAGTCTCAGTAATAGTGGTGGAAGTGTGGAAAATTCAGGCTGCTTTTTGGCCTGACTTTTCCATCATTTCCACAGCCGGAGTCTTTGGTCTGGCCAGCAAGGGGACGGCGTCAAGGTTGAAGCGGCCGACCAGATGCGGACCAAAGGTGATTGAGACCGTCTCGTCCAGATGTTCGTGAATGGTGACGCGGCAGCCGGCCAGCGTGGCGCGCAGCTTGCTGCGATCGAGTTGCCAGATCCGGTTGGCGAAGCTCACCGTGTTGTCGCGCGCCACCACCCGCTCGTGTTGCAGCGAGAAGACCAGGTCGAGATCTTTGCGGCGCCAGGGCACAAAGGCAGTGCCGCGCTCACTGGCGGTGACCGTGAAGTGCTGATTGAACTCGGCGATGTACTGCTTGCGCAGAAAGCGATTGGCGTCCTCCAGGGTGGTGATGCTGTGCAGTCTCAGCTCCTGCGGCAACCGTCCCTGCCAGGTGCCAAAGCCGCGCTCGCTGCGCCCGCGCGCCTGCGGTGAGTAAGCCGGAATCAGTTGAATGCCGAGTTCTTTCAATGCTCTTCCGGCCATTACTGTGCGCGTCGATTCTTCTTCGACCAGTTGCGCGTAATAGACCTCGCTGGTGGCGTCGTCCATGATCACTACCAGGTCGTACCACGATGATCACAAAACCACTGGTGCTGGCTGGCGTCGATGTGTAAGAGCATCCCCGGTAAAGACCGCCGCGGCCGCCGCTTCCGATGCACGCCACGCTTCCGGCCCTTCTTCACCAACCCGGCGCCCTGCAAGGCCAGCTTCACCCAGGTGTAACTGAGCTTAATGCCGTGCTCAGCCTGAAGCTTTTCGTGAAAATGGCGCACGTTGAAATCAAAGTACTGCTCTTGATAAAGCCGCAGCACTTCTTCCACTTGCGCCAGTGGCACCCGCTTCTCTGACACCCGCCCACGTCGCCGATCTCGCAGACCCTCGTATCCGTGTTCCTCGTAACGTCGCAGCCACCGCCCCATCTGTCGACAACTGATCCCGATGATCTCGGCCGCTTGCCACCACGTGATGCGCTTGGCCATCGCTCGCAACATCACTTCGTGTACTTCCATCGCCCGTTCCCACGCGGCCTCGGTGCTCTGCTTCATGCCGCATCCTGCCATGAAGCCTTTCCCTGGCCTTTCTCAAAGCGGACACTTCACGTGCTAACTCAACCGGACATATCATGTGCTAACGACACCCGAACAAATTGGTCTTGTTTAAAGTCGGTATCGGTGATATAAGGCGCGCCGATCTACCATCCGATTCAGTAGGAACTCCTAGGATGGTGATACAAATAACTCCCCGACTCGCCAAGCGCACCGTCTTATTAGGAGAGACGTTCTCAACGCCAGTACTCACGAAAGGACAACTCCATGTTCCGTCCACAAATGCTTCACAGTCTCGTAGGTCTCCCGGCGTTGCTGCTCCTGTTGCCGTTGTTGCCCTTTGTGCCTCCGAATTCACCTCCAGTCGCCGCCCCCGATAGCTACACGCGACACGGAAATGGATACATCGGACCGTTGCTCGCCAACGATTACGATCCCGAAAACAATCCCATGTCGGCCGACATTGTCACGTTCCCCACTCGCGGAACCCTCGCCAATGGCGGAGGCAGTAATTATTACTACAGCCTAACGAACCCCAGTTGGACGGGAACAGATTCGTTTACATATCGCGCCTGCGACAGTTTGGGAGCATGCGGAAACACAGTGACCGTGACGGTGAATGTGGTTAATAACGGGCCTTATGCGATTACCGATTTCTACATTATTCGTGGCGGCACAGTCATTGGTCCGATACTCGCGAATGACGGCGATCCGGATGGAGATCCGATCAGCGGACCGGAGGTTGTGGTTTATCCCGCGCACGGAACTCTCAACGGTTTACAGCAGCAGGACATGAAGTATTTCCAGCCTCAATATAATTACTCGGGCTGGGATTACTTCACGTACCAAGTCCGAGATAGCCAGAACGTCTTGTCATCGTCTGCGATTGTTTACCTCCTTATCCTGCAAGCCAATGACCCGTTACCAACGCCGTGTTGCCCTTATGACCGACCGGCACCGAAAGCCGACCAGATTTATGGCGGAGAGGGCCACGGTCCGTCGGCCGGAGATCCGGTTAGCTTAACGTCGGGCAGAGAGAGTTACGCGCCTGCACCCGATCTGACGATCTACAACCCAAATGGATTACCTGTAGTTTGGCGGCGTGAGTACCACGGCTATCAAGCCCTTGTAGGAGCGACGGGTTATGGCTCGCCGGGACTTACGCGCGGTTGGGTGCACACCTACGACGTCAGGCTTACCGCCACGTCAGGGACGTGGGGAATCGTTAAGCTCAATTATCCGAGCGGGATGGTTGAGAACCTGACGCCTCAATTGAATGGGAGCGGGCAACCGACCGGTAGTTTCACGACGGTGGCGGGCGCGCCTTATGTCGTGTCGGGCATTGCGGGTTCGCCCACCGGCACATGGCAATCCATCACGATCACCTGGGCCGATCAGACGAAATGGAAATTCACGCAGTTTGCGGGTACGACGTACAGCCTAAACCAAATCACGAACCGGACGGGCCAGTCGTTGAACTTTGCGTGGAATGGCAGTCGCGCGCTGACGCAAATTACAGATGCGGGAAGCAGCGCGGTTCTTTTGACGCTGGCTTATGGAGTTAATGGAAGACTCGCGACCGCCACGGATATTTATAACCGGCAAATCGCGTACGGGTTTTCCACTGCCACTGCCACGACTGGAATCTTCCTGCAGACTGTTTCGCAGGTCGTAACTTCCGGTACGTCGAGTCCGCCGGCTCGCTGGACGTATGCCTATACGGCTGAAAAAGGCCAGCAGCTAAACACGATCACCGTTCCAAGTCCGACCGGTACGGGCAACGCAACGGCGACCATTAACTACGATTCCACGGGCAAGGTGACTTCGCTCGTAGATGCGAACGGTAACCAACGCATCTACACCTACAACTCGAACAACACGCAAGTACAAGTCAAAAATGCTGCGAACCAGTTGGCTCTTTCATGGACTCAGAAATTCGACTCGAGCAAGAGGGACACGGGAATCACCGATGCTGCTAATCACAGCACGACGATCGCCTATACTGACGCAGCTAATCCACACCGCCCCACGAGCGTTACTGACCGAAATAACCACACGACGACATTCACTTACGATCAGTTTGGTCACGTCGCCACTCTCACATCTCCGCGCAATGTAACGACGACGTATACCTGGGACTACACCGCCTTTTCATTTGGGCGATTAACAAGCATTCAGGAAGGCAGTAAGCCCGCAACCACGATTAGTTACTACGAGCCGAGTGGTCTGGTTCAGACTATCACGCGGCCAGCGCCTAACGGCAGCGGCACGACTACCACGACATTCACCTATGACAGCCTTGGAAATGTACTTACGATTGTGGCGCCGGGAAACAACGCCGCGACGACCATCACGACAACTTACAACTACACCACTGACGGCGGCTATTCTCAGCCCGCAAAAGTGCGCCAGCCGCTGACGATTACAAATAATCTCGGGCACGTAACACACTTACGTTACGACTCACAAGGCAGAACCGCGTCCGTAATGGACGCGCTCGGTTATGAAACAGATTTAACTTACAACCTTGCCGGCCAATCAGACACGACCACTTATCCTGCTACAGGACAAACCGGGACGGGCCGAAGCCGCACGACCAATGGCTACCTTTACGTCGGTGGGCCGCTCAGCACCACGACGGCTTTCGATGAAAGCAATGTTCAAGTCCGTCAGGTCACCCGAACCTACGGTGTGGAAGGCGAAGCACTGTCGGTTACCGGCAGCACTGAGCCGGTGACGAATACCTACGACGCTCTATATCGCGTGAAGACGCTGACGGATGGGAACAACAACACGACAACCTATTCCTACAACAACATCGGTTTGGTATCATCGATTCTCTTGCCCGGGGGTGATACCACCCAATTCCCCTCATACGACAACGACGGCAATCTGCTGCAACGCATCGACGGCAATAGCGTGGTGACGAACTATCTCTACACGGACTCCGAGAGCAAGCTGACGGACATTCAGTACCCGGCCACGTCTAGTCTGAATGTGCACTTTGGCTATGACTCGTACGGCCGGCGTTTTTCAATGACCGACGCGAGCGGCAGTCACAGCTATAGTTACGGCAATCTGGATGAGCTGTCGAGCACGACAACCACCTACACGGGACTCGTGGGGAAGACTATTTCCTACGTTTACTATCCGGACGGCAGCCGGCAAACGATGACGACACCGGCAGGAACGTTCAGCCACTACTACGATGCTGCCGGTCGCCCGTCGAGCATGGCAAATCCGTTTAGCGAGACGACGAGCTGGACTTATCAGAACAACGATTGGCTCGCAACCCAGACGCTCGCGAATGGCGCGACTGCAAGTTACACCTACAATGCGCTCGGCCAAGTCACGGGGCTGCTCAACCAGATTAGCAGTAACACCATCTCGGATTTCGCGAGCATCGGTTACGACGGCGTTGGCAATCGCAATACGGTGACGGCAAATATTCCGGGCGCGACATCGTTGAATGGAACGACGGCCTACACTTACGACACGAAAGATCAAGTTACGCAGGAGACCTCGACGCGCAATGGCGGATTCACCGACAATTTCGGATATGACTCTGCAGGAAACCCGACAACCTTCAAAGGCGCAACAAAGACTTACAATTCAAAGAATCAACCGACGGCGACAGGATTCACTTACGACTCCAACGGAAATCCAATCGCCTACAACGGCGTCTCGCTGTCATTTGATCCTGAAAACCGACTTACGTCTTTTGGCAGCGCGTTGACGGCCGGTTATCGAGGTGATGGTCTTCGGGGTAAGAAACAAACTTCTTCGGGTACAACCTTCTTTCTTTACGATGGAACCAATCCGGTGGTGGAGATAGATTCGACAGGTGCGGTTGCCGCGACAAACACGTTCAGTCCTGGCGGGGTGGTATCACGCCGCGTCAGCACTGTCAGCGTCCTCTACGCGTTTGATTCGGAAGGGAATGTTTCGCAACGAACAGATGCCGCGGGTGCCGTTCTGTCAAATCACTTGTCCGCGGCGCACGGCCTTAATCTGAGTGGTGGCGTAAGTGACCCGTTCAGCTATAAGGCACAATTCGGTTACTACACAGACACCGAAACCGGGCTGCAACTACTCACAAACCGCTACTATGATCCTGCCACGGGCCGCTTTCTAACTCGTGATCCTATTAGTTACGCGGGAGGAATAAACCTTTATTCCTACGTCGCGAACAATCCACTGAACTACGTAGATCCTAGTGGGCTTAATCCTTTGGTTGGCGCGCTCCCGTGGGTCGGGGGTGGTGTCGCAGGCGCCGGTCTGGCCGCAGCCGCTGCGCCCTGGGTAGTGGTGGGTGCTTCCATCGGTGCGACTTGGTATGGCGCGTGGCTTTGCGGTGAATGGATCGCAGCGCAACCCTGGAACCCACTTACCCATCCTGCTCCTCCCGCGGATGTGAACCGGCCGATATCTCGGCCCACGCCGACAACTGCAGCGCCGCCCTGGCCTCCCAATCCGCCGACAAGTCCGGATCGGGAAAAGCAATGCGAGTCGCAACTGTACCAAGTTGATTATCCGACCTGCGACGCAATTGGCAGGGTGAGAGGATCGAATGCATACCGGCGTTGTATTGCGTCAGCACATGACCGTTATGCAGCTTGCCTACGTGGCCAGCCGCTTCCGCCCTTGGATACATGGAACAACTAAGATTGGAGATAGAGGATGGAAAGCGAAAGTATTAGGGAGCCTATCGCAACACGTGAATTTTCTATTGAGGGGCAATCCGCGAAGGTAATTGTGACGCTAGGAAAGCCGGAAAAGGATGAGGAGTCCATCGGATACGTTTGTCAATTCAAGGTATCCGGCCCGACTTCCGATCGCGTCAAATACGCTAAAGGGGTTGATGCGTTTCATGCAATTCAGGGAGCGCTAACTTTGATCGCAGTTGATTTGGAATTCCTCAACCAAAGCTTCGGAAGCAAATTGCGTTGGGAGGGTGACAGGAGTGGAGACCTCGGCTTTCCAGTCATCGGCCATAGCGAGAGTGCAGCGCCGCACAGCCCTGGAATCCGCTGATACATCCGCGTGATCTACCCGCAAATCCGCCAGTACAAACGTCGCGCCCAAGTTCAGACAAGGTTATTCCGATTCCAGGCAGTCCCACCATTCCGTTTCCACCACCGCCTCCTAAGGATGAGGACGACTGTCGCATGCGGTTGATTCAATGTTTGCGCTTCGCAGGGAACGATCGCCGACGATCTGAGGAATGCATGAACGCATACATGGAATGTTTGGAAAGAGTGCCGAAATAAAGACAAGTCTTACGAGGAGATCCAAATGAGTATCGAGGCGCCATTAGAAATTCCAAGCGAATTAGCATACATAACCGACGCGGGTCGAGCGATTTCGGTAAAGAGATATCGTGAAGCCCTTTCCATCCTGAAGGAAGGCTTGCGCGAGAACTCTGGTATGCCAGAGAGAATTGATATAGAAATGTTCATCGCACTATTGCGGGCGTTGGTTGTGGAGATAGAGGTAAGAGTTAGTGATCGATTAACCTAGTGCTTCGGAATCGGTGATTTTTTCTTTTGTAGAATGCCACGACAAGTCTAAACATCTGCTCGGGATTCCCGGTGACTATGGGACCAATTTCGAAAGTGCTATCGCCCAATGCACAGGAGCTCTCTGATGGAACAAGAAGTTGCAGTTGAAATAAAACATCACGCCCTGGCTGCCGTCAGGTCTCTTTCAGACGCCTTGGACGCGTGCAAAGACCGCTGCTCAACAGAAGAATATCAGCAGGTCAAGAGAGGAGTGGGTTTGTCAATCGGCCGAATAGAAACAGAATTGCTGGCTATAATCTACAAGAAATTCCCCGAGCTGGATGATCTTGTCTAGCTAGGTTCTTGTTTAGTCTAAAACAGCCTCGATCATTCGCATCGGATTATTGACGAACTCCTTTACCACGGCAAAATGCTCCGTGTGTTCGTAGCTTACTTCGGTGAAACCGCTCCCCTCAAGTACCAAGATCTTCGCTCGCGGGTAGGCCAGGAGTATTGGTGAATGAGTTGCTATTATGAACTGCGAATCCTGTAATACGAGATGATGTAATCTTCTCAGCACTGCCAACTGATGCGCGACTGAATTCATGACCTCAAAAGGTCGGAATCGAATGGTCGTTGAGCTGGATGAATGCTCCACCTTGTTCCGCTCAGCTGACGAGGCACTTGTTAGTGTGATGGAGCCTCTCAGAATCAAACAAGGCATCACGAACGAAATGCTGGAAACGTCGCTCCAGGTGATCTTCGACGAATCTACCGCGTGAGCCCAAAGAGTTGGATCGATCGGCAACTTCAGGCTGATCTAAGAAGGAATGCGATAATGCATTGTGTGAGCGCTCTTATGAGCTGGACTAACGCCGCTACATCGATGGCTCAGATAGCGACTTTGAAGAGGAGTGGAGTATGAGCGTTCATCCCGAAAGATGGGAAGTTTCCATCTCCAAAGAAGATTTCGAACAACTGCGGACTGACCCGCGGTTCGTAAGTCTGTTGCCACTGGCTCGCATAGTTAACGGCCTTAAATTTTGCTTTCAAGTATTAATTGAGCATGGCAACAGTGAGACACCAGCAGGTACGCGGCAGCACATCAACGCTTTTTTGTTCGCGTGTGGTGTTTTGTATGAAGGCCTCAAAATCGCGAACACGTTGGGCAAACAGCATAATGAACGGGCAGCTTTCCGTAACGGATTCGGCAAACTATTAAAGAGCAAAGAGACTAAAGAATTACAGGATACGGTCCTTAATTCGGTGCGGAACAAACTGGTATTTCATTTTGATGAGGACGTTGCTCCATCTGTTCTTGAGAATCTTGATTTGGATCGATACGCGTTTGCTACAGCCGACGGCGATAAGAGTGGCGCCGTCTACTACAACCTTGCTGATGAGATTGCGATTAACTTTATTATTGGTGAGCCAGGCTCTAAGGACGAGGAGAATCGAATATTCCGAGAGACACTGCGCGCCATCACAAAAGTGATAACCGAGTTTGTAAGTTCGGCCGATATTCTAATCGCTGATGTGCTCAAGGATTTGAATTGGAAAGGCCGTGAACGCGTTAGCAGCGTGAATCTACAATGACATTCGAGTTGACCAGCTTGTGATTTACGAGGGGGCTGAGCTCCAATAAAAACCATACGGGTGTAAGTAGGCGATGATGCAACGATCTGGGCTTGAAGAGATTTCAAATGGTCTGAGTCAACTGTATAGAAGTATCGGGCAATTCAAGTCATTCTTGAACAGGCCTGAAGTCAAGGCGCAACTTCGAACATTCTTTGATGAAATAGCAAAGATACCGGAAGACACCAAACGGTTTCTCGCCGACCTAGCATATAGAGGCTGGTTTCTTACGGATGCAATGACTCTCAATGAGCTATCGGTTTTTTACGCGCTTGCCACTGCGCAAAACTCCGTTGACGAGACTCAAATTGATGATGTTATGGAAGCTATGATCGAGCGGTACATCAACCACATCAAGTCGCGACTCTTTGAGCGATTCCCCGGACGGCGGTCCGTGCTCGAAGCGGCTTTCGGCGCGCATGAACGAGGAGAATACGACCTTGCTATGCCTGTTTTTCTGGCCCAAGCGGATGGTATCGGTGCGGAACTGCTCAATGGTGTGTCTCCGTTCAGTCGGCGATCCGCATCCGGTGGAATGCTCGCAACCGGGGCCGCGATAAATGCACTGTCATCACGAGTCGACACGATCCTTATTGAATCGCTTGGGTTACCGTTGGGAATGACCGCGAATACCGCTTCAGCAGAACGCCGGCAGCACGCGCACATTTACAATAGACATGAAATCTTGCATGGTGTCTCGCTTGATTACGGCAACAAAACAAACAGCCTCAAAGCCATATCCTTGCTCGGTCATCTGGCGACTATGCTCTACGACGTGGTTGAGGAATATCGAGCGGCGGAAGCCACTCAGAAATGATAACTATCAGACAGGATCCATGATTCAGGGTTTGGCTGACTCCTTAGAGGTTTACTGGCTCGCTCCGCGTATTGTCCTGTCATCAAAAAAAGGACTTTCTAACCATGGCCATGGCCAATACTCGTCAACCGCCAAGGTGTAAACATCCCTAAAGGCCTCTGCGGTCCGTCTGGCCATAATCCTGTAGGAACCCCCTGGAAAAAGGTTGTGACTTTCGATTGTCAGTAGCAGGTTGTAACCAGCAAGACACTCTTGGAATGCTGCTAGTGCCAATAGAGGTTGGAGCGGTTGGAATAATTTCAATTTTGCTCGCTGCGATGGTGTGGATTCCACATACCTACATACTACAGCCAGGTTATTCGCCTTCCAGTCGCACCAGCCGTTAATACCAAGTCCCTTCAGTTCCCGATGAATGATCTCGATATCATCATGCGGGATGTCGTCAAGCAGTTCTTCGGCGATTCGATAGACTTCACCTGCATATGAACCGAGACTCATGGCCTAAGGCTTCCTCACCTTTCGAATATTTGCCCAAACGACTATTGGCAAAGCGCACGCGAAACCCGGTAATTTAGCGAGGGTGCTATGCCTCTCCCCGGTCGAGCTGGTCGGAGAGCGTGACCAGTTCGGACAGCAGTTCATCCGAAGGTCGGGAACTAATTAAGAAGCGCAGTGCGTAGCGCAGTGTAATGCCATGAAATGCGCCCAAAGTTTCACCGTATAGTTCGTAGTAGTTATTCCCCTCGCTGTGTTTGTCGTCAAGCATCATCATTCGAGTTAGGCTAACCGGCACGAGAATGTCACCCCCGAAGAATCCCAGACCTCTGAGCCTTGAATCGTCGTGCAATACCATCACCGGATTATCACAAGTCGCGAAGACGGGTTCTTTAGCCACCACCACAGCCCAACGTTTCTTGATCAACTGTTCGGCGGTGGGCCCGGATTCTGAGAGAAGCGTATGCACAAACCCATCAGTGAGACCTTTCCTAACTTTCCTTCGGGTCGTATTTAGTTCCGTCGTTTCTGGATTCGCTTGAGCTTCAGTGGTGCCGGTTTGAGGCTTCAACTTATCAAGGAAGGTTAGGTGGTCGTCTATCCGCTGGGGATTCCTGTGAAACAATGTAGAGATAAAAAGGCCAATGCCTTTTCTGAGTGTCGGATCTTCGAGGGACACGAAACCATTCGCGAATTTTCTCCATAACGGCGCAATTGTGTTTTCAAGTTCACCGAGCCGCTTTTCAACAGTGAAGTCTCGCTCACCGGTTTCCGAGCGCGAAGAATATAAGAATGAACCTGCTGCGACGTTGGAGATCGAAGTTCTGAACGGGTCTCCCTCTTCCTTGTGAAACAACCAGACGTCCGGATCCTCTTGGCCTGCCGTATCGGGCGTCGCAAATCCGCGTAAATAGAGTCTTGGAACCCAATGCTGCCGTTTGGGATCACTCACTGGATTTTGGCTCCGGTTCGGGGAAAAGTAATTCGTCCCACTTTACTAGTTCGTATGGCGTCTCAGGGAGCAATGCCAGTTTCACGGCCTTTAGGAGCGCCGATCTAACATATTCATGAATCTGCCAGACAAACTCCTCGAGCGTGAACGCAGTCCCGTCAGCCTTGTTCGGCAATTGCTTTTTATATGTACCGCCATGCGCAACCTTGCTGCGCATATCGTATGCTATTCCCATTCGATCAAAAACAATCCTTCGATCGTCGCTCCTTTCGGTGAGAAATAGTGCTGTGCGCTGAGACAGGCGATGCTTTACTTCTCCGGTATAAGAACTATCGGAGAGCAGCAGCGCTTCCGCTGATATTAACAAGTCGATGATCTTGTCTTCAGTTCGATATCGTTCGTGCGCGTAGCCAAAACGGCGGGTAGCTGTGACTAAAAACCCTCGTCTCTTCACCGCGTCGGTTTGCAACGTTGCCCAGAACTCCGAGAAACGTTGCAACCAATCAAAATCTACAGTCATTGAAAATCGAATGTCTGGTTGAAATTGGCCAGGAAAGGGTCGGCTTTGTCCAAACGACCATTTGGACGTCTTATGTAGAACACCGGGCACATACACGCTTTCCACTCCGCACAATCGAAGCGCTGTAACTACTTCTTCTATTAGTTGGTTAGCAGCTATCTGAATTGAATCATCGTTTTGCCGCAGTTGTGGCGTTAAGGCGTGGTCCTCGCCGATCGCCTTGGGAAGGGAATACCTAACGCGAACGGCATATAACTTCTCAAACCAGTAACTCTGTGCCGTTGATCCTTTCTCCTTCACCGAAATACTAAAATCGTCCTTTTGCAGTTCGGTGATCTCTATGTTTTCTGAAAGCGTAATCGGGCCCCCTGCGATGAACCCGTTCAGCGGCGCAACCGCGTAGTATTCAATTTCGGTCGCGTAATAAGCCTTCTCAAGTTCTGCGTACTCTTTTTCAAAGTACGCATCATCAAACGCGGTTTGACCCGATGGAAGGCCCAAATCCGGGAATTGCCAGATTAGACCTTTGGCGTCGGTATTTAGTGATCTAGGCCCCCCTCGCGGACCTGCAAGGACTCCCAGTTGGCTAGCAAACGTAGCGTCAGCAGTAAGGACTCGGAGGCATTGATTATATTCGGTCAGTGTCTGCAGCTCGTCGTTAGCGTGAAGTTTAGCGAAGAAAAAGGTCTGATCAGCGATCTCCGGATCAGTAAGGTGATTAGGCACACGCTTTCGGATTAGGTCGATGGCCGCGATAACATAGGATTTTGTAGCAGCGTGTAACTCGGGATTGTGATACTTCATAACTCTAATTCTGGCATGCCTCTTATTTCATGATCATACGTCTATGAAAGAATTCAAATCCTACTGCGTTTCTCGGAGGTCAGTCAGTCGGGAATCGCGCTACATTAACAGCTACGCCGCTGATCTAGGCATCCCTCGTCGAATTCTTCTTTGAACCGACCACCCGAAAAGCATGCCCTCTACGCCTTTTGTGTCGGCAAAGCCGCCTCACGCTTCGCTGTCCTTCTCATATGTTGGCCGTGCATTGCATAGCTCAAAATCGAAGGCGTGGCCGGATTCGGTTTTTTCAGCTTAACCAAAGAGGCCGGGTTGTGTGTGTTGCTGGAACATCTGAGTCACATGTTAAGCACTAGTGTCCCTTTTAAGGGTGAGATAAGGATTTGATGCGGTAGGAGAACAACATGGAAAACCTGGCGATTGTTGTCGTTTTTGCCCTCGCGCTAGTCGCGATTGTTGCGCTGGGTAGAGGGATCCGGGCGAAACTAGGTGGCATTGAGATCGAAACTAAACAAGACTCGATCTCCGACTCGAAAAAAAAACGCGGTAGGGTGTCACACCGTGATGGGGATCCCCACCTTTTATAGGCGAAGGGAGAGAACGGTTATGAAAGGAACTGGAACTGTCATGGCTAAAGCATCATATGAGGTCAATACCATCGGGCTGAAGGTAGGGCCGCTTCATGAGAGACTCCTAAGGTATTTCAACGAAATGCACGAGGCTCGTGCGGCCCGGGATAAGCAAACGATTGAAGAGCTAGAGGTGCTCGTCCCGCAGTTGCTTAATGAGTTCGAGGCTACCGAATGCCGCAATAGCTCGAATCCCGGTTGGTTAGCGGGCAAAATGCGCGGGGGATGGAATCTGGCGCGGGGCGACCTTGGTGCGGCATTGGAGGCCGAACTCAGTGGATTTAGCCACGCTAATGCAGAGCCTTCCGCAGCAGGCGGAGACGACACCGAGAAAAACCGTCGCAAATCAGTGTCTGCCAGCAACGTCGCCGATCAGCTCTGGCGGATGGGACGCGCTGCTGAAGGTTTGCCATACGCCAAACTATCGGTGGAACTTTGGCCCTCAAATAGTGTCAATTACCTGGTCTGCGGCATTACTGCGTACCACGCCGGTTTTAAGGAGCAGGCTAACCAAATCTTTAGCAACCTGCGACAGGTGGCCAACTTTAAAGATGATCGGGACGCCATTGCTAAGTGCCTGCAATTCGAGCGTGAACTCGAAGACATGACCGATTTGCCCGCGGTTAGGGACCTTCTGCAAGATATGGAGGTGAAGTAAAATGAACCTCACGAATAACAATCAGAGTACAGAATGGACGGCCGACCAGTTCGAGCAATTCATGGCCCGGCTTAAACGAAAGATAAGCAGCGAATGCAACTTTATGATTCGCACTTACGGCGCCAACCTTGATCGCGAAGACGTCGCGTCTGAGATCGGAGTCAGATTTTGGCAGCAAGTGGGCGTGAAAGATCCTAACGGACCGTTTGCCAAAAACTCACCACAACAAGCGGCCGACTTTTTCTTACGCAAAGACAATTTCCAAATTCGTGAATGGGCTCGTTCGGTCGTTCGCAAAGATAACAAATGGAAGTTGCGACAGGCCGAGGCCTTCGATGACGTGCGTTTAGTAGACCCGCGTCAGGACATTGTAACGAACGTAGTTGAGGTTGTTCGAGGCCTGCCAGGAATCGCCTCTGCACCCGGTAGCTTGACGCCAAATGAGCAAGAGGGTTTTGTGCTGGAAACGGCCCGACGACTTCTTGATGATTATCCACAGGACGTGCGGGATCAAGTTGCCCGGTCTGGGGGGATTTCCATTTTCAAGCTGCGCGCACACACCAAAGACTATGATGAGGCTGGGCACTCGAGTGCAAAAGACCGGCAAATATACTCTCGCGCTTGCAGGAAGATAGCGAAGGCTTTCACCTCCGCAGCGGTACTGTCGCTGTTAATGGTTGTGCTTGCTTTTGCTTTGAGTTTGAGCTTGTTCATCGCAATCCAGCCCGGTCGCGCGCTTCAACAGTATGATTTTGTAAATCAGAGTTGTTTTGACCATCAGAACGATCTCGCCCATCAGGGCAATTTTATTGACCCAGACCCTCTCGCGCACCAAGATACTTGATTGACCAAGCCACGTTGCGCATCAAGATAACTTGATCGAGGAGAACGGGTTTGCGCAAGATAACGTAACCCATCAGGCTCCGTAGCGTACCAAGGTGGTTTGTTAACCATCAACGGCGGACGAAGTGGCAATTATCACAAGGCGAACTATTTGACCGCCGAGGCGATCATCGAGAAGGTCGCGCGCATACTGGTTCTTTAAATTTCTCCAGCAGAACATATTTAGTCCGGGATGATCAGTGTGAGCCATGATAGTCGTTGGCGTAGCCGTCGCTAATTTCGACGGAAGTGACGATGTACGCTGACGCCCCATCTTTATCAACTCGTCACGATCAGCAGTCTTCCATTGAAGGCAATTGAAACTGAACCAGCGAGGGCCTCTCTAGCTGCGCAGTAGTGACTGCTGCCTACAGATATTCTCGAATATACTTACCTCAACCCCAATCATATTGAGCGGTTTCAATGAGCACAATTAAAAAACTTCTAGAGATAAAGGAAGCGGAGTTTGAGACGTTGGTAGCTTTGTATTTGCGGCGTACTAACCAGAAACTGAAAAGTTTGATTCATACCGGCATGAATGATGAAGGTAAGCTCATTAAATGTCCGGTTGATGCAATCCTGCATGTGACGGGCCCACCTTCCGAATTGGTGCATCTTGCGGCAACTGTTGAAAAACCCGCAGGCATACGCCGCAAGTGGCTGGGTGGGCCAAAAGCTAAAGGAAAGCCGGAGGTCGGTGATATCGCAAAAGCGCACGAGGTGTTCGAAAGCTGGACGGAAGAGACTCCCAGCAAACGAACTCTGTATCTCGCCTGGAACGGTCAGCTCAAAAACAAGATAGATCTGTATCGCGAGATTAAGCAGCGTTGTAAGGATCTAAATATTGAACTTGAGTTAATCGAGGCTTCATTGTTAGTTGATTTTCTTGATCGCGATCCTGAAGGACAGTACCTGCGCGAAGAGTTCTTAGGAATAGACGCCTCTCGGTTGAGTGAAAACCTTCTGCGGAAAATAGGCATTCGCTCACTTTGTTACCATAAGCAAAAGTTTGAAGGCCGAAGTGTCGCACAGTCGGAGATTGAGAGGGACATCTGTTCACACCTTGAATCTTTGCTTACTGATCGAAGTGTGGGCTTAATTGGTGTTGTCGCTCCATCTGGCGCCGGTAAATCAACGCTCATTCGCCAATCTGCTGTGAAACTGCAGTCAAAGGATGTTATCGGCCTCTGGGCTCCCGCCGAGGACATTGAATCTGCAGTCTCTCCAGCAACACTTCTGCATCGAGTGCTTCGTCGTTTTCATCCCGCCTTGAACGAACGTGCCGGTAACGACGCGCTAGACATTGTCGAAAGATCTCTAAGTAAGATTGCTTTGCTGGTCGACGATGTAAACAGGGTGGCCTCCCCTTCTGAAGCGCTTGAAGCCATTCGAATCTGCTCGCGTTTTGACCGGGCAGAAGCAGAGAATCAACCTCGCATTGGTTTCGTTGTTCCGATCTGGCCAAGCCACTTGATGGAACAGACTCATGAGAAAAGAAATGAATGGACTATCGTACAGCTTAACTTCTATTCGCAAGAGGAACGGAACCGTCTGGCTATTGCCCACTCCGGTAGTGACCGAGCCGAAACGCTGTTATTACTCGATACTCTGAAGGGCGATCCTTTTCTGTGTGGTCTTGCTCTGTCGTCTTTTGGTCGAATGGCGTCGTCTCTCAAAACGAAGCGCTCCGTAATCCTCCGGACAATCGTCGAAGATATTCTAACGATGGCGATCTTAGAAGCGACGAAATCGCAAGACGACGCAACGCAAGATCAATATTCCGTCGCGCTGGAACGTCTGGTGGAGTTAACCATCCTCAACGACAATCCCGAGCTAGATTGGAGAATCATAACGAAGAGCCTTGGTGAGTTCGATTCACGCTTATTGCTTCGATTGGGCAAAACAAACCAAATCGGTTGGGTAGAACAGAGTGTGGATGGCTCTTTTTGGCGGTGGAAGCATGATCGACTAAGAGACGCTATCGTCGGCAAATGGCTTGCACGACAAGTTCGTTTGCGTTTTTCTGAGACCCGCGATGACATAGACTTATTTAGGTTTATGTCGATACCAGGTTTAGCCGAAGCCTGGGGCTGGGCCTTTCCTTTTATCGGGTCGGAGTTTCACTCTCAAGTCGTCGACATGCTTTGCGAAAAGCAACCTTTGGCTCTAGCCGCCGCTTTAACACTCAACGAGTTTGAAAACGATGGCCCAAAAGCACGGCTAATAAGTGGGTTGCGGAGCCGGCTTGAGGGTCAGGCTTTTTTAGCGGATTCGTTTGTCCAAGCTCCGCTTTGGTCAGTACTTTATCGACTCACACAAATAAGTAGTCCAGCAGTGCTGGAGATCACAAAAGACTTGGAACGTAATTGGCAGGTGTATGTTGGCAGATTTAGAAATGGAGAAACCCACGCAGGCCTGCGGCTTATGAAGAGGTTCTTCACTTTCTTCGGAATCAACTTTCCGTTGCTGGACCGGGCTAAAGATGGCTATCTTCAAATCAACGGGAACCGGCGAAGTAGAGTCGTCAGGGAACTCTTAAGTGAATTGCAAGATCCCACTAGTCTTATTCCCGTTTTAGCATTCTGTGGCTATGTGCGTTGGCAAGAACTAGCAGAGTTGGCTTGGAATGCGTGGAACGCGGTTGCTGAAGACGATAAACAAAAGGCTTTGGTTCCGCTTATTTGGGCGCTTAGCCGTTGTGGTCAAGAAAAAGGCGACAATCGCCTTGAAGAAGCATTACTTCGTGGCCGTCTGTGGAGCGATGAAGACAGGATAGAAGGAAATACGAATCATGCGAGCGAGCGATACAGGAAGTTCATCGAACCACTTCACTTTGTCTTAAGTACCGAAATCACAAAGCCAGCGTCTGAGACAATTGCCAGAGTGGCGACGCACCACGATGATTTAAGGTCGAACATGTTATACGTCCTGCGCGGTATCGACATGCCAGCCACGATGGAGGCTTATGTTCGCCTGACAGCCAGGTTCGGAGGGTCGTGGTGGGATCAGATTGAGGCAACTGAGAGTCATGAAATCAGTACTTTTCGGCGAGAGAAGGTTCCAGTTAGGCAAAATTCGCGAGAGCGGCTCTGGCGTTTGATCGCAACGGCAGAACCGCACGACGTTCGTAAAGTAGCTCTTTGGCACTGGAAACGATTCGTTGTTGCCGACGACTTGGAAAGAGTGCAAAGCATCATGGCGAAAGACCCTCTTTTTGATGAAATCCTAACGGTCAGATTGGGGCTCAGAGATCGTACCGCAACGCAACTCTTGCTTGATCGAATTGAGTCTCGGCCCGGCGCGTGGTTGCCTTATTGTTACTTACTCTACGACGAGCCCGGTGTACCTGAGGCATTATTTAGTAATTTGGAAGCCGCGTTGGAGTCCCATATCATCGAACGACAATACGTTGAGCGTATCCCCCAGAATCTTCCGGCCGACGGCGTTAGAAGGTTACTTAATGAGAAAGCAGGCTTACTGTCTGCAACACCAGAGATGTGGAATAGTCTCTGGAGATCCGATGTTTCTGAAGCGTTGGAATTTCTAGGGCAAGTTATGGCTGGAGCGAAGTCAGAAGAGCTTGAAGAATTTGGAATGGGCGGGGGTAACTCTTACTTTGTGTCCGACAGAATGGTCGAAGTCGTAGTCCCCGTTTTTCATCGCTTTTCGGAGATGACTCAATTTTGGCTGATTACTTTATTTTTGAATGCAGGCAAAGCGGCTACCTTGGAATCGCATGGTATACCTCGAAAGGTGCGCGGGTTCAAGGGAACGCTTCGTTGCTGGTTAAACGAAGCGGATGGTCGCACCGTTTTAAATGCTGCCGCGCGGGCGGTTTCCAAGGGTCCGAGGTCAGTTAGACGCTCAACGAACTTTTATGATCTAGAGAGACAATCCAACAACATAGGCTTTGACCTGCGGACGCTTTTGCGAAAGTGGACATTGGAATCTACGACCCCCGACAAAACCGTTGTAGCCGGAATGCTGATGGCTCAGCTCGGCACGCGGGAAGACTTGACATGGTGGTATGGACTTCAGCCGGATGAGTTGTCTCCCGCGTATGAGGTATGGCGCAACTCTCTTTACATACTGCGACGGAGAAGTTGGCAGAAACATGATTGAACTGCAGACATTGTCTTGCAATAACTTACCTCGGCCCGCGTAAGTAAAATTCACAACTGAATTAATTGTCCACTTTCCTCGATTAACATTCGATTCGTGGTCAGAGGCGCGACAACGAGCTTTATTCAGAGAGCGAGGAATTGAAATCGATGGCTTATGTGAAGGAAAAAGACATCTTTGATCAAATCGAATACTTCCTAATCCGAATCCTACTGCTGATTTTACTTTTGCTTGCCGCATATAAACTCGTTCAGCAGGAGATTCATGGCGCCAGCATAATTAATAGTCGCCCCTTCATTAGTTCAACTCAGAGGGCACAAATTGTGACCGAGTTATATCTGATTCTGAGAAGGGAGACATCCTGTGAAAAAGCAAGCTGACTCTACGTTGCCGAGCCCCGTACAAGCGCCGTTGGATTTCATCATTGGTCACATAATTGGAGTTATTCAAGAAGCATCGCACCGCAAGCAGACGAAAACCCGCAAGCTGGCAGCGCAAATTCTTAGTCGTTGTTTGATCAACCGATTTGCTGATAACCATCCACTGCCTTTCGACGTACCTAACGACACGGATCACACGTTGGAGGCTTCTCAGCTCTGGGTTTCAGGCGATCTTACGCGTGCAAGGGGAGGCCCGGAATTCATGTACGTTTATTTGCCGATTCGTTTCGTCGAGGATCTTCTTGCCGAAGCGCAAAAGGTCGCTTCCGCCCCCATCAAAGCATCCACGGATGAACTCGAGATAAATGGACAGCTATCAAAGGAGGTTGCTGCGAGTATTGCCGAAACCTTCACGACCGCTGGTACTGTCTATCTCCTAAATAATTTGCGTGACAAGCTAGGCGAGGCGATCGAGGACCTGTTTCAGGAATCGAGAATTGTCGTTGAGGAGCTTTATAAAGGCAGTCTCGAAAGCAGCTTGAGTGAATTGGAAGATAAAGAAGTCGATCCTATCGAGATTAGTCAATCGCGATTTGCGGACATGATCAAGGTAATGGTGCGTGAAGGGAATTCGCGCAAGCGAAAGCGCCTCAGAGCGGCATTATGGGAAATTGCACGAGGTCGCGGAAGACCAAAAGGCACAGCGGGCTCGGGTATTTCACGAAGGTTTGGCAAGACTCAGTTTTCCACCCAATTGTCTGAAAAGATTCGGTCTCTCTCCCAGGTCTCTGAAAGTGAGATAACGCGAGCAGAGGTTTCTCTTGCACTCGGACTGCCGAATGCAAAGGCGCTCGACCGACTTAGACGGCGTTTTGAAGATCACCGGCCCTGGCGTCAATACGTAGCTGAAGTATTGGCCGGAAGTTAATTACGGAAAAACATTCTAATACGGAATGCAGCCTTCAACTATTTCTGGGTGGATGGAAGTGGGATTTCCTATAT
>DATEPF010000181.1:0-3852 GCA_035273325.1 Pyrinomonadaceae bacterium | reverse complement strand
GTGGCTTTGATGGCAGATGAGCGCTCACATGCAATTAAGTTTCACCTTGGTGCAAACGAACTCGTGATCAGTTCGCAAAATGCTGAAGAGGGCGAAGCTAACGAAACCATTCAGACGGATTACAACGGCGACGAAACAGAGATCGGATTCAACGCTCAATACCTTCAGGATTTTCTAAATGTAGTTGGCGACTCTGCCGTGAAGTTTGAATTTAAAGATGGAAACTCACAGGCACAGCTCCGCCCCGCTGACGGCGGCGACTACGATTACAAGTACATCGTCATGCCGATGCGGATCTGATTACGCGGCCGAAGTTTGAACTAAAAAGAGCCCCTCCTGCGACGCACGAGGGGCTCTTTTTGGCAGAGCAATCACGAGTAACGTAGATCAACACTATGCTAAAATCCCGCGATGTTTCTTGAGTCCCTCGAGGTAAGTAACTTCCGCAACCTCAGCGGAAAGGTTTTTTGGGGACCATCTCTCAACGTCATCTACGGCGACAACGGACAGGGTAAAACTAACTGGCTCGAAGCCATCCACCTTCTCGCCAGAACAAAATCCTTTCGCACCCAACGTATTCAGGAAGCAATCCGGTTCGGTCAAACCGAGGCCTCAGTCAGCGGACAGGTGTTGACCGGAATTGATCTGCAACGAGAGATTCGGATCACTCTCAAAGACAACACGAAGGCGCTTTGGGTTAACAGCAAGAGAGAAGCGCTGGCACGATATCTCGGCCATCTGCAGGTGTTTGCTTTTACCGCAGATCAACTCGAAGTGGTCCGGGGTGCTCCTGAAGCTCGCCGTAACTTTCTCGATCGTGGAGTTGCTTCTCTTCGCCCGGCCTACATCCAAACAGTTTCCGATTACAACAAGGTGCTCAAGCAGAAGAACCGGATTCTGCAGGACGCGTGCGAGAGTGAGTTGAGTCTCGAACAGACTGACGACCTGATCACTCCCTGGAACCAACAACTTTCCCGGCTCGGCGCGGAGATTCACAAGGAGCGCATTGACTACACAGCCCGGTTGAACGCCGCACTTGAACGCAAGTTGTTCGAGCCAACTGAGCTACAAATCCGGTACGCCTCGTCGCTGGAAGGCAAGGGCGACCTGGACGATTTCGAGTCATTGTTAAGTTCAAGACTTCGCCTCCGACTGCCCGCCGAACTCGCGGCCGGCCGCTCTCTTGTGGGGCCGCATCGAGACGACTTAAACGTCCATTTAGAGGGTCGGGAAATAAGGGTTTTTGGCAGCTCCGGGCAACAGCGTAGCGCGTTGTTATTATTAGACTTAGCAGCAATTTCAGTGTATAATTTCTGGCATCAGGATTATCCGGTTTTTCTGGTCGACGACGTCGATGCAGAATTGGATGAGAAAAGAATTCGGCGTCTGTTGGAGTACCTTGAAGGCCGCACTCAAACGTTCATTACCACATCGAAGAGAAGTCATCTCGAAGGGTTTCTTTCGAACGCCAGCGTACACAAAGTTGAACAAGGCGAAGCCGTCTCCACGAACGTAAAAGGAGAACGGTTTTCGGCCGTCGCAGGCGCGGATTTATCTTAAGTATCGATTAACTGTCTTATTGGATTCGATTAGAAGGAGAAGGTTTTGGCTACAGCAGGATCGACAGTAACAGGAAAGAAGAATGCGTACGACTCGTCGTCCATCGCTGTTCTCGAAGGCCGGGAAGCGGTCAGAAAGCGGCCGGCGATGTACATCGGCTCGACCAGCGATATTGGACTGCATCACCTGGTTTATGAAGTTGTTGATAACTCCATTGACGAAGCGCTGGCCGGATATTGCGACACGGTAGAAGTAGCAATTCACCTCGATAACTCAATCACCGTAATCGACAACGGTCGGGGTATTCCCGTCGACGAGATGAAGAAGGAAAGGAAGTCAGCAGCTGAGGTTGTGATGACGAAGCTGCACGCCGGCGGTAAGTTTGACTCGAATGCTTATAAGGTTTCAGGCGGACTTCACGGCGTCGGTGTTTCGTGCGTCAATTTTCTTTCGGAAACATTGCACCTGGAGATCTGGCGCGACGGTAAGACTTACGAGCAGGACTACCAGCGGGGAATTGCTAACGGCCGTTTGGAACAGACAGGAAAGACGCGTAAGCGCGGCACAAAGATCACCTTCAAGCCCGACACGACGATTTTCGATACCACGGTTTTTAGTTTCGACAAGTTATCGGAACGGCTCCGGGAAAAAGCGTTCCTCAATAAAGGTATTCGGATCACGATCAAAGATGAGCGTGAGGAGCCGGAGCGTTCACACGAGTTTTACTACAAAGGTGGAATCGCCGAATTTGTAAAGCACCTCAACAAGAGCAGGACAACACTTCACGACAAACCGCTCTATTTCGAGAAGGAAGCAGACGCGCTTTCGATCGAAGTCGCTATTCAATACAACGATGGTTACGACGAGAAAGTGTATTCGTTTGCTAACAACATCAACACGGTTGATGGCGGCACACACCTGTCGGGATTTCGCTCGGCGTTTACCAGAACGATCAATGCGTATGCTCAGTCGTCTGGACTGGCCAAGAATTTTAAAGGCTCGCTCTCCGGTGACGATGTCCGCGAAGGGTTGGTCGCTGTAATTTCCGTGAAGCTTCCGCAGCCGCAGTTTGAGGGACAAACGAAGGGCAAGCTCAACTCCGATGTAAAAGGAGCTGTCGAGTCGTTTTTGAACGAACGCCTTACCGAATATCTCGAACAGAACCCGACGGTCGCCAGAAAGATTGTGGGTAAGTCGCTCGATGCCGCGCGTGCGCGCGAAGCAGCGCGAAAGGCGCGAGAGATAGTGCGCAAGGGCGCGCTGGGTTCGACCATGTTGCCGGGCAAGCTGGCGGACTGCCAGGAGAAAGACCCGGCCCTCTCGGAAATCTACATTGTCGAGGGTGACTCAGCGGGCGGCTCAGCAAAACAGGGAAGAGACCGCAAGAACCAGGCAATACTTCCGCTGAAGGGCAAGATTCTGAATGTGGAAAAGGCCCGCTTTGACAAGATGCTGGGTCACAGTGAAATCAAATCATTGATCACCGCTCTGGGCACCGGTATCGGCAAAGAGGACTTTGACGCGAGCAAGCTGCGATATCACAAGATCATCCTGATGACCGACGCAGACGTCGACGGTTCACACATACGAACACTGCTGCTTACGTTCTTCTACCGGCAGATGGCGGAGTTGATCGAAAAAGGTTATGTGTTTATCGCGCAGCCGCCGTTGTTCAAAGTAAAGCGCGGCAAGAAGGAAGAGTACATCAAAGACGAAGGCGCGATGATTCGTTACCTGATGCGGCAGGCGACTGCCGATCTGAAGATCACCTCCGCGTCAGGCAAGGAAGTAATTGAAGGTAAGGACCTGGCGAAGTGGCTGGAGAAGATGGTCGACTTTCAAAATTACTCCGAGCGCGCGGCGCGACGCCTGGCCGGCGATCGAAACTTGTTGAATGCGCTGTTGGAAGGATTCGGCGGCAAGAAGGGCGTCCTTCGCAAAGAAGGAGCAACGCTGCGAAAAGTGTTTCAGGACAGCGACGATATGGCGCGGGTCGAAGGCGTAGTGGCGAAAGCGGGTTATGCAACAGAACTCTCGAGCGACGAAGAGCACGGTCTTTGTGAAATCGAGACGACGACTGGGGCGGGCGTGAAGATTGTGATCGATTGGAACCTCGCCAGCTTTGTTGAATTCCAAAAGGCGGTAGAGCTTTACATGGCGCTCGAGACGCGTTTGGCGGCGCCGTTTGTCGCCGGTGAGAATGGCGGCAGCGAAGAGATTGCTACGCGTGAACTCCTGTTGGAGAAAGTGTTGGCGTCGGCGAAAAAGGACCTTTCCATTCAGCGCTACAAA
>DATEPF010000180.1:0-19568 GCA_035273325.1 Pyrinomonadaceae bacterium | reverse complement strand
CAGTGACGAAAGTAATCGCCCATGTGATAACCGCAGAACGGCAGCATGGCCATCGGATCTCGCCGCACTTTCCCGATGGTTCCGGCGGCTGCGGCAGTCATTTCCGACCCCATAGTGGCACCCGTATAAACACCTGAGCTCCAGTTGAATGCCTGATATACGAGCGGCATGGTGGTGGCGCGGCGTCCACCAAAAATTATCGCGCTGATGGGAACACCGTTAGGGTTTTCCCAGTCGGGATCGATCGTTGGACATTGCGATGCCGGGGCAGTGAACCGCGCGTTTGGGTGCGCAGCTTTTGCCCCTGTTTCCTTGGCAATCTCCGGTGTCCACTTGTTGCCCTGCCAGTCCAAACATTCAGCAGGCGGGTCGTCAGTCATTCCTTCCCACCAGACGCCGCCTTCGGGAGTCAGTGCCACGTTGGTGAAGATCGAATTCTTTGACAACGAGACCATCGCATTCGGATTTGTTTTCGCTGAAGTGCCCGGAGCGACGCCGAAGAAACCAGCTTCCGGATTGATTGCGTGAAGACGACCATTCGCGTCGGGTTTGATCCAGGCGATGTCGTCGCCTACCGTCCAAACTTTCCAACCGTCAAAACCGGCAGGCGGTATCAACATCGCGAAATTTGTTTTGCCGCAGGCGCTCGGAAACGCCGCGGTAACGTAAGTCTTCTCGCCTTCCGGATTTTCCACACCAACAATCAGCATGTGTTCGGCCATCCAACCTTCGTCACGTGCGATGTTCGAAGCAATACGTAGCGCAAAACACTTCTTACCCAGCAAAGCGTTGCCGCCGTAGCCGGAACCGTACGACCAGATTTCGCGCGTCTCCGGGAAGTGGACGATGTACTTCTCTTTGTTGCATGGCCAGGGCACGTCAGCCTGACCCGGCGATAGGGGCGCGCCCACCGAGTGCATACAAGGCACGACGCGTTTTGATTCGTTGTCGATCTCGCCGTAAACCGGCAAGCCGATGCGCGCCATGATGCGCATGTTCACTACCACGTAAGGTGAGTCGGTAAGCTGAACGCCAATCTGCGACATTGGTGAACCGACCGGACCCATGCTGAACGGCAACACATACATGGTGCGCCCGCGCATTGAGCCATCAAACAATTCTTTGAGCTTGCGCCGCATGGCGTAGGGTTCTTCCCAATTGTTGGTGGGACCGGCGCTGTCTTTTGATAACGAACAGATGAATGTGCGATCTTCCACGCGGGCGACGTCGCTCGCATCGGAACGCGCGTAGTAACAGTTTGGCCAAAGTTCTTCGTTGAGTTTAATGAAGGTGCCGTTGTCGACCATCTGGGCCTTAAGCGCCTCATCTTCTTCCTGCGAGCCATCGACCCAATGAATGGCGTCGGGTTTGGTCAACGCCGCCATCTTTTCGACCCAGTTGAGCAAGTGTGTGTTCTTGCTTAATGGCAACGATGTGTCTCGGTTAAGTTGTGTGCGGGTAGAACTCATACCATCTCCAAATTAAGGATTAGAAACTCGATGAACGAATTGGAAGCGTCCAGGCGCGTGGGCTATTCAGCGGCTTCGCGTGTCATGCGGCCTTCGCGAGCCAAATCTCGCAAAGCCACGGACAAGTCGCGGCTGGCTCTTTCAATGCGGTCCGCAACAGCGTTAAGCGTATCGAGCTCGCCGGTAAAACGCTGCGGAACCACCGTCAGTGCTTCTTCAATCAGTTCAACCAATCGCGAGGCTGCGGTGGTTACTTCATGTTCGCCGCGGTTCAACTTCCGGATTGGTTCCATAAACGATGTTCGCCCTGACCTTGATTCGGTAAGCTAAACTCTTACATTACCGAGGCATCCTACGCAAGTATCCGCACCTATCAGCAGATTACATCGATTACGCAGAGCAAGATTTACAAGTTGGCTAACTATTAGTTTAGTTTTCTAATCTGCGTAATCTGTGTAATCTGCGGATACCTTCATGCAGAAACCAGGCAAAGAAGCATTTACTAAAAAGGAGTGGAACTTAATTCAATCATTGCGCACTCCCGCGCAGGTGCAACGGTATTTCACTTCGATGCCTTACAACTGGGAACGACGCGGTGGGACGATGCGATCTTTTCGTGAGGTGCTGAAGGTGGGCGAGGCCCACTGCCTGGAGGCCGCCGTTGCTGCGGCCGTGATACTGGAACAACACGGATACCCGCCGTTATTAATGGATATCGAGTCAGTTGATCTATTGGATCACGTGATTTTTGTTTTTCAAAAGGATCGATTGTGGGGATCGATAGGGCGTTCTCGCGACATTGGGCTTCATGGTCGCAAGCCTCTATTTCGTTCGCTGCGAGACTTAACCTGGAGTTATTTTGATCCGTATGTAGATTTTTCCGGGCGGATAAAGGGCTACGGTGTTACCAGTTTGTACGAGTTAGAAAATTACGACTGGCGCTTTTCACCGCGCAAGATGACAAAGATTGAGGACCATCTGCGGGCGATACCGCATCGAAAAATTCGTTCTTCAGATATCCGCTACCAGCGTCTGCTGGCGCGTTATCACAAGTACAAAAAACGCTATCCGGATCGCTCACCGTCGTATTACGACAATCGGCACCAGTGGATGCGGTGAGGCCTGAAGGGCCGGCAGTCAGTAGCCATGGGCGTAAGCCCGTGGAGACGGCACGCGAATAAAACAAAGGCCCGAAAGGGCCGACAGTCGACTGTTTCAACTGACGGTCCTTCGAACCTTTACCAAATTAGTTTTGCGAGACCACGACCTTACGGTCGCGGCTATTAAATAGCGGTCCTTCGGACCTCATCTGGTTCGATTTCCTTAACTACCAAACCCTCGTGCGAGAATTTCCAATCAATGACCTCGGCGCCTTCTTCAGCGGCGAGCGCGGCTTCAACGTCATGCTTGCGGCCCTCGCTACACAGAAACGCGATGCAGCCTCCGCCCCCGGCGCCACAAACCTTCGCTGCTTCAGCGCCATTCGCTAACGCGGTCTCCACCAGCTTCTCCATCTGTGGCGTCGTCACGCCCGGAGCGAGGCGTTTACGCCGTGGATACGCATCACGCATTACCGTGCTGACTTCGTTCCAATCATGAGCCAGCAACGCTTCGCGCATGCGCACCGCCGCATCACGGATGCCCTCGAACAAATTAAACAACTCTGGATCACGATCGATGTGACGCTTGAAGATCTCCCAGTTGTTCGTGCCCGAAAGTCTCGGCTCGCCGGTGTAGCAAATGACAATTCGTTTTTCGAGTTGGTCTGAGTCGACGTTCAGCTGCTCGCGCTCAATGCCATCGGAACGAAAGTGAACCGCGGATGCGCCACCGTAAAAGGCCGAGTAATAATCCTGAAAACCTGCCGGTACCTTGATCACAGTGGTCTCAATATTGGCCGCCAGCATGATGAACTTCTGCTTGTCGTAACGATTGCCCACCAGGTGATTCAGCGCGCCAATGCAGGCAATTGCCAGCGCCGATGAACCACCCATGCCAGCTCCCGCCGGCGCCTGACTGTCTGCGATTAAATGAAAACCAGTGGTGGGTTTGAAGAAATGGACCAGCTTGGAGATCAACTCCAGCCGTTCTTCCCGGACCAGCTCTTCAATTGCGGCCAGCTCAGTTTCGAAAACCACTTTTCGATCGCGCGACTCGAGAATGATCCTCGCATCGTCGCGGGTTTCTATGCGGCAATTGGCGCGCAAAGAGGTTGCGAAGTTAACCGTCGCTGCGCCCGGATGAAATAAATATAAGGGCCAAATATCAATAGTGCCGCCTGCCAGATCGACGCGAGTAGGTGCTGAAGATTCGATAATCAAGTTAAGTAAGATTGTTCCTTGTCTGAATTAGTTTTTCGGGTCGTCGTGTTTCGAGTCGTCGTGGCGCGAGGTGAAAGGGATGTGTTCCTGAATCTCCTCTTTCAGATCGTGCAACTTCTCCTGTGCCGCGTGCTCTAGTTGTTGCAACTTCTCGGGATCGGCTTCTTCGACTTTTGGCGAAAGATAAAAACGTTCCACCAGATAGAATCCGACGATGCCCAGAACAACTATCACCAGCAGCGCTTTACCAAGCCGCTCGAAATCGCCGATCAGCCCCATCACAGCACCGCTGAAAAAGTAACCGGCGCCGCTAAGTAGTAACACCCAAACAAAACAACTCGAAAGAGACAGTAACAGAAAACGCAGGTACGGCATGCGTCCCACGCCGTAAAAAATGCACGACGCCCAACGCAAACCGTAAATATATTTTGAAAGGAAGATTGAAAGCGTGCCGAACTTCCGCGTCAGTCGCTCCATGCGCGGTTGCGCAGCGCGGTAAAAACGAAGGTCGCGCACACCCTTGCGAAACTGCCGGCCGAGAAAGTAAGCAATGTTATCGCTGGCCGCTCCTCCGAGTGTTCCCGCCAACATTACCCACAAAAAACTGTGCGGGCCAAAAAATCCACTCTGCGCCATCACCCCTGCGATCAGGAGTGTGATATCGCCTTCGATCACGACGAGGATAAATACCGCATAGATGCCGTATTGACCCAGCAGGTCGTAGAGGAAGTCTAGATGCATCGTTTGGATTAGTGGGCAGTGAGCAGTTGACCGAGCAGAGCGGGAAGTAGTTCCCGTCAGTGCCCAACGGCCGACAGTCCACTAAGCAATCACTCAAGAAGTCTCGCCTGCTTTGCCAGGTTTCACCACTAATACCGGGCAAGAAGCATGTCGTACCACAGCTTCGGCAGTGGACCCGAAGAGTATCCGCCCCAGCCCGGTGCGTCCATGTGACGAGAGCACAATCAGGTCCGCGTTCTTCTCTTTGGCGACGCGAACAATCTCCGCTGCCGCCTCGCCGTGCACTATAACTTCTTCAATATCCAGTCCCGCGCAGTCTTCACACTCGCCGATGCGGGGCAATTCACGTTCAGCTGATGTTTCCAATTGGTCCGCTATGTCTGCAATCGGCAGCGGCTCCGTCATGCCCGAATACCCCACTGTGGGGACCATCGGTTCAATCACGTGGACCGCGATTATCGACGCGCCAAATTTGCGGGCCAGCGACGCTGCATACGAACGGGCATAGTTGCCACACTCGCTGAAATCCGTTGGCAGAAGTATGGAGCGAATGTGCATAAGAGCGTCCTGGTTAAGCGTTGAACCGCGGTGTTTGTTAAGTGCGCCGGTAATTTTTCAAACACCTGATATCGCAGTCACACAATTGTTTGTGGGCAATTCTACACGCAGAAACAGCCGTTTGACAGCCCCCATACCCTCCATTATGCTTCGCTTGTTTCGCACCTAATACACACAGCCGGAAGGTTTTGCGCTAACTATGCCGCCATCGGAATCCAGTTTCATCGGTATTGAGCTTTCGGCTTCGAAGTTGAGCGGCGCCTCGGTTGACAGCAACGGCCGGATAAAAAAACGTGCGACCGACGAATCCGTGAACCGGAATGATCTGGTTAAACAGATAACCGCGATGGTCGCCGAACTGCGCGCAGGTGATGAAAACATCGGTGGTGTCGGAATCGCGATTCCGGGGTTAGTCAATCGTCAAAGCGATCGCGTCATTGCCTCAAGCTTCCTGCCGGCCAGTCTCAGTAATAATTTGCATGATGAAGTTACCAAAGCTATCGGTCTGCGCGTTGAACTTGAAAACGATGCCAACGCTGCTGCCTATGGCGAGTATATGGTGGGAGCGGGCCGCGGGAGCCGCGACATGTTTTACATCACCATCGGGCAGGGAATCGGCGGCGCCATAATTCTGGACGGCAAACTCTGGACCGGGTCGTCGGGCTTTGCCGGCGAGGTGGGTCACATCACGATCGATACAGAAGGCGCCGAGTGTTTGTGTGGAAACCGTGGTTGCCTTGAGACAGTAGCGTCAGCGCCAAACATCGTGCGCCGCGCCAATGAGCGTTTAAACCGTGATTCAACTTCGTCGCTATCTAGGTTGGCTTTGAACAAGGATTTCACTGCCGACGATATGGCTCGAGAAGCGACTGAAGGTGACGACTTCGCGTTGATGATGCTGGAGCGAACCGGAAAATACATCGGCACGGGCGTAGCGAGTGTGATCAACTTGCTTAACATTGAACGTATTGTGCTTGGTGGCGGTGTGATGCAGGCGCGTGAAATAATTTTAAATCCCGTCATTCAGGAAGCTAAGCGGCGGGCCTTCCAACCTTGTTTTGAAGCCACACAGATCCTGGCCGCTTCACTCGGACCGGACGCAGCAACTATCGGGGCGGCGATGCTCGCCCGGGATGCCGCATGAAGGCAGAAAAGCAGAAGGCAGAAAGCAGAAGGCAGAAGGCCGAGTACTCAGCGTAGTCCTCACCTGACAAACACCCTATCCGCTTAACGGTTCGTTCAACCGAAAGGCTGATCTATGTTACGCGGTCACAGGGATCTAAAAGTATTTCAACTAGCCTATTCATTAGCGATGGAAATCCTCCGTCTGACAGAACGATTTCCTCGGGAGGAGTTGTATTCGCTAACTGATCAAATTCGGCGATCGTCTCGGTGTGTGCCTGCCAACATCGCGGAAGGATTTCGCAAGCGTCGATACCCAAAAATGTTTGTCAGCAAGTTAGCTGATTCTGACGGGGAAGGGTCGGAGACTCAGGTTTGGTTGGATTTTGCGCTTGATTGCGGGTACATGTTGAAAACTGATCGGGATCGCCTTACGACCGGTTATGAAGAAGTAGGACGAATGTTGTCAGCCATGATTGCTGATCCGCATAAGTTTGCTCCATCTAGTCGAAACTAGAGATTTTTTTGAAATGAATGTTTGTACTGCCTTCTGCCTTCTGCTTTCTGACTTTTCGGCCTCCGCCCGCCACACTTTCTCAACTTTTGCTGTCAGGTAATGAGAATTTGAAATTGCTTATTCATCTGCTAAAGTAACGCCAACTTTTGTAAGAACAAGAATCTCGTCGAAGTTTTGCGCACGGCCGTGTGTTTTTCTGTAAGGCAAACGCACTGGTAAACGCAGAACCTCGCATGTGCAGCTTACCGCCCTGCAATTGGGCTGCATGAACTGGACTCTCCCAGCAGTTCGGAGTTCAGCCTTAGTTGCTCTGACGAGACATAGTTGTAGTTTTATCCTGAAGTGTGACGGAGACACGGGACGTAAGCTGCGGCGATGCCACAGATTTTTCATCACAGTACGAACGCTCTTGCCAAGGTCACGATCTATGGAGCGGTGTTTATTGCCGTGGCACTTCTTTGGGTCACGGCAGAGTTAAATAGGTCTTCATGGAACACCGGGCAGTGGGTCGAGCGACAACAACCAGTCCAGTTTAGTCATAAGCATCACGTTGGTGACGACGGCCTTGATTGCCGTTACTGTCACACTACGGTGGAAACGTCTGCGACCGCTGGTTTGCCGGCAACCGAGACGTGCATGAGTTGTCATAAACAGATCTGGGCCGAGAGCACTTATCTGGAACCGGTGCGGGCGAGTTTCCGCGACAACAAACCCATCGAGTGGATTCGGGTACACGACCTGCCAGACTACGCCTACTTCGATCACAGCATTCACGTTAAGAAAGGTGTTGGATGTTCCACATGTCACGGACGTGTGGACGACATGCCCATTGCCTACCAGGCGGCGACGCTGCAGATGGAGTGGTGTTTGGAATGTCACCGCGAACCGGAAAGGTTTGTCCGCAAACGTGAAAAAGTTTTTGACATGGCGTGGCGGCCCGAGAACAAGACCAATGAGGAACTGGCTGAAGGCCGCTCGCTGGTGAAGGAATATCACATACAGGATGCGAACCTGTTGACCAGCTGCTCGACGTGTCACAGGTGAAGGGCATAGGAAGCAGGAGGCAGGAGGCCAAGAGGCAGGAGGCAGGAGCACGAAATTGTGAAATTTGAGATCTCAGATTTGAGATTTCTGATTTGAGATTTGAAAATCCGCAATCCGCAATCCGCAATCGCAATCGAGAGATGGACGATCGACACATAAATTTCAAGCTGATGTCGCAATACATCCTGGACCATCAGGATGATGCGGGCGACGCGCAGGCCGAGAGTCGTATGAACGGCGAGAGCCGAATCATTGGCGACGCGGACATAAAACCTGCAGTCGCTGCCAAAAAGTATTGGCGCAGTCTTGAAGAGCTGGCGGACGCTCCTGAGTTTCGAGAATTTGTTTCTCGCGAGTATCCGCAACACGCTGAGCGTTGGGATGATCCCGTCGAACGCAGGTCGTTCCTGAAGTTGATGGGGGCGTCGCTCGCGCTCGCCGGACTGAGCGGCTGCGTATTCCAGCCACCCGAAAAAATCGTTCCTTATGTGACGCAACCCGAGTATGGCAGTCCCGGAAAAGCGCTCTTCTTTGCCACCGCGCTCACTCTGGGTGGAGTGGCCACACCGTTGTTGGCGCGCAGCAATGAAGGGCGGCCCACCAAGCTCGAAGGAAATCCTGACCACCCACAAAATCGAAACGCGAACCCTGGTGAGGTGGGCTCAAGCGCAACCGATATCTTTTCGCAAGCCTCAATTCTCGGGCTCTACGATCCCGATCGCGCCCAGACATCGCTCTTCCGCGACGAAGCCAGACCATGGACCACATTCGTGGGTGAACTTCGGACGGCGTTGGACGGTTTGCGACCGACGCAAGGCGCCGGCCTGCATTTCCTGACCGAGACGATCACTTCGCCATCCCTGGCAGAGCAGTTGAGAGGAATACTGACTGAGTTCCCGCAGGCCAAATGGCATCAGTATGAACCGGTCAACAACGATCAGGCCCACGCCGGTGCGCGCATGGCTTTTGGCCAGCCGGTGAACACGATCTACGACTTCACTAAAGCCGATCGAATTCTGTCACTCGATGCCGACTTTCTCGCCGCCATGCCGGGCACGTTACGTTACGCGCGCGACTTTGCGGCGCGCCGTCGGGTGTCCGACGGCAAGAACAACATGAACCGGCTTTACGTGATTGAAACCACGCCCACCACCACCGGCGCCACGGCCGATCATCATTGGGCGATTCGACCCAGCGAGCTTACGAAAGCTGCGGCGGCAATTGCCTCTGGCGTGGGTGTCGGAGGAGTCGCGGGTGTTTCGGGCGAAACGTCAGTCAGTGGTCTTGATGCGGTTGCGCGCGACCTGCAACAGGCTCGCGGCAGAAGTATTGTGATTGCCGGAAGAGAAGCTCCGCCCGCGGTCCACGCGCTCGCGCATGCAATGAACGGCGCGCTCGGCAATGTCGGACAAACAGTTTTCTATACGGATCCTTTGGAAGTGAATCCAATGGACCAGCGGCAATCGTTGCAGGAACTGGTAAACGAGCTCGATGGCGGCCGCGTGAAGATGCTGGTGATGCTGGGCGGTAATCCGGTCTACAACACGCCGGCTGACTTGAAACTCAATCAAGAGCGATTGTTCAAGGCGGAGCTGCGAATTCACTTGAGCCAGTATCGTGACGAGACGTCGGAACTTTGTCACTGGCACATTCCCGCCACGCACTATCTTGAAGAGTGGAGCGACACTCGCGCCTACGATGGGACCGTTTCGATCGTACAGCCGTTGATCCAGCCGTTGTACCAGGGTCGCAGTGCACACGAACTTCTCGCCGTCTTCTCGCCCCAATACGATCGGAAGCCTTACGACATCATTCGTGAGTACTGGCAGCGGAACCCTCCGGCAGGAGGCGCAAGGGCAGCAGGCAGTCGGCAGGAGGCAGGAGCAGGAACGGGAGCAGGAGGCAGTCGGCAGGAGGCAGGGGCAGGAACGGGAGCAGGAGGCAGTCGGCAGGAGGCAGGAGCAGGCTCTAATCAACAGACAGCAGGCACCAATCCGCAATCCGCAATCCGCAATCCGCAATCGGAAGGCAATCCGCAATCGGGAGCCGCGGCTACTGACTTCGAATCCAACTGGCGACGATGGGTGCATGACGGGTTCATTCCTAACACAGCGCTGCCGACCAGAACTGTTTCAGCTAACGTCGCCGGTGTCGCTCAAGCGCTCACCAATAACCAGCAAACTGGTTCGGCATTGCAAATCGAATTAGTTATCCGCACTGACCCAAGCATCTACGACGGTCGTTTTGCCAATAACGGCTGGCTGCAGGAGTTGCCGAAACCGCTGACAAGACTTACCTGGGACAACGCCGCGCTCGTTAGTCCAAATACGGCCCAACAACTTGGCTTGCAGAAGGCAGTGGGTAAGAAAGGCGGCGATGTTTGGGTCGACACTATTCGCATCGGCAGTCAGGGAAGAAGCATTTCGGGCGTCGTTCCGACGTGGATTACGCCCGGCCAACCGGACGGCGTTATCACGATTCATCTGGGCTACGGTCGCAGGTTGGCGGGACGTGTCGGCAATGGCCATGGATTCAATGCTTACGAAATTCGTACTTCTGATTCGCCCTGGTCCATTAATGGTGTGCAAGTCGAAAGAACCGGCGAGCAATATGTGGTCGCTGCCACCCAGCTCCATTTCAATATGGAAGATCACGACTTCAGTAAGGAGGACCGCGACATCGTCCGCGCTACGACGGTCGAAGACTATTTGCACCCGAAACACGAAGAGCACGGCGAGCACCATGAAGGTTCCATGTACGAACCGTTTGATTACAAGAACCAGGGTATGGGGTACGCGTGGGGAATGGCCATTGACCTGAATAACTGCATTGGCTGTAACGCCTGCACGATTGCATGCCAGGCGGAGAACAACATTCCGGTGGTCGGCAAGGATGAAGTAATCCGCAGCCGTGAGATGCATTGGATTCGAGTCGATACCTATTTCAAGGGAGACAATCCCAGCACGCCCGAAGCCACACACTTCATGCCGGTGCCTTGCATGCATTGCGAGAAGGCGCCGTGTGAACCTGTTTGTCCGGTGCACGCCACCGTGCATAGCTCGGAAGGCCTGAACGACATGGTCTACAACCGGTGCGTCGGGACTAAGTATTGTTCCAACAACTGCCCGTACAAGGTCCGCCGGTTCAATTTCTTCCTCTATCAGGATTGGGAAACGCCGACTTATCAGTTGATGCGTAACCCTGACGTGTCAGTGCGCAGTCGAGGCGTGATGGAGAAGTGTACTTACTGCGTGCAGCGAATTCAGAGTGCGAAGATTCAGTCAGAACTTGAGGATCGAAAGGTGCGCGACGGTGAGATTGTGACCGCGTGCCAGGCGGTTTGTCCGACCGATGTGATCGTCTTTGGCGACATTAACGATCCAAGCAGCCGCGTGTCGAGGATCAAAGCGGACCAGAGAAATTATTCAGTGTTGGAGGAGTTAAATACCAAGCCGCGCACCACGTATTTGTCGGCTTTGAAAAACCCGAATCCCGACATTAGGGAAGTTTAAAGTTTCTAGTTTTTAGTTTCGAGTTCAAAGTCGGATTTCCTAACTAGAAACTAGAAACTAGAAACTCGGTTTTAAGAATGCACGAAGAGCCACACAGTCAATTGCATCATTCGACAGCGCCGGTCGTAGAGCCAGGGCTGACGTTTGCTTCGGTGACGGACAAGATCAGTTCGATCGTCCTGAAGCGCAAGACGCCGCTCTGGTGGTTTCTCGGCTTTGGCATCTCCTTCGTGCTGTTCCAATTGATGCTGCTGACGATTACCAACCTGCTTTTCGTTGGTATCGGATTGTGGGGAGTCAACATTCCCGTGGCCTGGGGAATGGACATCCTGAACTTCGTTTGGTGGATCGGCATCGGCCACGCGGGAACACTGATCTCCGCCATCCTTCTGCTGCTGCGTCAGAAGTGGCGTACTTCGATCAACCGTTTTGCGGAAGCAATGACTTTGTTTGCCGTCGCCCAGGCCGGCATGTATCCGATCATGCACCTGGGCCGTCCCTGGTTGGCCTACTGGCTGTTCCCATATCCAAACACCATGGGCATCTGGCCGCAGTTTCGCAGCCCGTTGATGTGGGACGTGTTTGCCGTTTCGACTTACGCGACGGTGTCCGCACTGTTCTGGTTTGTCGGTTTGATCCCAGACTTTGCCACCCTTCGCGATCGCGCCCGCAGCAAACCATGGCAGATTTTATACGGCCTGTTGGCAATGGGCTGGCGCGGTTCTGCGCGACACTGGCACCGGTACGAGATGGCGTACTTATTACTCGCCGGATTGGCGACGCCGCTGGTGTTGTCGGTGCACACAATCGTCAGTTTCGACTTTGCCGTAGGCGTCATCCCCGGATGGCACGCGACGATGTTTCCACCTTACTTCGTTGCCGGGGCCATCTACGCCGGCTTCGCCATGGTGCTGCTGCTGACCATCCCATTGCGCAGGCTTTATGGACTGGAAGGCTTCATCACCATGCGCCATATGCACAACATGGCGAAGGTGATGCTGGCGACCGGATTGATAGTCGGTTACGGCTACGTGATGGAAGCATTCTTTGGTTGGTACAGCGGCAACCGTTATGAGCGCTACATGATTTGGAACCGCATGCATGGTCCATACTCGAACTACTATTGGGCGTTGATCTTGTGCAACATCGTGGCGCCGCAATTTCTGTGGATCAAGCGCGTGCGTTCGAACCTGTTGGCGCTGTGGTTGTTGTCTTTCGTGGTAAGCATTGGCATGTGGCTGGAGCGATTTGTGATCGTGGTGACGAGTTTGCACCGGGATTTCATGCCGGGGGCGTGGGGCATGTACCAACCGTCGATGTGGGATTGGACCATGTTCATCGGCACGATTGGGTTCTTCTTTACGCTGCTGTTCCTGTTTATCCGCTTCCTGCCGATGATTTCGATTTTTGAGATGCGGACGATTTTGCCGGAAGCAGAAGTTGAAGAGTAGGAGTAACACTTACGTGTAATTCATGGATGTCTTTTTGGTCGCATAGAAAACGATCCACGAAATACACGAAACACACGAATGGCTGATCACATCAAAAAAGGGATTGAACCGCACGAGATCGACGAGCACGGGGTGGTCCGCCGGCGTACTACGCCGCCGCTTTACGGGATCATGGCGGAATTCGATAACCCGAGTGATCTCGTGGCCGCCGCCCGGCGCACTTATGAAACGGGCTATCGACGCATCAACGGCTACTCGCCGTATCCAATTGAAGAGCTGAGCGAGGCGATTGGTTTTACGCGTACCAGCCTGCCGCTAATTGTGTTGATCGGAGGAATACTCGGCGGTCTCGGTGGCTTCTTCATGCAGTACTGGATGGAGGTTATTGATTACCCGTTGAACGTGGGCGGCAAGCCCTACAACAGTTGGCCGGCGTTCATTCCGATTACGTTTGAAACGACAGTATTGTGCGCGGCGTTCGCAGCTGTGTTTGGCATGTTGGCGCTTAATAAATTGCCGCAGCCATATCATCCGGTTTTCAACGCGCCCAATTTCGACCTGGCGACAAAAGACCATTTCTTTTTCGTAATAGAAGCGAACGACCCGCTGTTCAAGCACGATGAAGCAGTTGAGTTCATGAAATCGTTGGAAGGCGCAAAGAACGTCAGTGATGTTGAAGTATGAGCGAGAAATTCAGACGCGGCGAAAGAGGGACGCGGAGATGACGCATACCGCTCCAAACATCACCGTGTCTCAACGTCCCCGTGTCTTCAGACTCCTCGGCTGCTTACTGCTTTCTGCCTTCTGCTTTCCAGGCGTCGCTTGTCGTCGCGACATGCAGGACCAGCCAAAGATGAAGCCGTATCGCTCTTCTTCGTTCTTCAGGGACGGATTGTCGTCGCGTCCACCTGTGGAGGGCACAGTGCCCCGCGGTTTCTTAAATACGGACACTGAATATTTCACCGGCAAAAAAGCAGGCAGAAGTTCAGGTGCAACTACTTCTGGTCCGCAGCCAGGCACGACCAGCGCTAACGCGACGGGCGCGGCAGCATTTCCTGATGATGTCGAAGTGTTCCCCATCCCGGTTACTGCGGAACTGGTGGCGCGCGGACGCGAACGATACGACATCTTCTGCTCCGCTTGTCACGGGTACACCGGCAGAGGCGACGGCATGATCGTGCGTCGAGGTTTCCGCCGTGCTGCATCATTCCACGATGAAAGGTTAAAGACGGCGCCCGTCGGCCATTACTTCGACGCTATGACTAACGGCTGGGGCGCGATGCCGAGCTACTCGCACCAGATTTCCGTCAAAGATCGTTGGGCCATCGCGGCGTACATACGCGCATTGCAGCTCACGCAGCAAACCCCGGAAGCGCCGGCCCCCGCGGCCGGCGCTTCGCCATCTCCGCAGGCGGAAGGGAGTCACCAGTAGATGCGCGTTTCGTATCAGGCTCCGGCTTCCCTCAAGCGTTGGCAAACGCGAGCGCTGATTGTCGGCGCAGTGTTCAGCGTTCTGTTAATTGTTGGACTTGTTCTCGATCGCCAACAGTTTTTCCATTCGTATCTGTTTGCGTTTTCCTTCTGGGCCGGCATTTCCGTTGGAGCCCTCGCGCTGTTAATGCTGCAGCACATGACCGGCGGCGGGTGGGGACTTGCAATTCGGCGCGTGCTCGAAGCGGCGACGCAGACGCTTCCTTTGGTGGCGCTGCTTTTTATTCCAATCGCGCTGGGCGCGCACTCCATTTACATCTGGACGCATCCGGAAGAAGTCCAAAAGCATGTTCCGCTGCAGGTGAAGGCGCCGTACCTGAGTCTGCCGTTTTTTACGGTGCGTGCGGCAATCTATTTGGCCATCTGGATCCTGTTGGCATATCTGCTGAATCGTTGGTCCCGGCTCCAGGATCAAACTGCGGAACGGAAGTACACGAAGAACATGAGGGTCCTGAGCGGGCCCGGCATGGTGTTGTTGGTATTCACCGTTACTTTCGCCGCCATCGACTGGTTTATGTCACTCGATCCGTTGTGGTACTCCACCATATACGGTTTGATCTTTGTCGCTTCGTGGGCGCTGAGTGCACTCGCGTTTACGATCGCCGTAATGGCTTGTCTGGTTAGGGAAGAGCCGATGGAAGGTTTTGTCGCGCAGTTGCACTTCCACGACCTTGGCAAATTGCTGCTCGCGTTAGTCATGCTGTGGACGTACTTTTCGTTTTCACAGTACTTGATTATCTGGTCAGGTGACTTGCCCGAGGAAACGCGCTGGTACCTGCCACGCGTGCAAGGCGGTTGGGGAGTAATCGTTTTCGCGGTGGTGCTGTTTCACTTCGCGTTTCCATTTCTCTTCCTGTTGTCGCGTTCATTTAAACGAAACGCCAGGAAGCTGGTGGTAATCGCCGTTTTGATTTTAGTGATGCGCTTGTTTGATTTGTTATGGACCATCGCGCCCACCTGGACGCACGAGCATTTCCACATTAGCTGGATGGACGTGGTCGCGCCGATCGCAATGGGCGGGCTGTGGCTGGCAGTTTTCTGTTGGGCATTGACCAGGAAGCCGTTGGTCCCGTTCAACGATCCACAGTATGAATCGGTGCTGGAACAGAAACACGCACACGCGCATTAGGTTTTGAGTTATGGCTAAGACAGGACACAACGGACATAACGGCCACGGTCGCGGACACGTTACCGAGGTACCCGACGTCTCCTACATCAAAAATGTTGACGTGACGCATGAAGCCAGCGACGTCAGCGTGGGCGGATTGCTGAAGTTTGTACTTGCGTTGTCAGTGATGACCGCCATGGTGGCGCTGCTGATGTGGGGACTGTTTCGCTTCTTCAATCAGCAGGAAATCAAGCGTGAGACGCCGAAAGGCCCGATGGCCATGACCGAAGCGGAGCGCTTGCCGCCTGAACCGCGCCTGCAGTCAGCAAAGGGGTTCGGCGTGAAACTCGAGGATGGCGAATGGGTGCCTTTGGAGTTGAGTGAGCCGCAAGCGGAGTTTCGTGTGCTGCGCGAGCAATGGCTAAACCAACTGCATTGCCAGCAAGACCCGCATGGAATAACGGAGCATCGGGCAACGCCGGAGCAGCAGGCCACAGATCAGCATGCCACAGATCAGCATGCAACAGATCGGCACGCAACGACGGCTCAGCCCGTGACGAGGTCGCAGCCGTGTGTGCCGATTGACGCAGCGATGAAACAGTTGGTCCAGCAAGGATTACCTTCGCGGCCTGAGAAGGGAATGGCCGTCGATACGCAGTTGCCTACGGCGGCTAGTTCGGGAAGACAGTCGTCGGGAGGCAGTAGCCGGTAGGCAGTAGGCAGGAGCGTTACCTTTCGTGTTGTTCGTGTAATTCGTGGATCGCCTTAACCAGTACGTTAAAAACAATCCACGAATTACACGAAGCGACACGAACAAAGAGACAATATGAGAAGAGCCAAGACTTTCGGTAGGAACAAATGCACGCGCAGGTTCGATCTAACGCTGCTTGCTGCTTTCTGCCTTCTGCTTTCTGCCTTCTGCCTTCTGCCTTCGGCTGCACAGGCGCAGGTGCCGAAGGGTAACTCACCGCTTTACAGTGCGCGGCCTTATGAACCGCGCGCACCCAGCGGGTTGCCTAAGGCGCTGGACGGTATTGGTATCGATCAAAAGTTGAACGAACAGTTGCCACTCGATCTCGAATTAAAAAACGAAAACGGTGAAACCGTGAAGTTGGGAGATTACTTCGGAAAGAAGCCGGTAATGCTCTCCCTCGTGTATTACGAGTGTCCCATGCTTTGTAATCAGGTGCTCAATGGGATGGTCACCGCCTTTCGCTTGATGCCATTCACTCCGGGAGACGAGTTTGAGGTGGTAACTATCAGCTTCGATCCAAGAGAAACCCCGGCGCTGGCAGCAGCGAAAAAGAAAAACTACGTGGAGCATCTGCCGCAGGCGAAACGCGCCAGTGCTTACGCTGGTTGGCACTTCCTGACGGCGAACGAAGAATCGATTCGAAAAATTACCGACGCTATCGGGTTCCGTTATCGCTGGGACGATGCGACCAATCAGTTTGCGCACGCGAGTGGCGTTTACGTGGCCACGCCGCAGGGAAAGCTGGCCCGTTACTTTTACGGAATTGAATACATGCCGCGCGATCTTCGTCTGGGGTTGATTGAAGCCGCGGACAATCGTATCGGGTCCCCGGTAGACAAATTACTTCTCTATTGTTTCCACTACGACCCAAAAACCGGCAAGTATGCTCCCGTGTGGCGCATGATGCAGGTTGGTGGGGTGGCAACGCTGCTGGCGATGGCAGGTATGTTTATTGTGATGCGGAGACGGAATTCACATCGTGGTGACGTGGAAACCGGAGGTGCGGCAAAGTCGTGATGCAGGCGCCCTGGTTACCGTTCATACCACCCAGTGCTTCGACTCTTTCCGACAAGGTCGACGCGCTCTATTTCTACCTGGTGGGCGTGACGATGTTTTTCGCCCTTCTGATTTCGGGCGTCATCATATTTTTCATAATCAAATACCGGCGTCGTTCACCTTATGAAATCCCGAGACCCATAGCCGGTTCTCATAAACTCGAGACGTTGTGGTCAGTAATTCCGTTTCTGATAGCCATGACGATGTTTCTTTGGGGCGCGCAGGTCTATTTCCAGATGTATCGGCCACCGGACGACGCAGTTGAAATTTATGTTGTCGGGAAGCAGTGGATGTGGAAGATGCAGCACTCCACCGGTCAACGCGAAATCAACCAGTTGCACGTACCGGCGGGACGCAGAGTGAAGTTGATCATGACGTCGGAAGACGTTATTCACGACGTTTTCCTTCCGGCTTTCCGCATCAAGTCTGACGTTTTGCCGGGCCGCTACACGACGCAGTGGTTCGAAGCGACAAAGCCGGGAACTTATCATCTGTTTTGCGCTGAATACTGCGGCATGAACCACTCGGGAATGATCGGCTCAGTTGTGGTTATGGATCCAACGGAGTTTGACGATTGGTTGGCCGGGAATGCGGGGCAGCAGTCGCCGATCGTCGCCGGTCAGCAGCTTTATGATTCGCTTGGTTGTGCGTCATGTCATGGTGGCCGCGGCGAGGGCGGACGTGGCCCCGGTATAGTTGGTTTATTTGGTAAGCCCGTAGTTCTGACTAATGGACAGACGGTGACCGCTGACGAGGGTTACATTCGAGAGTCGATTGAAAATCCGCAGGCAAAGATCGTTGAGGGCTATAGTCCGATCATGCCAACTTTCCAGGGACAGGTGACGGCGGAGCAATTGATCCAGATTATTTCATACATTAAGTCGTTGCAGGCGCCGGGACAGCAAGCTCCGGCCTCGTCGCCACAGCCGGCGCAACAGACCCAGACGCTGGAGCGAACCGGGAACCCGGCCGTAAACCGTTAGCCGATAGTGTGTAGATAGACATGAGACCCTTCGAATCATTCGAGCCACCCGCTGCCGCGCGCGTCAATTATTTGAACGCGCAGTACGGGCTGAAGTCATGGTTGCTGACCAAAGACCATAAGCGCATCGCGCTGCTTTACCTCGGTTCGATTTCGTTTTTCTTTCTTATCGGCGGCCTTTACGCAATGTTTATTCGTCTGGAGTTGCTGACTCCACAGGGCGATCTGCTTTCATCCACCACCTACAACAAGGTGTTTACGCAGCACGGAATCATAATGGTGTTTTTCTTTCTGATTCCGTCGATTCCCGCCACGCTCGGAAACTTCCTGGTTCCCATGATGATCGGCGCCAAGGACCTGGCGTTCCCGCGCATCAACTTATTGAGTTGGTACATCTACATGCTGGGCGGAATCATAACGATTTATGCGTTGCTCGCCGGTGGTGTGGATACGGGGTGGACGTTTTACGTTCCGTACAGTACGACCTTCTCCAATACGTACGTCATTGCCACCGGCCTGGGCATTTTCATAAACGGCTTCTCCTCCATTCTTACCGGACTAAACTTCATCGTCACTATTCACACGATGCGAGCGCCAGGCATGACGTGGTTCCGCATGCCGCTGTTCATCTGGTCGCACTACGCTGCGTCGTTGATCATGATCCTGGGCACGCCGGTAATCGCCATCACGATTCTGCTGTTGGCCTTTGAACGGCTGGCAAACGTGGGGATATTCAATCCCGCGCTGGGCGGAGATCCGATCCTGTTCCAGCATCTGTTCTGGTTCTATTCGCACCCGGCCGTTTACATCATGGTGTTGCCCGGAATGGGCGTCATCAGCGAAATCATCGCCAACTTTTCGCGCAAGAATATTTTTGGCTACTCGTTTGTCGCGTTCTCCAGTCTGGCAATTGCAGTGTTTGGTTTCCTGGTTTGGGGTCACCACTTGTTTGTCGCCGGCCAGTCAGTTTATGCCGGTCTGATCTTCTCGTTCCTCAGTTTTGCCGTCGCAATCCCGTCAGCGATCAAAGTTTTCAACTGGACAGCGACACTTTACAAAGGGTCGATCTCCTACGATACGCCGATGCTTTACGCGCTCGGCTTTATCGGGCTGTTTACCGTGGGCGGAATGACTGGATTGTTTCTCGCATCTCTTGCGACCAACGTGCACTTGAGTGACACCTACTTCGTGGTGGGCCACTTCCACTACATCATGGTAGGCGGCACGTTATTGGCTTACCTCGGTGGTTTGCATTACTGGTGGCCGAAGATCACGGGGCGCATGTATCCGGAGGGCTGGGGGCGCTTTTCAGCGTTGGTAGTTTTCATCGGGTTTAATCTGACGTTCTTGCCACAAATGGCTGTGGGTTATATGGGCATGCCGCGACGGTATCACGCGTATGCGCCGGAATTTCAGGTGTTCAACGTGTTGTCGACCGCGGG
>DATEPF010000179.1:0-5569 GCA_035273325.1 Pyrinomonadaceae bacterium | reverse complement strand
CGCTTCGCTCAGTGCGGGCGAGACGCGCGCGGTCCCAGTAAATAACAAGTCCGATCTTTTTGAAGTACTTAGGCGCCGTCAGGTTTTGATAGAAACAGTTTTATCGGAGGTTCATCCTCCGACAGGCGCGTCAAGGATTGGAATTTGAAATCCAGCTTGTGCAGAAGTTTGATCGAGCGTTCGTTGGTTGGAGTAGTAATCGCGGCAATAGTGGTCATACCCAGAATGCCATGAGCGTAATCCATGACCGCCGACGCGGATTCGAGCGCATACCCTTGCCCCCAGAATCGTGGCAGGAATGCAAAACCAATGTCCGGGTACTCCAGCGTGTCCCGTTTCAAGGGACCGCAAATCCCGATCGGTATCGCTGTCTGTTTTAACTCAACCTTATACAGCCCAAACCCATGCCGTTCGTAACTGGCCATCGGTCCGTTTTCAATATATCGAACAGCATCTGCTTCGCTGCGTACATTACGGTCGCCGATGTTCTCGAGGAATGAAGGCTCATTTACCAGCTCAGAAATGAACGGTGCGTCGGCGGGAGCGAGGCGCCGCAACCTTAAACGGTCTGTTTCAAGAATAATTTCGCTCATTGTTTCCGATACACGTAGTAGATTGCACCCGCGTTATCATCAGTCAACAAAAATTCATCGTTTCCAATATTCATGATGTCCACCGGCCGGCCGTTAACTCTTACGCCATCGAGAAAACCTGTCATGAAATCTTCGGAGACAGAACTGTTTTCGCGCACGCGTACAACTTTGTAACCGCGCTTCAGCGACTGTCTCGTCGACCCGTGTAACCCAACCAAAATTGATCCCTTTAGTTCAGTGTTGCTCTCATCGAAGTACTCGAGACCAAGTGGTGAGCTGTGTGCATCAAACGCGGCTTTCGCCAGCGGCATCTTTCGGCAATTCATTTTCTTGCCGGCTGGATTAAATCGTGGATCTATTACGCGCGCTGATCCCGATTGATAGCAATAGGGCCAACCGTAGTTCATCTTGTCGGCCAATACATACATCGCATCGGCCGGTTTATGGATCCCGAGGTGATCGGCGCCCATATTGGTTGCGTAAAGCTGATTATTGATCCACTTAAGCCCAACAGCGTTTCGCAATCCACTGACAAACTGTCGCCGTTGTTTCCCGTCAGGATCCATTTCGAGAACACTAGCGCGGACGTCCTCTTTTTCTTCGCAGGCATTGCAGCTACTCCCGACCGAAACGTAAAGCTTGTCGTTGCCGAACGCGATGGTGCGCGTCAGGTGCCAGCCACCGTACTTGTAACTCAGTCCGTAATCAGGAAATGTGGCGAGCACTTCCGGATCAGACGTAGGTTTGAGTTCGCCGTTGGTGAACTTGTAACGAAGCAGGCGATCTGTGAGCGCAAGATAGAACCAGGTAGTCCCGTCAGCATCCGTGTAAAACGCAATGCTGTTTGGGTTTCGCAAACCCGTCATGTAGGGCGTGACTTTCTTAAACGTTTTCGTGTCGGGATCGAATTCGTCAAGAATGTAAACCGCGCCCCTGTTGTTGTCTGCGAGGTTATACATGTCAGTGACAAAGATCCGGCCGTCCGGACTCTTCGCCATAAAGCGCACCCGCTTCAAACCCTGCGCAGCGACACTGATCGAGAACTCAGGTGGCAGGTTTAAAGTGAATGCCCGTTTGCCGACAGTCATGTTGTGGGGGACGAGTGGCGGTTGCCCGATTGCGACGGCTGCCGACGCCGCGATGATTGAGAGATAGAAAAATGTTCGTAGGAGCATAGGGGGCAAGTAATCAGGGCGCGAAGCCGAAAAAATGATCTACGAATTACACGAAATACCACCAAGGCAGGTCAGCTCATGACGATTCCAAAGTGTTTATGCAATGCTGCGGTGTACTCGTTCTCGTCGGCCAGCTCTTCCTCCGCGCGTTCGCCGGCATTCAGAGTTGTGATTAGACGAAGCTCACTCAACGTCACGCGTCCCGTGATTGTGGCGCGGGTACAAATCCGCGCTTTGGTAAAGTGAGACTCGGGCGAAGTCTGTTGATACAAACACATGGCTTCGTAATCGGCATAAGCGTGCGGCGTCAGGGTGAAACGATACTGGGGCGCCCACGCCCCATCGAAGTTCCGCTGTAACAAGATCTTATGATCGCCGTCTAACATAAATTTGTACGCGCGGGCGCCTTGCGTTTGCTCTCCGGGTTCGTCCAGCAACAGCGGCTCGATAAACGAATCACCGAACCCAACGTCCGCAATCCAGCGCTGGTCCAAAGTTACCAGCAATGTCATGTGATCGAATTCATTTCCAAAACCACCTGTCGGACGTGCGACCGAGGCCGCCAACATCTCAACCTGAAAGCCGAGCGAACGCAGGAGTGCGGCAAACAGCCCATTCAATTCATAACAGAAGCCGCCGCGACGACGTCGCACCACCTTGTCAAACAATGATGAGTCTTCGAGAACAATCGGCTCGTGGGAATGAATACTTAGATTCTCAAACGGCACAGTTCGCAAATGAGCGACCTGCAGATCGCGCAAAGTGTGGGCGGAGGGCTCAAGCGGACCTTCGTAACCGATGCGATTTAGATAGCCGTTAACGTCAAGTGGCATTTTTGAGCGGCTTTGCCTCAAAAGCAGAACTGAAATTGCCTTGTGTTATGTCGTGCGTTTCGTGTGTTTCGTGGATACTGTTATGCAGCGCAAAAAACAATCCCCAAATTACACGAACGTGTTGAATTCGACTTTAGAGGCAAAGCCCATTTGAGCCGATCTTATTCCACCGATTCCAGTCGAACCATCTGTGATGGGTAGAGTTTGGTCGGGTCTACATCAGTAGGGACTCGACGCGATGCGCGTGGACCATCTGTTCACACGGGGACCACGCGAAGACTGTAAATCGGCCATCCTGCGAAGCGACCAGGGCGATCGAGTCGCGCTGGTCGTGTACAAACTGCGCCGCCGAAAGATGTCTGGTGCCGCCAAGCTCCAGGGGTTGAACGACCGTGGCCACGTCGCCGACCACGGGCTCCGTAACCACCGCCTGGTCTACGCGCGTCGTTTCGCGCTGCCCGATCTTTGCTCCGAAGGCCAGCAAATCAAATTGGTCAGTGACGAGCGCGGCGCCATCGACTGCCGTTAGGCCCGCGATCGCATCAACCGCGTCGATAAAAGCTTCCTGCCAGATCTGTTGGCTTTTCTCCTCCGGCGATTGCCTTAATAGCTCAGCCAGTTCGGAGTAGGGTGGTGAAACTGAGTAGGGCACATGTTCCAGAATCGACAAGCGCCAGTGGTCGCAAGTTTGCGGCACAACCAGCAGCGAACCGCCGCGGCCATGTGCACGCATCGACGCAGCAAGTTGGACGAGCACGTTTACCGCATCGCCAGTCACGGCAGTAGCACCGAAGCCAAGCAGCGCAGTGACGAGTTCCGGGCAGTCCGGAAGGCTGGTGCCGCGTTCGTCGATGATCTTGATTTGGTCGCCTTTGAGAACGACGACGTTAATGTACTTTCCGCTTTCACGTCCGCGCCGATACTTCACCACTAGCAGGCCGGGCTCAATAACTTCGAGTACAAAACAGAACCGCGGAATTGCCCGCGTGGTTCCCCAGATCCTCAGTTCGTTTGATCTGCGCCAAACACCCAGATGAATACCGGGACGCTCAACAGCCGGCGCGAGTCGGGTAAGTATCGTTGGAGTGAGAGCTAAGTCCCGCTCAAAAACGAGCGGATTTTGCGCCAGCTCGGGCGGAAGGTAAGCGAGCGAGATCTTGGGACGGTAAGCTTCTTCACGGCGTAAGCTGGCCCAGAATGCAGCGTCGATGATTGCTTCCACAGCCGCGCCGTCGGGAGTGGGCGCTATATCAACCACCCGCTCGCGAGCCGACGCTATATTGCGAGCGAAGATCTCCACGACCGCTGACGCAACCGACCGCGCGGCAGGGTAGGCCGGCTCCGTCAGAATCGAACCTTGCGACGTTGTGCTCATTGAAACCGACTATTGTTCGAGGGTTGCTTCCATTGTTATTTCGGCGTTCAAAACTTTAGAAACCGGGCAACCCGCCTTCGCGTTGTTGGCGGCAGTGCTGAATGCGGCTTCATCCGCACCGGGAACCCGCGCTTTGACTTCCAGATGGACAGATGTAATTGCAAACCCCGCGTCTGTTTTCTCGAGCTTGACGGAAGCCGTTGTGCGAATGCTATCGGCCGTTAAGTTAGCCTGGGCCAACTGGCCGGACAAGGCCATCGAAAAACAACCGGCATGAGCTGCAGCAATTAATTCTTCAGGATTCGTTCCCACTCCGTCTTCAAATCTTGTGCTGAATGAGTATTGCGTATTTGAAAGGACGCCGCTGTCCGTAGATATCGTACCTTTACCATCCTTAAGTCCACCCTTCCATTCTGCCGATGCATTGCGTTTCATGTCGCCTCCTGTTGACGTTCAGTTAAAAGAAAGTGACTGCAATGTACCTTAAAATGTGATGAAGAACTAAACGAGGCGACTCAACTGTTGTTTCGGGTAATTCGTGGATTGCCTTTTTCTGCGCTAGCCCTATCCACGAATTAACGAACAACACCAATAACCCAACGAGAGCTCTCACGCGATCGCCATTAATTAGGTTTTAGTGCGGTCATAGCCAGGTATCCGTTGCCCTGCCGCTGAGTGTTTGATGACTTCATTCAAACGCTTCAAACGCGTTTCTTCGCGCTTGGCACTGACGACATACCAGTTAATGGTTTTGCGATAGCCGGGCGGCTGTGCGGCGAAGAACTTTTGGGCCGCCTTGTTTTTGCTTAAGAGTTTTTGATATTCAGGTGGAAGTTCAGGACTGCGTTGTTCGTATGCATATATTCCGGAACGGTATTCCTGTCGGGCTGCAAAAGCCTCGAGTCCCGCAGGCTGCATCAACCCCAGCTCTTTTAGTTCGCCGACCCTCTTGATATTTACACTACTCCAGGTGCTCGGCTGTCTTCGCGGAGTAAAGCGAATGCTATAACTGGAGTCGTCAATCCGCCTGCGGACACCGTCAATCCATCCGAAACAAAGCGCCTGATCTACTGACTCCGTCCAGGTGATGCTTTGCTTACCTGAATCTTTTTTGTAGAAGCCGACCAACAACTCTGATTCTTTGTCGTGATGTTTAGACAGCCAACTACGAAACTCATCTGGAGTCTTAAAGAACCTTGGTTTCATATCGATCAAGGAGCGCCAACCTTCAAAACATAATCATTCAATCTCTGGCAGCTCTTCAGTTCGATCTCATTCCTAGAGGTCTCAGCTGCACGTCGCAGCTCGGCTCGTTTGGCGGGATCCCACAATTCCGAGCTTTGCCATTCCGTTGTTGTCGCTTCAACGAGCCGGCTGCGGGTCGTTGTGAAATAGCGGCCTGGCGCGACATGTGAAATGGTAAACCTAAGGTTAGTGTCAACCTTGGTTTCGTAGTACCGCAGCGCGTTGTTCACTTGATCACTATCAGCCGGGACGAGATATACATACAGGCCATCCGCGGCAGGTGAAGCGCCTTTCGACAACGCGACGGTACCGTTCAGAGTGGCAGCGTCCTGCCCGATTGTAATAACA
>DATEPF010000178.1:0-5322 GCA_035273325.1 Pyrinomonadaceae bacterium | reverse complement strand
GCAGGTAGTTCAGATAGCTTGAGAACGCATTGGGCTTCCTGCGCTTGCGCACAGACATTTGCGGCGCAGACAACGACTCCGGCAATTAACGCGCTAAAAATTCGAATGGTCATACTGCTTTTGACGTTTCGATTGACGTTCGAATCAATTGCTCGAGTTCCTCAGGTTCAAATGGAGTGGAAACGTATTCATTGCAGCCCGCAGTCAAAGCGTCGGCGCGAAACTGACTGGCGCCGTATGCGGATACCGCGATTATCGGCACGCGTTCGAAACCGGGGAGTGCGCGAATACGGCGCGTGGCGGAGAGTCCATCCAGTTCCGGCATCTCAACGTCCATGATGATCAAGTCAGGCCTTTTGCTTTCAGCGATCGCCACCGCCTCCTTGCCGTTTTCAGCCTCGATCACACGATACCCTTTTCGCTCCAGCCACGTTCGCAACAGCAGACGGGTATCGTCAAAATCGTCGACGATTAGAATCGTTGAGCGCGGCTGATCGGTTGCAGTTGACATGCGAAGCTGGCCTGGGGGACCTCAAGCCTAGCATGTAAACCGCAACACGGAAAAATGCACGTGACCTAAAGCCTTAGGCGCTCAGTGCGGGCGGGACGCCCGCGGTCCCAGTAAGCCGGTCGACTGATACTCTGAAGATAATGAGCCGGTGTATAAGTCAGGTGACGATGTTGGATTTCTACTATTTATCCGAGGAGCCCTGTTCTTCTTCCGGATCGGCACAAGGAGCCTTGCCCAATGTCCATGGAATCGGATCGCTCGCAGGAAAAGAGCCTTCCAACGCGGCGTCAATTTCCGCCTCACTCACGGGATGACAGTCACCGGGCTCGGGAGCCGATTTTGATTGTTCGTGCTCTTTGTCCATATCGTTTTATGGCATTAGACAACCTTCGCGGCCATTTGGCGAGCGCGCGCCGGCGTATGATATCTTTGTTTTCTTCAACCATGCCCGCGTAGCTCAGTGGATTAGAGCGTTCGCCTCCGGAGCGAAAGGTCGCAGGTTCGACCCCTGCCGCGGGTACCATATCAATGAACGACAAAAACTACTTCGCCAACGTACTCGAATTCCTGCGCCTGGAATCCGAGGCCATAGCCCGCAGTGCGACGCGCCTGAACCCAGACGACATTGAGCGAATTGTCGAGCTGCTGGCGGGAATCAAAGGGAAGATCGTGATGCTCGGCGTCGGCAAATCCGGAATCATCGCGCAAAAAATTGCGGCCACGATGACCAGTACCGGCACGGGCGCGATCCATCTTCACCCTTCTGATGCCTTGCATGGCGGCATCGGCATCATTAACTCCGACGACGTTGTAATGATTCTCAGTAACAGCGGCGAAACAAACGAAATTATTGAGATGCTCCCATACCTCAAGCGACGCAAAGTTCCGATTGTGGCGCTGGTTGGCAATGTTAATTCGACACTGGCGCGGCGGGCGGATGTCGTGCTCGATGCTTCCGTCGATCAGGAAGCGTGTCCATTAAATCTTGCGCCGACCACCAGCACCACCGTCGCGCTTGCAATTGGTGACGCCCTCGCAATGACCTTGATGGCAGTTAAAGGACTTACGCCGGACGATTTCGCTGTAAATCATCCCGGCGGACAATTAGGTAAGCGTTTGACTTTGCGAGTTGCGGATTTAATGCATGCGGATGGAGAAAATCCAACGGTAACTTTAGCAGCGACCTGGGTTGAAGTTGTGAAGGGAATCAGCGATGGAGGTTTGGGTGCAGTTAATGTGGTCGACGACTCGGGCCGCCTTCACGGAATAATCACGGATGGAGATCTGCGTCGGGCAATTCAGCGTTTGCAGGACGCGCCGGCATCGGATTTGAACTGCGCGGAGTTCATGACGCGCAATCCGGTGATCGCCAATCCCGAATTACTCGCCTATGACGCGCTGAAACTGATGGAAGACCGGCCGTCGCAGATCTCCGTGCTGCCGGTGGTGGATGAGAATGGACGATGCGTCGGCCTCATCCGCTTGCACGACATCGTCCGCAGCGGACTCTAATTAGTCCAAAGTCCAGGGTCCAAAGTCCAAATCAATAGCCTACTTCGTGTCGTTTCGTGTAATTCGTGGATCGCTTTTCGGAGTCTTTTAAATCTGAACTGGCGCTGCAGCAGCCGGACTTTGGACTTTTGACATTGGACTCTGGACTGGTTTCATGTCGACAATGTCCCACGCTGACCTTACGCGCAGTAGCTTCGACATTAGGCCGGCGTGCATGATATGACCACTTCGCTCAGCCACCACTCTTCCCATGATCGGCATACCGAGTAACGCCAGATCTCCGATGATGTCCAGAATCTTGTGGCGCACAAACTCATCCCGAAACCGCAAGCCCGTCTGATTTAGCATTCCTTCCGGAGTTAGCACAATTGCGTTATCCAGTGAACCTCCTTGAATGAGGTTGGCCTTACGCAACGCTTCAATCTCGTCAGTGAAACCAAATGTGCGCGCCGCGGCGATCTCTCGGCTGAAACTTCCGTTTGATAGATTCACTGAAAACTGTTGCACGCCAATTAACGGATGAGGGAAATCGATTAGACAGTCGATCTGATAATGATCCCCAGGTTCCACGCTGATACGACGATTCCCCTGTTCAAAGGAAACTTTTTCCCGGACCAGCAAAGCGCGTCTCGCCAGCGGCTGTTCAACTACTCCAACGCTTTCGATCATCTGCGCAAAAACTTCCGCAGACCCATCGAGTATCGGAACTTCCAGGTTATCTACATCGATGTACACGTTGTCCACATTCAACCCACGCAGCGCTGATAACAGATGTTCGACGGTAGACAACATCACGCCAGTGCGCATCAACGTGGTTGCATAACCACAATGTGCGACTGACTCGACAGTTGCCGGTATTTCAAATCCGCCGAGGTCGGTGCGGCGAAATACGTAACCGGTGTCCGGTGCTGCAGGAAGTAAACGAACGTGGACGGGAACTGCGGTGTGTAATCCGATGCCGTGAGTTTCGACCGGTCCACCAAGTGTAGTTTGTTTAGTCAAACGAAGGACTCTTTAAAATTTTTAATATTGAAAGCGCAAAATTAGAGTGCAACCATCATGCCGTTTGGTTTCACTGTAATTGAGCATGCGCTTAGCACATATTGTTGCGAGGTTGCCACACGTTGAGTTGAAACAGTGATTGAATGCCACAAGTTAACCTTTATGACTCTACTGTTTCGTGCATTTCGTGGATCCTATTTTAATAATGGACCAACGTGATCCACGAAAACACGAAAAGTCACCGACCCCCAAATTCTCCTGAATTGACACCCATAAACCGCCTCTCTATCATCGAATTACATGCCAGCCAAGCAAGGTTCCAGCGACAAAAACCCCATCGAACGTGTCTTCCTGATCGATTCGATGTCCCACATCTTTCGCGCCTTCTTTGCGCCAATGGCGAATCGTACTGCTCCGCTTTCCAACTCCAAGGGCCAGGTTACTCAGGCGGTCTACATCTTCACTAACATGCTGCGGAAACTACTGCAGGACGAGAAGCCGGATTACATCGCAGCCATTTTCGAGTCAGGTGAGAAGACCTTCAGGCACGAAACTTTTGCTGACTACAAAGCTAACCGGCTGGCTATGCCGGAAGATCTTTCGTCGCAGATTCCATACATCCTGCGCTTGTGTGAAGCGCTGAACATTCCCGTCATCAATGCTCCAGGTTTCGAAGCAGATGACGTGATTGGCACGCTGGCCGAGAAGATCGCAGCGCAAGGCATGCAAGCTGTCATCGTTTCAAACGATAAGGACATGTGCCAGTTGGTTCGTGATCCTGCAGTCGTTGCAATGAGGCAAAATTCGCAAGTGGTTAAGCGGAAAGAATACGTTCCGCCGACAGAATGGTGCGATGAAGCATGGGTGGAGAAGAAGTTTGGCGTGCCTGCTGACAAGGTGGTTGACCTGCTCGGGTTAATGGGCGATTCAATCGACAACATTCCCGGGGCGCCGGGTATTGGCTCGAAGGGCGCTGTCCAAATCATCTTGCAATTTGGCTCGATTGAAGAAGCATTGAAGCGGTGGGAGGAAGTCAAACATAAAACCTATCGTGAGTCGTTGCGCGACAACGCCGAGTTGATACTGAAGTCGAAAGAACTGGCGCGCATTCGCACTGATCTCGACGTTGAATTGGATCTCGATCTGCTGCGAGCTCGCGAACCGGATCGGGCCGCGTCTTACGAGTTGTTCAAAGAACTCGAATTCGCGAATCTGACCCGCGAGTTTGCCGACGCGGCTACAGCGCCGGCAACAGATTCCGGCTCGGAACTGAAATACCGCCTGATCAAATCACGGGCGGAACTCGACAAACTGGTCCAAACGCTTTGGGACGCCGAAAGTGTGGCCATCGCAATTGCCGACTCCACGCCTGCCGGCAGTGGCGAACAGCAGTGCGCGATTGATTACGACGATGCAGAAGGCATCGCGTTTTCGACGGCCCCAGGGAATTCAGCGATTATCGACTTCAAAAATTTTGCCGAGGGAAGCGAGACGGCCGTCGGGGCGATCCGCGAACTTCTGTCCAACGGTCTCTTGGAAAAAACTGTTCACGACGTGAAGCGTGCGATTGGCTTACTGGGCCGCCTTGATATCACTCTTGAAGGTGTTAAAGACGACACGTTTCTGGCCGCCTATCTACTTGATCCAAACCGCAGCAAGTATGAGCTGGCGGATCTTGCGCGCGAGGCCGTGGGCGTTGAGACCATACCTAATCCAGGTAATGGTTGGTCTGACGCTCACTGGCAAACTGCAATGGCCGCTGACTTAACAGGCAGAACTGCCAGGGTGTTGCGGCAACGTATCCTCGAAAAGAAACTCGAGACCATCTACAGCGAGATGGAATTGCCGCTGGCGCCCCTCCTGTTTCGCATGGAGCGTGCCGGACTAAAAGTCGATCGACGCACCCTGTCTGACTTGTCAAACTATCTCGGGCTCGAGCTGAAAAAGCTGACGGTAAAGATCTATGAACTGGCCGGCCGGGAATTCAACATTGGTTCACCGAAGCAGGTTGGTGAAGTGCTGTCGGAACTTGAAATGACTTCCGGAAGAAAGACTTCGACTGGCCGGATCTCGACAAGTAAAGCGGTGCTCGAGGAGTTGGCCCAGACGTTTGAGCTACCGAGATTAATCATCGACTACCGCGAGCTCGACAAACTGAAGAGCGTTTACACCGACGCGCTGCCGCATCAGATCGCGGCCGATGGCAGAATCCACTGCCTTCTGAATCAGACTGTCGCCGCGACCGGGCGTTTGTCTTCCAGCGAGCCAAATCTTCAAAACATACCCATTCGCACCGA
>DATEPF010000177.1:0-4208 GCA_035273325.1 Pyrinomonadaceae bacterium | reverse complement strand
GACCACAGACACGACCAAGGCCGCTGACTTCTACACCGGCCTCTTCGGTTGGGGCAAGGACGTGCAAAACTTTGGTGGAATGGAGTACACCATGTACACAAACGAGGGCCGGCCTACCGCGGGTATGTTGCAGATTACTCCGGAGATGGGTCCCATTCCGCCCAACTGGCTGGTCTATTTCGCCGTCGATGACTGCGATGCCAGTGTTGAAAAAGCACAAGCGCTCGGAGCGAGCGTTATGAAACCCGCGGACGACATTCCGGAAATCGGCCGCTTTGCGATTCTTACCGATCCACAGGGTGCGGCCTTTGCTGTTATTAAGCTCGAGGGCGCCCCGGAGTAACCAAGCTAACGGTTTTGCCTGAGAACTCTAATCCACCACGTTTCGTGTAGTTCGTGGATCGCTTTACCTGCCTTAAAAAAACGATCCACGAATTACACGAACAACACGAAACGTGGCGAGTGGGACTTCTGCGCGCCAACCGGATAACAATCTTATGAGGTCAAAGATCGTATGGTTACTGCTTTGCCTCATCTGGGGATCGACCTGGGCATTTATTAAGGTCGGCCTCGAAGATCTGCCGCCTTTTACCTTCGCCGGTATTCGTTTTGTCATCGCCTCCATAATCGTTTACGCGATCATCCGCATTCGCAGGATACGACTGCCGCGGACGCGTAAAGATTGGATGTTGTTGGCTGTGACTGGCATCTTGTCGTTCACGTTAAATTATGGACTGGTGTTTTGGGGTGAGCAGCACGTCTCGTCCGGGTTGGCAGCCTTGCTACAAGCCACTATTCCTGTATTTGGTTTAGTGATCGCGCATTTCTATTTACCCGGCGAGCAAATGACGACGGCTAAAGTGTTAGGCGTGATTTTAGGAGTGGCAGGCGTGGGTGTGATCTTTTCCGATCAGTTGAGTGTGGCCGGTCCCAGAGCTCTCGCGGGAAGTGCAGGGCTGGTGGTCGGCTCCGCGTGTGCAGCTTATGCAAATGTCCTTGTTAAAAGTCGAGGAGGAAACATGGAGCCTGCCACGCTGACCTTGGGTCAAATGGTTTTTGGGCTCGTGCCTTTGCTGATGATTGGAATCGCTACGGAAGGGAACCCATTCGCGTTTCGTTGGACGGGGATGGCAGTTGTAGCCTTGTTTTACCTGGCGATCGTGGGAACAGTATTCGCGTTCTTGATGTACTACTGGCTGGTGCAGCACATGGATGTAACGAACACGATGCTGATTGCACTGGTGACACCAATAATCGCAGTCGCTTTAGGAATTGTGGTCCTCGACGAAAAACTGAATTGGAGAATGGTGTTCGGCGGTCTGATGATCATTTCCGGCATTGCGATGATTGTGTTGAAGAGGCGAGCAACGCGAGGCGAGGCAAAAAGAGTTTTGCCGGAGTAACATTAATTTTTCGTGTGTTTAGTGTTATTCGTGGATCGATTTTTATTCTCAGAGAAAAGCGATCCACGAATTACACGAAATACACGAATTGAGGAGTCTGAGCAGCCAGATATTCTGCTACGGCGCGTTTCACGAAATTGCTTTCATTAGTTGGATAACAATCAGGCAACAGGCGCAGTTGATCAACCTGGGCTGGCGTCAGCCAGTAGCCGCCGATGTGTGGTCCAAATAGGTTTGGGACGGCAAGCTCCAGGGCGGTGCGATGGACGGCGCGAAGATACTTTGCGGATTGTGTCTCTATCTCAACCACACAATCGGTGAGAGCAAATGCGAATAACGACACGTCAGCAGCATTGCTTTGTAGATTTCGATCTTCTTGCGTAGCCATCCCATCCCGTTCACTTCTGCGGGTTCGCCTGATAATTTCTGATCAGTCCACGCACCACGCCCTGAATCTGCACCCGGCCCGGGGTCTTGATAAAGATTGGTTTGAATTGCGGATTCGCCGGCTCGAGACGTATGAATTCAGGTTCACGGTAAAACTTTTTCACCGTCGCGTACGTCCCGTCAATTAAAGCCACCACCACCTGGCCGTTTTCCGCTGTCTCCTGCGACGAGACCACGATGATGTCGTTGTCCTGAATGTTTTCATCAATCATCGAATCGCCGCGCACTCTTAATGCGAACATGCGGCCGCGACCCAACATGTTTTGCGGAACCGCGACCGTCTCATGCGAAAGAATTGCTTCGATCGGTAGGCCGGCTGCGACTTGCCCGAGCAAGGGAATTTCATTTTCTTCGGAGCCAGTCTCCTGCGGGACGATTTCAATTCCGCGACTCACGTTAGGGATACGCCGGATCAGTTGTTCCCGCTCAAGCGCCGACAAAATGCTGTGGACGCTGGCGGGTGAAGACATCTGAAACTGCTTGCCAATCTCCGCAATCGTCGGTGGTTGATTGTTCGCTTGTTCATAGCGACAGATAAAGTCGTAGACCTGTCGTTGTCGTGCTGTAACGGCCATCTGCACTCCCTTCTAACAAAACCTTGCTTTGATCTGCGGAGCGTGTTATTTTCGCCGAGAACCGAAAATCAAGCGAATATTAGCGAATAGAGTACTCGGCGTCAAGTAGGATTTAGGGATTTTTCGTGTTGTTCGTGTATTTCGTGGATCGCTTATTCCTCGCTAAAAGCGATCCACGAAATACACGAAATATTATTCAATCACGCTCGCGAGTTTTTTGAGGTCGTTAACGAAGTAGCGATATTCAAGCCGCCGCGTTTCATCGTCCGGAGCGCGCAGGATTGAGGAAGGATGGACGGTCGCCATGACATATGGAGCCAGCGTTGATTCGAAGAGCTCGCCGCGTTGTTTAGTCACGCGAAACTTCGGACCGAGCAAAGCCTGCGCGGCGGTGGCACCCAGCGCCACGATCACACTCGGCTTGACCACGGCAACTTCCGCATCAAGCCAGGGACGACACGCGGCAATCTCGAGTGCGTTTGGTTTTTTGTGTATGCGCCGTTTGCCTCGCGGTTCCCATTTGAAATGTTTGACGACATTGGTGACGTACGTTTGTTTGCGATCGATGCCGGCGTCTTCCAGCGCTTTATCGAACAAACGACCGGCTGGCCCAACGAACGGCTTGCCGGTCAGATCTTCTTCGTTGCCTGGCTGTTCGCCGACAAACAACACCACCGACCGGCGAGCACCTTCACCGAAGACGGTTTGTGTTCCGCGTCTCCAAAGATCGCAACCTTTGCACTCAGCCGCCGCCGCGCGTAACGAAGGCAAAGTTATTTTGGGCGGGAAGAAGTCTGCGGCTGATCGTTCTGGAGGTTTACGTGGCATTGTGCTTTTCGTGTTTCGTGTTTCGTGGATCAGTTTTTATCACGACTAAAGAGCGATTCCACGAATTACACGAAATAACACGAACTATGTGACCGGTATAAAACATGAGAGCAGCCATTTCAAAAGCAGAGATTGAGTCGGCTATCAGCTCGCAATTCAGCTCGGCGTTTAAAGTCCATGAAAAGCGACCGGCCGAAATAACGCCCACCGGAATCCCCCAAATCGATGGGTTCACTGAAGGCGGACTTCCGCGCGGTGCGATTACCGAAATCTTTGGCACGGCCTCATCAGGACGCACCACGTTTACGCTTTCTAGCCTGGCCCACGCCACCACGCACGAAGAAGTGTGCGCACTCGTTGATACCAACGATGTTTTCGATCCCACGACGGCTGCCAAAGCCGGCGTCAACCTCGATCGTTTGCTATGGGTCCGTTGTAATAACAATCTGGAATATGCGTTCAAGACTACCGACATGCTTTTGCAGGCCGGCGGCTTCGGCATAGTGACATTGGATCTGGGAGACGTGCCGGCTAAATCTGCCAAGCGAATAATCTCATCGTGGTGGTATCGCTTTCGTCGCACGTTGGAAGCGACCTCAACTGCATTGCTGGTAATGGCAGAAGAGAGTTGTGTAGGAGCGAGAGCCGCTTTGGGCCTGGAACTGGTGTCAGAAAAGTTTCTGTGGTCCACACCCAATCGAGCGCCGGCTTCATCTGCCGTGCACCCCCGTTTGTCCGTTGTCACTCGCGACTCGTCTCCCGCCAAACCGCAACAGACGTTATATCCGCATGCAAACCTGCTGCGTGGTTTGTCGTTTGAGGTGGAGTGCCGGCGACCGTTGTACCGCGACGCGGATGTGCAGATTAGAGCGACGACGTTTTAACCTAAGGTGGAGGATTGTCGCTGTACGGGCTTGCCCGCTGATGTGCGGTGGTGGCTCTGCCCCACCGTCAG
>DATEPF010000176.1:0-9159 GCA_035273325.1 Pyrinomonadaceae bacterium | reverse complement strand
CGCACCGCGCCGCAGCGCGAAGTTGTTTGTACCGCAAGGGGTTTTCGCGCTTCGCGCTCAGTGCGGGCGGGACGCCCGCGGTCCCAGGAAACGCGTTGACGAGTTTTAACCGCGAGTTTAGCCACCACGTCTAAGATCATGAGTTTTCTCGACATACTGCAGTTATCGTTACGCAATCTCCGTCAGGCGAAGCTGCGCTCAATGCTGACTACCATGGGAGTGATTGTTGGTGTCGCTGTCATTGTCGCGATGGTTTCGTTTGGATTGGGCCTGCAACGAAACATGCTGGCGCGGTTTGGCGCGCTCGACCTTTTCAACGAAATCGGAGTGTTTGGTCGGAGTCTCACTAACCTCGCCACTGCCGGTTTACTCAACCAGCCTGAAAGTGGGCAACGTGACCAGCGTCGCGGGCGGGTCCGTCCTGATAAGCAGGCCACAAAGATTCTGGATGACGCCGCCATCGAAGAAATCGGCAAGATTCCTGGAGTTGCGTACGTTCAACCAAATCTCAACACCACAGCTTTCCTTCGTTCAAATGGTAGGGTCCGGTGGCAAACAGTCTCGGGCGTTTCAGTTCCAAATCAGGCTGCGCGTTTTAAAGAGTTTGTGGCGGGTTCGATGATTACTACTCAAGACGTGGAAGAGGCGGTAGTCACTGAGAGTTTCACCGAAGACTTTGATTACAAAATCCCCCAGGACGCTGTTGGCCAGACCGTCGAGTTTCTGACTACCAAACGGACCAGCGGAGATGCCGAAAAAAAAGCTGAGGATGCGCCGCCTTCAAACTTCTTTGGCATTCCGCTCGATGAAGAGCCGCAGAATGAAGAACCATCAGACGGCAGCCAGGTGGTGACGCGGACCTTTCGCATCGTAGGTGTTCTCAACCCGCGAATTAAAGAAGGCGCGGGGCAGGGCGGCCTGCGCGGATTAATGCCTGGCGCGGCTATATACATTCCATTGCCGGCCGCACGGGTTTGGTATCGAGATCACCGTGGACCAGGCGCGGAAGTGGCGCTCGCACTGGCGCGGCAAAGTGGGGTGCTGGGGGAAGATGAAGCAGAAGGGTACGAGCACGCGGTCGTGCGCGTGTCTGACCCCGCGCTGCTCCCGCAGGTCCGTCAACGCATCACAGAACTCGGATTTGGAAGTTTTTCAATAGTCGATGAGTTGGACCAGCTCCGCACAGTATTTTTGATCATCGATTCTGTGCTGGGATTGCTCGGCGGTATCTCGTTACTGGTGGCGTCGTTTGGAATCGCGAACACCATGATCATGTCCATACTGGAACGCACGCGCGAGATTGGCATTATGAAGGCCATAGGCGCTGAAGATCGCGAGATCAAAATGATCTTTTTCGTTGAAGCTGCCGTGATCGGCACTTTGGGCGGTGTGATTGGGGTGCTGTCGGCCTGGGGAATAACTGCGCTCGCCAACATTCTCGCATTTCGTTTTTTACTTAAACCTCAGGGCGCGTCGTTCATCGATTTCTTTTCCCTGCCTCCCTGGCTGGCCGGCAGCGCAATTCTGTTTGCACTGGTCGTCTCCATCCTGGCGGCCCTCTACCCTGCTGCGCGCGCAGCGCGTATCGATCCCGTTAGAGCCTTAAGGCACGACTAGAAGGCAGAAAGCAGAAAGCAGAAGGCAGAAGGCAGAAAGCAGTAGGCGCATACTCTCTGAGTCCTGCCTAATGCTTTCTGCCTTCTCGCTACTGCCTACTGCCTACTGCTTTCTGCCTACTGCCTTCTGCCTACTTGCTACTGCCTACTTCTTTTAGTTCGCGGGCGGCTGCTTGGCTACGGCACGCTTTCGCGGTTTTGGCCTGACTGCGGTTTGTGGCTTTGGTGACCAGAAGGCCGAGTCCATGGCGGCGAATTCTCGATCCACAAAGCTCATGCCGGGAGAGAACGCGTACGTGGTTACGTCGCTCGACATGATTGCTTCGCGCACCGCCTTATCAGCATCTTTACGCTGATCGTCGGTCATGGCCGCCCGGACCTTCATCCCGATCGGGTTATCCAATTCAGCCAGCGATTTCATAGGACGAAAGATCATGTAAGTACCAGTAGGGGCCCCTGAAATCACCTGGAAGACCGCTACATGCAGATCGTCGGCCTTCGCTTTTTGCCGCGCGACATTGATCACCTTTTGAATATATTCAGCGTAGGCACTGTCAAAGCCAGGGCGAATACGAGTAGTGGTGATGGTGAAGTAACGCATCTTCGCGATGTTGACTCCCGGATTGAAACTCAGCTCAGGCCGATAAACCGCCAGCATATCGCGCATCGCTGCGTGCATACCCGGCGCCTCTTTTTCCAGTGCGTCGAGCTTCACCCTTATGTTGCCGTTTGCCGATCCCATCTTCTGGTCTGTTGATCGGTTGATGGTTTCGATCTCGGCGAACGATGCGGCAGCGGTGATGTAGAGTACTTCGTTTTCGTTTCCTGCCACTGGCACCATCGCAATCCGGTGATTCGAGGTGTTCAGTTGATTAAAGACGTGGACAAATTCGCCTGAATGCCTGGTGTGTGCCGGCATCATTCCCGGCTTAATTTCTTCACGAACAATCAGCAGAACCTTCGGTGGCCCCATCGGCGGCTCCTGGGCAAGCGCCGGTGCGGCAAAGAAAATGAGAATAAACAACGAAAGGAGAGACCTGGTCATAGTTAACCTCCACAAGTTTTGAAGTTATTTGTTTGTTAGAACCTTTTCGAAACTTAAGCGCTGCAGTGTTGGCGCGGGCAAAGGGATGATTCGAATGGCCGGGAAAGAAACCGGCCGCTGGGCGCGTAGCACTGAATCTGTGCGGCGGAACATACGACTAACCACTCAACATGTCAACGAATATCCGAATGAATAGGGTGGCGTGTTAGACTTTGAACTGTTCCTAATGCACCTTCTTTTACGCGTTAACAATCAGCGGCATTGTTGCACTGTGCCATATCAGAGCACAGCCGCGCCCGGAGAAACGGACCTTGAAACTGACTCGTAACTCGATCCTATTGGTTGCCGCTGCTTTCCTGCTTTGGCAAACGCATTCGGGCCCCGCCCTATCCCAAAACTCTTCTGAGTCTCTCGATGGATTTACCGGCGAAGGTGCTCGTGTACAGCGGCGTTTGGAGGAAGAGTTCCGGAAAGTGCCCGCGCCCGGTACGTCGCGTGAACATCTACGCCGCCTGACTGCAGAACCGCACGTGGCTGGGACTAAAGAAGATTACGCAACAGCCATTTACGTTCGCGATCAGATGCGGAGTTATGGCATTCCTTCAGAGTTAAACGAATACGATGTGTTGTTGCCGTATCCGGCGCGTCCGGCCCTCGTCGAACTGATAACAGGTAGGCGGCGCGAACCATTGCCGGTAACGGAACCAGTCATTCCCGAAGACAAGTCTTCAGTTAGTTCGAAAATCATCCCACTCTTTAATGCGTACAGTCCGAGTGGCGACGTTACCGCGCCCTTGGTCTATGTGAACTACGGTTTGCCGCCCGACTACGAGGCGCTGAAGAAGTTGGGAGTGGACGTGAAGGGGAAAATTGCGATCGCACGCTACGGCAATTCGTTTCGTGGCGTGAAAGCGAAGGTCGCTGAAGACCATGGCGCGATTGGGTTGATCATTTATTCGGACCCGGCTGATGACGGTTACACCCAGGGCGACGTTTATCCAAAAGGCCCGTGGCGTCCCGCATTGTCCGCGCAACGGGGATCCGTTCAATACATTTTTGAAGCGCCTGGAGATCCAATGACGCCGGGCCGTCCGTCCATTCCCGGCGAACCTCGAGTACACATGAACGAGATCAAGGGGGTGCCGCGCATTCCGGTACAACCAATCTCATATGGCGCAGCCAGGAAGTTGCTGGAACCGCTTCGGGGACCAGTTCGCCCGAAAGGATTCCAAGGCGGCTTGCCGTTTTCATATCACGTCGGAGGAACAGAACACGTTCGGGTGCATTTGAAAACGCAGATGGATTATCAGGTGCGCAAGATCTGGAACGTGATCTCGCGAATTGAAGGAACTGAGGAGAAGGATCGTTGGGTGATCATGGGCAATCACCGCGACGCCTGGACGTTCGGCGCAGTTGATCCGAACAGCGGTTCGACGGCTATGCTCGAGGCCGGTCGCGGCTTCGGCGCTTTGTTGAAGAGTGGCTGGAAACCACGGCGGACGATCCTGATGTGCAGTTGGGACGCAGAAGAGTACGGACTTATAGGATCGACTGAGTGGGCAGAGCATCATGCTGATGAGCTGAAACAAAAGGCAGTGGCGTATATCAACATGGACTCGGCGGTCTCAGGTCCAAACTTCGGAGCGGCTTCAGTACCTTCGATGTGGCGTCTCGTTCGCGGAGTCACGCGCGACCTCAAACATCCGAACGGGAAAACGATTTACCAGGACTGGCAGGATCGCGCGCGTGAAGAAACTACCGAACCAGATTTAACGAATGCGGCAGCCGGCAGCGATACACCGGTTGCCGAAGCACGAATTGGAGCCTTGGGTTCTGGTTCTGATTACACTCCGTTTCTGCAACACCTTGGTATTCCTTCCGTGGACATGGGATTCGGCGGCGATTATGGCGTCTACCACTCGGCTTACGACTCCTTTCACTGGATGAGCAGTCAGGGTGACCCGGGTTTTAAATATCACGTGCTGGCCGCCCAACTTTGGGGAACTGTGACATTGCGTCTGGCTAATGCACCCGGTCTTCCGTTTAATTATCGCGACTATGCATTACAGATTCGCGACTACTTCAACGAGAGTTTGAAAACCGCGAAGCGTCGCAACCTGGCAGGTGGCATCAGCGACAAACCGATGCTGGACGCGGTGGCAGATTTTGCTGAGGAATCTGAGCGAATGGACAAGGCCAGGCTCGACACACTGGCGGAGATTGATGACACTCGCACCGCGGCAGACAACCGGCACCCCCGTGCTGTCGCCAGGTTAAAACGTCTTAACGATGCGTTGATCATGACCGAGCGTTCGTTGACCGATGCACGAGGCCTGCGCGGACGGCCGTGGTACGTTCATCAGATTTATGCGCCCGGCACTTACACAGGCTATGCTGCGCAACCGTTGCCTGACTTTCGGCAGGCTTTGGAGGATCGGAACTCCGTCAACGCGGGTGAAGCGCTGGTCAGAATCGTTGAAGCACTAAAGCGCGCGACTGAAACTTTAAAGCGCGCGCGTGAGTAACATTTCAGTCATTAACTAAGTACAAGGAGAAATAATGAGTAACAGGCTTTTTCGTTTGGCAATTCTAATTACCCTGGTTTCAGTTTTCAGTCCGGCTGCATATGCGCAACGCCGCCCAGCGCCGCAGAAACCGGCCGCAAGTGACTTGAAAATTACCTACAAGCAAACTACCAGTGGGCAGGCGATGGAAAGTACCACCTTGATCAAAGGTCCCCGTGAACGCAGCGAAATGCGGATGGGTGAGGGCATGAATATGGTGAACATCACGCAGTGTGATCTCAGGCGCACCATTCAACTGAGTGACATCGCGCGGAAATACGTGATTACACCTATGACGGTGACTGCTACTCAGTCCGGCGCTGCGTCAACTCCGGCGGCGCCAACTTCAGAACCGGTTCGACGAGGCGGAGTCGTTACCTACACGACTACGTCGACTGACACTGGGGAACGGAAGGAGATGTTTGGTTTCACGGCGCGGCACATCAAGACTACGATGGTCATGTCGTCGTCGCCGGACGCTTGTTCGCAAAATAATTTCAAAATGGAGCTCGACGGTTGGTACATCGACTTCTCGTATGGTCTGCAATGCGATTTACCCCAGGCGCAAGTTCCGTCCAGCCCTACGGTTCCGGGTGGTTGCCGGGATCGATACGAATTCAAAAACATTGGCAACGCCAAAAAAGGGTATCCACTAACCGAAACGATGACCATGTTTGGCGCAGATGGCAGGGTGGTCACCACTACTACCAAGGAGGTGTTGGAGATTTCGCGTGAACCGCTCGACGCAGCGCTGTTTGATGTTCCAGCCGGTTACACCGAGGCCGCCACGGCCCAGGAGTTGTACATGCCGGCTTCGATGTCGGACATGACATCGAACAGTTCGCGCGAGGAACCGACGGTAAACACGCCTTCTGCCGTTTCCGGTAGTAGCGGTAAAGCTCCGGGAAGTATTCGCATCGGGGTGGTGCAGATCAAAAACAAAACGGATAAGCAAATCTCTACCGAAGCGCTTCGCGCCCGCCTTATTAATGATCTTCAGGGTGGAAACGTTGACGCTGTTCCGCTCAACGCGATGAGCGCGATTGAGGCTGATGCAGAGTGCAAGGCCAAGCAGTGTGATTTCATTCTCTATACTGACCTGGCGACTTTGAAATCGAGCAAGATCGGCGGGATGTTTGGGCGTGTCACGGGAGTTGCGGCCGCAAGTAAGACTGAAGCAAAACTGGATTACAAATTGGTGGCTGTCGGTGAAACTTCTCCGCGGTTACAGGCGTCGGCCAGTGCTAAAGAAGAAGGTGAAGAGAACAGTGCGGGGACTGCGTTGGCCCAGGAAGCCAGGGCGGTGACGGGTGCTGTTAGAAAAAACTAGTCACAACAGTACCAAAGCCTAAAGTCCAAGGTCCAAAGTCTGTCTAGCGGAGTTGAATTGATCGACGCCGGTCGAGCATTCGAAAAGCCGCGATAGACTTTGGACCTTGGACTTTAGACGCGTTGCTAGTTAGTGGTCTTGGGCTTTTCTTCTTTGCCCTTACCTTTCTTCGCGACTTCCGGAGGAAGTTGGCTGGCTGCCTGGGCTATCGACTCGGCATTTTCAGTTAATTGGTCGAAGGTGTTGGTGTCTGCTTTTGCGGCGAAGGGTTTCACCTCGTCGACAATTCGCGACGCAACCGATGCCAGTCTGCGCAAGGCTTTCGGAATTAGTGGGTTTTTCTCATCGCGCGCGCTGACGTCGTCAATATTTGTTATTGCTTCGTCCAGAATCCGCGCAATGTCTGAAATCAACTCGCCGGGACTTCCTGTCGGCAACTCACCCCATTTCTCTGAGTCCTTCTTCAGTTGCTTCGCGTTGGCGTTGCCGATTCCCGCCCCGGTGAGGACCAGCACTCGCCGCTCGGCGGCTTTGATAAAAACCTCAATGCGCTTGTCGAGGATCTGCGTGTCCTTTATTAACTCGACCTCCTGCGGCGTCAGGTGATCGCGCTGTTGTGCCTGGACGGCAGAATGCAGCGTACCGATCAGCAAAAGAGTGGCAATCGCGATGGCAGATGGGCGGATGTTCATTGTGCTACTCCAGAGAGCTAGGGCTTCGGCGGGTCTTCTTTGCGGGAAGACTCCGTTTGGCGGTCGCGAACAACTGTATGACCGTAAAAAGAATTCAGTGCCTCAGTGCGGCCCTTCCTGGCCAAGTCTTCAATGTCCTTAATCCAAACTGAATATTCGATCGGCGTGCTTCGCCGGATGGTGGCCAGTCGTGGACCATGCGCGCGCAACGTCAACTCGACACGCTTGTAAAGATCTCTCGTCTTGTTGCTGTCCGTCTTCATTGGTTTCAGGAAAGAGAAAGCGTCATCGATCAGGGCCCAGTAACGCCCTGCAGCCGCGGCAGCGTTTTCGTAGTCCTGCTTGGCGGTTTCGGTTTCCGTGGTGGTCAGATGAGCGGTGGCAAGCTCAAGCGTCAGTTTGATGCGATCCTTAGCATCGCTTTTAGCATTGATAAGGGCTCGCTCTTCCCGGGATATGGCCCGAAGCGGTGGGGGCGCCGTATCGTCCTGAGGTGGACGCGGGTCCTGTGCCATCGCGGGCAGAAAGACGGCCGAAAACAGAAGCGTTAACACACCCTGAACTATTCGCAATGTTGCTGATGAAATCATCCCCTTAGTTCGTACCTTTGCGATTCTGCTTTACTCCTTCGCCGAGTTTAATCTGGCGCCGGAGCGTCGGTAGCCGCAGTTTTACCTTTTCGATCTCAAGTTGATTTGCCTTCGGATCGGCGCGGGCCACAAATATTTCGTATGCTGCAAGAGCTTGTTCGTATTCTCTAAGATAATCGTGCGAGGTGGCAATAAAATAGTATGCGACCGCCAGATCAGGCTTTGCTTTCACCAGCCATTGATACTCGTTCAATGCAGCAGGATATAGTTTAAGTGCATAGAGCGCAGTCGCCAGGTTCGCATGCGCGGCATAGTTATCTGGTTCGACGGCCAGCACGCGCCGAAGTATGGCTACGGCAACAGGAAACTGGCGCGCTTGCACCAAAGCTGAACTGTATCCGGTTGCATAGTCAGCATTCTTTGGATCTATGTCCACAGCACGACGGTAATAGTCGAGTGAACGGGTTGGATCGGTTGTGCGATATGCATTACCGAGTCGCGCCAGGAGCATGGCATTCTTCGGGTTCTTTACCAGTAGCCCTTCCAAAGCCTTGCGCGACGTTTCGTGATCCTCACTGTTGGCCGCCTCAATCTCTTCCGGCGTGCCAACTACTTTGATGCCGTCTGCTGGTCCAGATACTTCCTTCAATATTCCTGCTGACTTCGCGAGACGCTGGGCGTCATCTGGTTTTCCCGCGAGGTCGTACGCCGAAGCCACGCGAGACGCCCCAGCCCGATCACCCCGCAGTAAAGTTTCTGCTTTCGCGAGGTCGGCAATGGCGAGATCGTTCTTTCCGTCCTTTATATATATCTCCGCGCGTTCAATTAAGGCATCGAGATGGTGTGGCTCGGCCTGCAGAACGTGGTCCAGGCTTGCCAACGCGTTTGCATGATCACCGGTCGCACGCTCCGCAATCGCACGCAGCAGCCACGCCGAAGGTGACGCGTTCTGATCTGCAGTTGCGCGCTGAGCAAGGTTGGCAGCTTCTTTCGAGTCGCCTGCACGGAGACGAATGTCGGCGAGTAGTCGTAACGCGAGGTTATTGTTGTTTTCTAATTTCAGCGCCTGGCGAAGCAGAGGTTCAGCTTCCTTCTCGCGATTCAGGTTGGCCAGCAAAGAACCGAATGCAGCATAAGGGAGCGCCCAGTCTTTACGGAGTTCAATGGTTCGCTTGAAACCGGCTTCCGCGTCGGCGTGTCGATTAAGCGAAACCAGCACGTTGGCGCGTTGAAATTCTGCTTCCGGAAATTCCGGCCGCACTTTGATGGCTTCCTCGTAAAGTTCAAGGGCTTTCGCCAGGTCTCCTCGACCGTGGGCGTTC
>DATEPF010000175.1:0-6471 GCA_035273325.1 Pyrinomonadaceae bacterium | reverse complement strand
GACTGTTTACAAGTCGATTCAACCGCTGGCCTATGGTGCAGTGGAAGCGGCGGTGAAACTCGCCCGTGGCGAGCCGGTGCAAACGACGGAGACAATCGATAACGGTCGTAAGAAAGTTCCGGCAATTCTATTGGAGCCGGTCGCAGTGGATCGCGCCAACATGCTGAGCACGATTGTGAAGGATGGTTATCACAAGCTCGCTGACATCTGCGCCGGCATTCCGCCGGACAAGTGTCCGCAACCGGAATAAAACAGTAGGCAGTAGACCGTATTCAGTAGACAGTAGATAGAAATCGACTTTGCCTCAATAGTCAAAGCTAGACGGTCGTGTTTTTTCGTGTATTTGGTGGATCGTTGTTATGCAACCTAAAAAGCGATCCACGAATTACACGAAATAACGCCAAGGCCGCTGAATTCGATTTTTGAGGCAAAGACAAGATCCTATTTAGGTATGAGATGAATCCTGAAAGCTTAACGACATTCCTTGAGATGCGGAACATTACCAAGAGTTTTCCTGGTGTGCGCGCTCTCGATGGTGTCAGTTTTGATCTGCATCGCGGTGAGATTCATGCGTTAGTGGGTGAGAACGGGGCCGGTAAGTCTACCTTGATGAAAGTGCTCGGCGGAGTTTACCCGTATCCCGAATATGGGGGCGAGATCGCCATCGAAGGCGGACTTCAGCGATTCGCTAATGTGCGCGATGCGGAAAAAGCCGGTATCGCTGTTATCTACCAAGAGCTCTCTCTCGTCCGCGAAATGACAGTGGGAGAGAACATCTTCCTCGGACGGGAGCCCTCGCGTTTGGGACTGATTCGTTGGGACGAACTCTATCGACGCGCGGCCGCGCTGCTCGACGATCTACACCTTTCCATTGACCCTCATGTTCAAGTGCGTTTACTTGGCATCGGCCAACAACAACTCGTCGAGATAGCGAAGGCCCTGTCGCATGATGCGCGGGTGTTAGTCCTGGATGAACCTACAGCGGCGCTGACAGACAGTGAAGTGGAAACGTTGTTTGGCATTCTGCAAAAGCTGCGCGAACGTGGTGTGGGAATGATCTACATTTCTCACAAGCTCGACGAAGTCTTTCGTATCAGTGATCGCATAACTGTTTTAAGAGACGGCAAAACTGTTGGCACGAACCCCACCGGTCAATGGACCGAGTCTCAGGTGATCGCGCGGATGGTCGGCAGAGAAGTTGGTGACATTTTTCCGAGAGTCGAACATGAAAAGGGTGACGTAGTCTTCGAAGCCAGCGCCGTTACGGTCACCGATCCTGACGCTGCTCACAAGCGACTGGTTGATAATCTTAGCTTCTCTGTCAGGCGTGGCGAGGTGTTGGGCATTGCCGGATTAATGGGCGCCGGTCGCAGTGATTTGCTGATGGCGATATTCGGCGCGCACTCCGGTGTTGTTTCCGGTGAAATTCGACTGGAAGGAAAACGTGTTCAAATCAAAACACCGGCCGATGCCATCAAACAGGGAATTGGTTTCGTCACCGAGGATCGGAAACGCTTTGGATTGGTGTTGGACCAGACGATTCTCAGCAACATGACGCTCGCGGGCCTGCGTCAAATCTCCGGCAGGTTTGTTACCAGCATTGATGCGGAGTCAGCAGCCGGCGAACGGGCGATGCGTGATTTGCGCGTTAAAGCTAAGTCCATATTCACGGTCGCAGGAACGCTGTCGGGAGGCAACCAGCAGAAAGTAGTACTGGCGAAATGGCTGTTAACCAAACCTCGGGTGCTGTTTCTCGACGAACCCACCCGGGGAATTGATGTTGGCGCTAAACAGGAAATCTATAACCAGATCAGTTCATTAGCGCAGGCGGGATTGGCTATCGTGCTCGTCTCGTCTGAGTTGCCGGAAGTCCTGGGCCTATCCGATCGAATTATCGTTCTGCATGAAGGGCGCAAGACTGGCGAATTCACGCGCGCAAACGCAACTCCCGAAGCTGTCATGGCATGCGCCACGGGCCATGTTCGCTCGGCCGCGTGACACGAATGGAGACGGCATGAACGACTCGGCGAACCTGCCTGAAACTGACCGGCCCCCGGCAACATCCGATTTCATCGCCATCAATGAAGCGGACGAGCTCACCCGGCAGACCACGATCGGAAGACTGAAGATTCCTACGGACGTGCTACGTGCTTATACGATGGTGTTTGCGCTGCTTGCCATCTGGATCTTCTTTCATTACTCCACCGATCAGATCTTTCTCGACCCCAGAAACTTTTCCAACTTGATGCGCCAGACGGCAGTTACCGGCGTGCTGGCGGTCGGAATGTTGATGGTAATCGTTACGGGTCAGATAGACCTATCGGTAGGATCAGTTGTTGGACTGGCAGGTGGCATTGCAGCCATAACGCTCGGATGGTTGGGCTTTGGTTTGGTTCCCTCGATTGCGGCGGGGATAGCGGTAGGAGTCGTTATCGGCGCAGCACAAGGGTCGCTGGTCGCTTATCTAAACATTCCGGCTTTTATAGTCACTTTGGGGGGACTACTCGCGTGGCGAGGCGTGATTCTCGGTCTTAGTCGCGGCGAAACCATTCCGGTACAACTGCAATCGTTCAAAGCAATAGGCCAGGACTATGTTGGGCCGTTTGTTGGTTGGATTATCGCAGCTATTGCCGTTGCAGCCATTGTCTGGCTTAACATCTCGCGTAGCCGTTCACGCAAAAAGCACGGATTGACCGCCACCAGTCCGGCAATGCTGCTGTTAAGAATAGTCGGTCCTTCACTTGCGGTGGTTGGTTTCATCTACATGATGAACGCTTACGAAATTGCGCCCGGACGTTATGCAGGAATTCCTGTTCCGGTAATCATCTTTCTGGCGATTGCACTCGCCGGAGCCTTCCTGACTCAAAACACAACCTTCGGTCGATACCTGTACGCAATCGGCGGAAACCCGGACGCTGCCCGACTGTCAGGTATTAACATTCGCCGTCACTTGCTAGCCGTGTTCTGCATCATGGGCGCGCTATCAGGTGTCTCCGCAATTATCTACACTGCCCGCGTCGGCAGCGCATCGCCTGACGCGGGTCAACTGCTCGAGCTTGATGCGATCGCAGCATGCGTAATTGGTGGCACGAGTTTGATGGGTGGCCGGGGGACAGTTTTCGGCGCAGTTCTTGGCGCGTTGATCATGGCGAGCCTGGACAATGGCATGTCACTGAAGAACGTAGAGCCTTACATGCAAAACATTATTAAGGGAGCCATCCTGGTGGCTGCAGTGGGACTCGACATGGCGGGCCGGCGCCGGAGTTGATTGGCCCTTGAAGCGAGACGAACAAGGCCGGCTCGTCTTGTCACAAGTGAACATGTTCGTCTGATGGTCTCATTCTCGGCGCGGCGTTTCATAACACTGCCATGTCCAACCCAAATTTTGTATTTGCTGTAGATCTCGGTGGCACTCACCTTCGAACCGCCGCCATCGACGAAGCCGGTACTATTTACCACCATACAAAGTCTGACACGCCGCGAGCCTCAGAACCCAATCGGATTGTGTCAGCGATCGTAGATGCTGCTCGAGTCTGCGAAAGAGAAGTTGGTATCGGATCTACCTGTGTAGCCGTGCCTGGGACAGTCAATGTAGAGACCGGCGATGTGTTGACTATCCCAAACGTATCCTCTCTAACAGGATTTAACCTGGGTCAGGCACTTCAAAGCGAACTAAATCATCCAGTTACAATTGAGAACGATGCTAATGCGGCAGCGATGGGCGAATTGTGGAAAGGGGCAGCGCGCGGTAGCCGGGCCATGGTGTGCGTGACGCTGGGCACCGGGGTGGGCGGAGGCATCATTCTCAATGGAGAAATCTGGCGCGGCGCTGACGGTGCTGCTGGGGAGATAGGACACACGTCGGTCGAACCGCACGGGGGAGTTATTTGCGGCTGCGGAAGTGAAGGGTGTCTCGAAGTTTATGCATCCGCCACCGCGCTTGTGCGAATGATGAAAGAAACGGATTCAACACTGCGCGATTTAGAAAATTTGAGTGCGAAGCGCCTCTATACAGCGGCGACAGGCGGTGACCAACCTGCGCTGAATGCGTTTCGCCAAATGGGTGAATATTTGGGAATTGGCCTGGCCATCCTGGTCAACATTCTGAACCCTGAGACGATTGTCATAGGTGGCGGCGTGTCCAATGCCTGGGAACTCTTCGGCGGATATGCGATCAAGGAGATGCAGCGGCGGGCGTTTCCAATGCCGGGGTCTCGAGTGCAGGTTAAGCCGGGGGAGTGCGGCGACAATGCTGGATTGTTGGGCGCGGCGCGGTTGGCCTTTGGAACTTCTGAGCGAAAATAGCGTGTACCACAGCTATGAGGATTGACACGGTTTCAGTTGTATTAGTGTGCGCCGTCCTGTTACTCGCCCTTAGTTTTCCGATACAAGTTTCCGCACAAAGCTCGCCTGGCAGGGTTAACGTTAAGATTGTCACAGATGAAGCTGACGCGGTTCTGGCAATATTGCGCAAGAAGCGCAGCGGTCAACCAATTACCGACGCTGATTGGCAGAACGTTTTCAAATCAGAAGGGTATCTTCGTCTCAAACAACGCGAGCATTCGATGAAACGTTCGTTTGAGGACGAAGACTTCAAGGCGTTTGTGCTTTCAGATAGTTTGGCCCAGCGACAAACTGCGTTAGCTGAGACCCTTGATCAGTGGAAAGCTACTCAGGTGGAACAGATCGCTTTGCGTCCACTCGCATATCTTCCATCATCTGCGCAGATTCGGGCCACTATCTATCCGGTCATAAAACCACGGGACAACAGTTTTGTTTTCGACATCTCCGGCAACCCCGCCATATTTCTATATCTTGATCCTGCCGAGAGCCGCGGCGTGTTTGAAAATAAATTTGCGCATGAGCTACATCACATCGGGTACGGCACGGCTTGTCCATCGGCCGATGCGCGCGAAGCTTCCAGCAGAATCAGTCCAAACGGTAAGAGGGTTCTTACATGGGTTGGTGCCTTCGGCGAAGGTTTTGCCATGCTTGCCGCGGCGGGCGGTGTGGACAATCATCCCCACGCGGCGAGTTCGGATGCGGACAAAACACGCTGGGACAAGGACCTATCAAACTTCAATAACGACTTGAGGACGGTTGAAAAGTTTTTTCTTGATGTGTTGCACGGGAAGCTCAATGAGGACGAGGAAACCAAAGCAGGCTACTCGTTTTTCGGCATTCAGGGTCCCTGGTATACCGTGGGATGGCAGATGGCGGTAGTGATTGAAAAGACTTACGGCCGCGCGACTCTAATCGAGAGTTTCTGCGATCAGCGAAAACTTCTGTCTATCTTCAACAAGGCAGTGAAGACATACAACCGCAAAGAGAAAAAGCAACTGGCTTCGTGGTCCAACGAATTACTTAAGATGCTTTGATCATCAATAAAGGGCTGCGCCGAAGCCGTCATTCAGCTCGGCCACATCAGCTATCCCTGAGCTATCCTGAGTCCAAAACTGGGCGTTGACCGGGGACCCGTCAAATAATCCCTGCGATCCTTCGCTGTACAGAACAACCACGGCACCTGCGTCTGCGTTCCCACCGACCGTTTCCCCGGGAACTCCGATAGCCAAATCCGTTCTAAGATCCCTGTTGAAATCCCATGCACTAAGAGTAGATCCGAATCGATCACCTGGGGCCAAGCCATTTTCGCCGCTCGGTTCCCCCACCCTGCCTGGTCTGAAAAATTCCTGGCCGAAAGGGCTCAAGCCTAGCGGTTGGCCGGATCCTACATCGAGCGTGGAGCCGTAGACGACATTTACCGCCCCCAGGTCATTAATGGACGTGCCAAACTCGTTATTATTGCCGGGTACTCCGATCGCGAGATCTTTAATTCCATCTCCATTGAAATCTCCGGCTGCCAAACTGCTGGCTAGCAGATCACCCGTCTCTGCCGTGCCGGTCAGATTATTGCTCCCTTGAACCAGGAACTGATTACCCACGGCACTAAGTGCTCCCGCTGAAGCTGAAGCGTAAAGTACGTTAACAGCACCGGCGTCAACCGCGGCTCCCACATCTTCCTTTGGCACGCCGATGGCCAAATCGCTCCGGCCATCGCCATTGAAATCTCCGGCAGCCAAACTCGAACCGAACCGATCAAAATTCTCGCCGGAATCAATAACTGAAACGTTGTTGTCAAAAGTATCTTGCGTCCAGACTTGATCAAAGTTAGAGGTTAGGCCGCCTGACCCCGTGCCAAAAAGCACGCTGACTGCGCCGACGTCCTCGACCGAGCTGCCTCTGAGTTCCCGGTCTTCCTTCGGGACGCCGATGGCCAAATCGCTCTCACCATCAGCATTGAAATCTCCGGCTGTGAGTGCACTGCCGAAGTTGTCACCCAATTCGGACGCATCGAGAATCCCATCAGTGTTCTGGGTCCACAATTGGTTTCCGGTTAAACCGTCTTCGGACCCGTACATGATTTGTACTGCTCCCGCATCGGTGACGCTGCCCACGTCTTCCAACGGTATG
>DATEPF010000174.1:0-2361 GCA_035273325.1 Pyrinomonadaceae bacterium | reverse complement strand
AGGACCAGCCTATTGCAACTTCGTGAGCGTCCAAAATCTTCGATCTGTATCAACAACAGTTCACCTATCCCATAACCGCGTGCGCGCCGTAAGACTGCCATACCGCGAATGTAGAGATCGTCACCGCGCTCAACCGCCGATACCGTTCCAACTATTTCTTTTTGTGTCGTGGCCACCCAGACTGGTCCCTGATCCATCCGCCGAGCGATTTGATCCGCGTTGGGCGTTGTTGCGCGAAAAGCGTCTTCGGTATATAGGCTCTTGTATTCCACGAAAGACTCGTGCATCAGTGAGGCGACTTTGTTTAGGTCTGCCGTAGTAGCTAAGCGGATGTTGGGAGCATCGTTCATCGTTGCGATCAAAGCATAACAAAGCGCCGTTCCCGACTCGTTAGCCCGCGAAGCGCGGCGGGAGCGTAAAGCCTGGGGTGGAGCGAGCTTGGCGAGCGGAACCCCAGGGATCCATCGATATCGGGTTCCAGCCCGCGAAGTGGGCGAAAGCTATTCTCGGTGACGTGCGAATGCGCTATCGCACGCTCCGCGCGCTTGAATTTCATAATGATCGTCAACCCTGGGGTTCCGCTCCGCTCCACCCCAGTCTTTATGCTGTCGCCGCGCTCCGCGGGCTAAGTTAAATCTTCCTGATTCGATTTGATCAGAGCTTTCTCTGATTTCCCGTAACGGCGACAACTGAAGTTTATCGGACACTTCAATTACACCGATGAGCTTGTCCTCTTCATGCGTTCGCCACCGCGGCCGCCGGTTACGCCGCGCGGTTCAGTGCGCGCACTGCCAGAAACAAACAGCCGATTGTGAAGAGCAGAAGCGCGGCCCCCTCGATCATGATCGCGCGGGTTGAACCAATACCCAGTAAGCTAAACCTTAACAAGTCTACCTGCCAGGTCATCGGGTTGAGATAAGCCGGAATGCGAAACCAGGCAGGCAGGTTCTCGAGCGGATAAAACATCGAGCTAAAAAACATCAACAGGATATAAGCCGCACTGGTTACTGTGTTAAACGCGTCCATGCGATCGAGCTTGATCGCAAACGCTGCGAACATAAAAAACCAGCCGGCCGTAGCAATGATCACAATCACCAACGTCAGCGGTAACGAACTCAAGCGCACCGGCGTATTCAGGGCGACAGCGCCCAGTATGATCGACAGGGTCGATCCGATGACCGCGAGCAGAACGTTGAAACCGATCTTTCCAATCAGAAGCTGTGTGCGCGTAATCGGGTAGGTGAGCAGCTCATAAAAGATGCCCGAGTCTTTATCCATGAAAAATCCCCAGGCAGTGTTCATAGCAACTGAGAAGGTCACCATACCCAAAACGCCGGGAACCAGGAAGGCTGTATAACTAAAGTCCTGGCCTTCGAGATTCACGCCGCTGCCGAGCATTCGTTCAAAGCCAAGTCCAAACAGAACCAGGTAGGCGAGCGGGACAAACAGGTCCCAGAACACGAACCCAATGTTTGTCATGCGTTGCCGGTAGTCACGGTAGAAGATCGCTGCCACGCCGTTCATCTTGTCTCCTTCATCAGCGCAATAAAAATTTCTTCCAGCGTTGGGCCGCGAACCTCAAATTGAAGTATCGGCGTCTCACGAGATATTTCCGCCAGCCGTTGCAGCAAAGCGGCCTCCTCGCCATAAAACAACATCTCGACCTGATTTCCATTCACCTGCAACTGTTCCGGCTCCAGTGCGTACAGGCGTCGCACCAACTCGTCGTTGGTGCCGGCGAACGTCAGGTTCACACGAAACGTGCGCGTCGAGAGTTTGCGCAGTTCGGCCAACGACCCGGATGCCATGGCACGTCCGTGGTCCAGAATCATGATGCTTTCGCAAAGCTCTTCGGCTTCGCTCAGGACCTGCGTAGTCAGCAATATGGTCCGTCCGTCACGCGCCTCGGCCCGCAGCCGATCCATCACACGCCGCTTCATGAGCGGATCCATGCCCGTTGTTGCCTCGTCTAGGATGATTAATGGCGCCTCCAGCATAAATATTTTGGCAACCTGAATGCGGCGTTTAGTGCCGAGGCTTAATTCCTGCACCGTGTCACGTAAAAGCGAACCAAGCTCAAACTCGTCAGCTAACGTCTTCAGTCTTTGTTCGGCAGTTTGCTTATTAACCCCGTGCAGGTACGCGTAAATCAGCAGGTTGTCGCGTACCGTGAGTAGGTTTTCGGTGGCCGTTTGCTGAAGCACCACAGTCATCTGTTGACGGCTAAGCAAGGGCTCGCGCTCCACATCAAAGCCCATCACCGAGGCTTTACCCGAAGTAGCAGTGGTAATGGTGCTAAGTATTTTTACCAACGTTGATTTACCGGCGCCGTTTGGACCGAGTAATCCATAGATCCGCCCC
>DATEPF010000173.1:0-3158 GCA_035273325.1 Pyrinomonadaceae bacterium | reverse complement strand
AGATCGCGTCCTACCTCGACAAACTAAAAGGCGTCGAACGAGTTGGAGAAGAAACATTCAATGGCCGCACGGCCGAGAAATACCGTTACGCGAATACGGCCAACACGTCGACTTCGGCCGGACAAGTTAGCGCTGAAGCGTTTGTTTATGTCGACAAGGAAACAGGTCTGCCGCTTCGTTCCGAGTTGTACACCGAAGCTACTGGTGATGTGAAAGGCGTAAAGGGCGCAAAGATTGTCGCCGAAATGCGAGATATAAACACCACCGTAGATCCTGCCTTGTTTCAAATTCCGGCGGGCTTGAACAAAGTACCACCGGAGCAAGTACGCTCGCAGATCGAATCGGTAACTAAAGCGATCGCGGCGGGTCTTCAGATTCTAATGAGCAATATGAATACTTCGAGTCCGGTCACTACGGCTTCGCCTGCAGCGACCGCATCGCCGTCAATTTCGCCAACTGCCAGGACCCCCTAAACACAACCATGAGATACATAATTACTCTTATTATCGGTTTGGTGATTGGCGCCGCGGCCTCCATCTTTTTGCTCGGTGTGCCGCGCGCCAAAACGCTGCCCGGTTCGCGTGTTGGACCACCCTCGGGAACACCGCCGGCGCACACGGTCGTCGTTACATTACCGGACGCGTTCCTGGACGGATTACTGACCACTGTATTCAAGGATGTTGGGCCACCCACCTTCAATATCTCATCGGGAAAGGGCTTGCCGGGTGCACCAATTGAGAAGGCTGCATTCCAGAGTGGATGCGGCGGCGTAACTCTGGCGCCGGAAGCAGGCAACGTAAAAACTGAAGTTGAATTCGGTGGCGGAAAGATACTGGCGCCGCTGGTCTTTAGCGGTAGTTATGGACTGCTTGGGAACTGCATGGAGTTCAAAGGCTGGGCGCAAACCAGCATTCAATTGTCATTCGATCAGCAATCGCAGACGCTCTTTGCACGTGTCAACGTGGATAGTGTGAACCTGGAGGGGGTAAATCCACTTGCCAACAACTTCGTAACTGTTTTTGTGCGTAACGCGATCGACCAGCGTATTAATCCCATCGCAGTTTTGCGCCCATCGCAGTTGCAGTTAATGATTCCGGTAACCGGATCGAATGGCTCCGTACAGGCAAATGTGAAAGAGATAAATTCTGAAATTCACGACGGCTCGCTACGGCTGCTTATCAATTATGAATTCAGCGGCGCGAAGAACCAACCTACCGGTTAGCCTGGGTTCGTGTTATTTCGGTGGATCGTTTTCAGCCAATAAAAACGATCCAAGAAATACACGAAACACCTAAAAATCCGACACTTGATCAATAGTCTGGACCGGGCTATCGGGAGGCAATTCGCCGGGGTCCGCTGGTTTGTCGACGGCAGCCAGCGCTCGCTGCCTGGTAAAGTGGTCCACGATTTCCTGAGCAGTTTTCTTACCGACAAATGGAGTTAGTTCCGATTCGGTCGCTTCCGAAATTCGATGGATCGATCCGAACTGCCGTAGCAGTCTGCCTTTTCGTTTTTCACCGACACCCGGAATGGCTGACAACTCCGAAGTGAAATCGCGCAGCTCGCGACGCTTGCGGTGATAGCTCAGCGCGAAGCGATGGGTCTCGTCGCGAATCATTTGTAAGAGACGGAGGATCAGTGAATGTGGATCGAGAAAGATCGGTTCGTGCTCACGTCCTTTTACCAGCAGATACGACACCTGATTATGACGCTGCGGCGGTTTCACAATTCCCACCATGGGAATTGCTTCCAGATCCAATTCGCGCATTGCGTCTGCAGCAGCCGCCAGTTGTCCTTTGCCCCCATCGATCATGACCAGGTCGGGCAGAGGCTTCGCCTCGGCGAGCCGGCGCTTATAACGACGCAGCACGGCTTCGCGCATCGACGCGGTATCGTTGGCACCTTCCACTGAACGGATGCGAAACTTGCGATACTCAGAACGATTCATCTTGCCGTTTTCACTCACGACCATCCCCGCGACATTCTCCGCGCCCTGTATGTGCGAAATATCAAACGACTCGATTCGCGCCGGGAAACGCGGCAGCTCAAGTGTTTCCTGCAACTCTTCCAGGACCAGCTTCATGTCAGGCTTGAGCACGCGGAACCGTTGTTCGAAGGCCAGCTTCGCATTCTTCTCTGCCAGATCGATTAAGTCTCGCTTCTCACCGCGTTGCGTGTGCTGAACTCTTACTCGACGACCTCTCCTCGTGGTGAGCGCTTGCTCCAGCAGTTGCCGATCTTCGAAGTCGACCGGAACGTGAATCTCTTTAGGCACATAGTCGCTGGAGTAGTACTGGGCCAATACATCACTCAGGAACGACGCAGGGTCAAACTCATCTTCGCGCAAGTCTTCCCAGAAGAATTCGCGCCGGCCAACAATGTGTCCTTCGCGCATGGTAAAGAGTTGCAGAGCGAGCTGGCGGCCCTCTCGATAGTAGCCAAAGATGTCGACGTCGCGTTCGGGTGATGTCGCCATCTTTTGTTGTTCAGAAAGCTTGATTACGGTCTTCCGTAAATCGCGATACTTAGCTGCCATCTCGTAACGCAGTTCATGCGAGGCGTGGTCCATGCGCTCTTCCAAGATATCGGCGAGCTCGGTGTTTCTGCCCTCCAGCAGCAGCCGCACGTCGCGCACCGCTTCCTGATATTCCTCCGGAGTGCACAGTCCTTTTACACACGGACCCAAACAGCGCTTGATGTGATATTCGAGACAGGGTCGCGGCGCCTTGCCGTCGATTTCGATGTCACACGTGCGAAGTTGAAAGGTGCGATTAATCAGATCGATGGTCCTGCGCGCCATGCTGGCGGGCAGGAAGGGACCAAAATACAACGCCCCGTCTTTCTGAATGCGGCGAGTTATGACGACCTTGGGAAACGGTTCGTTCACCGTAAGTTTCAGATGCGGATACGACTTGTCGTCTTTAAGGTTTACGTTGTAGCGTGGCTTGTGTTTCTTGGTGAGAGTCGCTTCCAGGATTAAAGCTTCGACCTCGTTATCGGTAACGATGAATTCGACGTCGGCGATTTGTCTGACGAGCGCATCTGTTTTGCGGTCGAAAGGGCGTGCTTGAAAGTAGGACCGCACCCGACTCCGCAAGCGCTTCGCCTTGCCGATGTAGATGATTTTGCCGGCGCTGTCTTTGTAAAGGTAGACGCCG
>DATEPF010000172.1:0-21557 GCA_035273325.1 Pyrinomonadaceae bacterium | reverse complement strand
CGTGACGACCTGAAAGATCAGGGGCTGCGCGTAGTGGCGGTGCACATGCCGCGGTATGAAGCCGACACAGATGTCGAGGCGGTGAGGAATGCGATCAGTAGTTACGGGATCACCGAACCGTGCGCAGTTGATAATGAACACAAACTACGCGAAGCGTTTCAAAACGATCAGGGTTACGTTCCGGCGTACTACCTGTTCGATGCTGAAGGAAAGTTGCGTGGTTTTGCCGCGGGTGAACGCGGGGTCGACCTTTTGAAAGCAACGCTGGATCGGGTATTGGCCAGTGCAGCGAAAGCAGTAAACGGGTAATTGAGTAACGGGGGAAGGGGGAAAGCGGAACGGGTAGCGATAGCAATCGGTGCGCGTCTATCTTTCCCTTTTCCCTTTTCCCGCTTCCGCTTTCCGGTTTTAAGCGGTAAACAGACTCGCCAACATCAGCAACAGATAGAAGCTGACCGCAGCGGCGCCGATTACAATTCCAATTAACAACAGGATGATAAGGCCGACGAAAAGCCAGTCGCTTAGCCGGCCTTCGCGCGCCTCTTCCGCCGAAACGGTCGCCCGTTTCTGCATCAACTCAATGTTGCGCTGGTTCGATTTAAACCACGCGTCAAACAGATCTCCGACAAACGGTACAGCGCCCACCAGGTAATCAATCCCGAGGTTCATCCCCATTCGCAGCAGAGTTATCTTCGGAACGCGATAACGGACCGCCGACCCGAGGATGTAGAAGGAGACGAGCGAGCTGGCGGTGTCACCAAAACCTGGTATTAATCCCACGAGGGCATCGAGGCCGATACGCCAGTTGAGACCCGGGATGCGGATCAGGTCATCCATCAACCACCCGAGACGCTCGAGGCTTTCGTCGATTTTGATTTCACGACGCGAAAGAGCGGGTGAAGCAGGATCTCGTTTGATCTCTAATTCTTTAGCTTTATACATTGGTTTTCGTGCTGTTTCGTGTGGGACAGACATTCTTGTCTGTCCGCGCCGCGGGAAAAGCTTGTTTGTCCGCGCCGCGGGACAGGCAGGAATGCCTGTCCTACCTAATTCGGGTCATTTGTTGCCAGAAAAATTTGCCGACGCGTGCAAATGGGGTTAACGCATTACGATCTTTTTGGGGATTTGGTTTCGCCGGCAGGCCCAGGGAGGTCATCAACTCCGGATCGGGTTTGGCGATATCGGTGTCGCCGCTTTTAGTTGCCAGCCATCGATTGAAGGTGCGGCCCACCACGCGCCGTTTATCAATCGGAGCTTCCGCGATGACGGCGCCACGCAGGTCATCGAGCTCGGCAATCTCCAGTACATTCGCTTTGTAATAGTTGCGCAGGGACGCGATCAACTTCTCTTGACCCAGCAGTTTCTCCAGGTCAACAAACATCAAAGCGCCTTTCGTCGTCACCAGGGCCACGTATTGAAACGTGTTGCGATATTCACGTGACGGCCGGTTAGCGTTCATATCGTCGCCACCAAATGTTCGATACAAGCGATACACGCCCCGCAGTTGGTCTTCCAAAATCGCATCTGCTTTCTTGTCGCCGTATGCATGACGGAAGTAGAGCAACGCAGACCAACTGGAAAGGCCTTCATCCAACACCGCCATGCGCGCGGGATCGCTTCCAACAGATACGCCCCACCACTGATGGGCCACCAGATGGGCCACGCTCCATTCCAAACTCTCTTCCACGGCGGGACGTTGCTCGCGAATGATTTCCGGGAGACCGCGGACCGCGGGAGAATCAAAATCGATGTAGTAAGCGGCGGCGATCACTTCGAGACCGGAAAACTCGGTGCTGCCGAGCCCGGCGACGAGTGGGGCTTCGGCAATGGTGATGGTCTTCAAAGGTAAGGGCCCGAACTTGTCAGTGAATAGTCTTACGGCTTCCTCTGCGATCCCCAGCACTCGCCGCCCAACGGTCGCGTGCTCGGGCGTAAACACGGAACGGATAGTTGTGCCGCCGACTTCCTTTTCTTCGGAGCGCAGCGTGCGCCCGGCGACAAGCGCGAAGTCTCGCAAGCCTTCAGCGGTGGACACGGCGACACCGCCCGCGGAAGTTCGCTCGCCACCAGCCGAAGTGAACACCATCACATCCGGCGCGGTTTCGATTTTGACGTGATAGTCAGCCACCTCATTGAAAACCACATCGCCCACGCTGGGTTCAAGTTTCCTCACCCACTGATCCCCGTCCTGAACTGCCAGCACCGGATAAAACGTGCCCAACAACATCACGCCCTTACAGCGAAAGTTTGTATTGCGCGGGCGGCGCACTTCTTTCTCATTACGCAGGGCAGCACTTACCTGTTGTACGACGTGACTGGTAAGACCCGTTTCGTCGGCGTCCACCTCCGGCACACTGCCTTTGAAGCCAATAACAATTTCCGTCGACTCACCGGCTGGAACTTGTTCACGCAGATTGATGCGTAGCACCGTACCCTGCTCATCGATCGAGTACGGTACAGAAACACCGTTGGCAGAGCGCACGTCAGTTATTTGAATTACCGGTTCGCCAAGATCAGTAGGTTGGTTGGTATACGCGCTAACGATCGGAGACTGTTCCGGCCGGAGGTTCGAATAAAGATGGAAGTAAAGTACTGACGCTGGCTGCTCGCTGCGGTTGACCCAGGTGACCTTTTCGGTCCCCGAGTAAGAGAGGCCGTCAAAATCGATCTTTAGTTGAATGTCATAACGAGACCGCGCGAGCGGCGTGGTGGTTTGGCCGAGTGCGTCCACTACGGCCGCTGCACAGAGGAGTAGCAGCATGCCGGCAATGGTGTGTTTGGTAAGTCTTATGTGCACTTCTTTGTAACTATCGCGACCGCCTGCCGGCGCGCGTTATCACAATTGACTGAATAACGTCGCCACGGGCGATCGCGTCGATCACTTCCATTCCCGAAATCACATTACCAAAAACGGTGTAGCCACCGTCGAGGTGTGGCTGAGGTGCGTGCGTGACAAACCATTGTGAACCGCCCGTGTCTTTACCTGAAAGCGCCATGCCCACAGCGCCGCGACCGTATGGCGACTGATTAATCTCGCAACGTATTTGGTAACCCGGCCCACCGTTGCCTTCCCCGCGCGGATCGCCGTCCTGGATAACAAAGTTGGGAACTACGCGATGAACTGTAATGCCGTTGAAGTAGTTACGATTGGCTAAACCAATAAAGTTATCGACCGTAAGCGGAGCTTCATCCGGCAACAGTTGAATGATAAACGAACCCTTGGTCGTGGAAACCACTGCATAGACGGGGCTGCCGGTGCGGGCCAGGGCGCGGTTGTAATCGGCAGTCGTGTTTCCTGTTTTCACTGTTGCTATTCGTGAGTTGAAGTCTCCCTCACCGTTAGTTTTCAACACTGACACAGCGCGGCGTCGAATCAAATGGTCCTCTGAATCGAGCGCACGTTTGATCGCCTCATTAGCTTTCGCATTCTTCTGTTTGCCGAGTACATCGAGAATGGAGAGCGCCGCGTCGTTTAGTTCCCTGTCTCGCAGGGCAACAGCCGAAGCTTCGATCAATGCATTGGTGGTAGATTCGTTTGGCGGCAGCTCGCCGAGCAAGTCGGCGGCAGTACCACGTATGATCGGATCTGAGTAACGCAGATGAATCAGAAGACGCTTCTGAAGATCCTGCGGCTTGAAAGCGGCGAAGGCACGCAAGACATCCGGAATCGCGTATTCGGAATGGACACGCGCAACCGTCTTCACCATAACGTCAGAATTCTGGTAGTCGAGCATGGCGCGGAGCAGTTCTTCAGCATTCGCGCGCAACGCTTTGTTCTCGTTGGTTGTGTCCGGAACGTTCGCAAGTTCACCCAATCCTTGTGCGACGCTCGATGCGGCGCGCCAATCCATTAAGAGTGCGGTCTGGACGCGTTCTCTGGCGAGCGCTCCCGATCCGAGTGCCGCTGGATAAGATTTCGGATCGATGCGTGCAATCGCAATTTCAACTTCGGGAGCTGCACCGATTACCGGCCGAAGCTGGCGCAACGCGCGCACAGTACGTTCATCAGCGGTATTTTCCCGAAGACGACCCAGCGTGGTGGCAATCTCAAGCAGCTCATTGGCTTGCGCCGGCACCCCGCGCCGCCTTCCTCTTGTTTGTGCCGACGACAAGAGATTATCGAGGCGCTCGAGCAAGCTCGCGGTCGCGCTAGCGTCTTTCAGAGTCGCCAACGCTCGAATAGCGCTAACGCGCACCTTCAAATCATTATCTTTTGTCGCTCGATCCAACAAACCGCTGAAGGCACTCTTATCTTCCGTGGCGCCAAGCACGCGAGCCGCATTCGCCCGCACATCCGGTTCGGGATCACTTAAGAGCAACTTCCGCAGTTCTGCATTACCGTCGTTTAGCCGCAGCCGGGCGAGCGTGTTTGCGGCATCAGCGCGAATGCGCGGGTTTGAATAAGTCAGAAATTCTGCGACAACCGGTCCCGCGTTTGCCGGCCGGGACCGGAGAACCGCGGTCAGTCCTAACAAAACAGTCAGATCATCCGGTCTCGCGCGGCTTCGATGTTCATGGCTAAGTTTGTCCAGTATGGTCGCCGCCAGTTCCTTTTGGGCCGCTTCCTGTTCCTTCGGCATTGCTGCTGCAATTTTCCCCAAAGCTTCCAACGCCCGCGCGCGCAGGAACCCCTTTTCGCTTCGCCGAATGAGCTCGTGCGTGGCAAGGGGAGATTCGATTTCCCCGAGAGCAAAGGCTGACATGGCCCTGATCTCCAAACTGTCCGTAGTGAGCAACTTGATTAAATCCGGCACGGCACTCTCGTTGCCAATTCGCCCGGCGGCAAGTGCAGCTCGACTACGCACGGCTGTATTGTCATGTATCAGCAGCGAGCGCAAGTCGTCGTCATACCGACGCTCATCTTCGGCTTTGACTATTCGTAACAGGAGATTTCGAGGAACGGTAGACTGTGCGGAGGTGGATCGGTTTTGAGCCAATATTGCGGGGCTCGTAAATAAGCAGCCAAGTACGATAATCAGACCGCAAACACGGCGAAGAATGTTCGTCATTAACATTATGAAACAGAAACTTAGATGGCGATTTGGGGGATATACAGTCTATGTATCGATGACCAGCCACGATCTGTCAAGCGATCAAACCGGTGGTACCCATTAACCATGCTTCGTGTTAGTTCGTGAGCGTATTTTAGGTAAGTACTAAATCGATCCACGAATTACACGAAACAGACGAATTTTTGGCTGCACAAATCAAAAGGCGCTTCCTCCAACGGAGAAAGCGCCCGATTGATAATCAACTGTGTTGAAGACTAGCTGGCTACGCTCGAAACGTTGGCGACGTTGGCCATCTCTTTCGAGTCCGCAGGTGTTGCATCCGCCTTCACGGTGTCCATCTTGCTCGTGTCCAGCGGCTGATCGTCGCGGCCGTTGCTCTTGGACTTCCCGCTCGAGGTGGTCATCATCTTGATCATCTTGCAAGTGCCTTCGAAAAGGGCGCCGGGCTCAATCACCAAAGATGCAGTTTGAATGTTGCCATTCAGTTTGGCCGCGCGGCCGAGCTCAAGGCGTTGCGTCGCGATAATGTCACCATTAACCGTGCCATGGATCATCGCAATTGCGACTTCAATATTGGCATCCACCTTACCGTTCGCGCCCACAATCAATGTGCCGGTGCTGGAGGTGATCCGGCCGGATAAATGGCCGTCTACTCGCATAAGCGCCTTGAAGTTTGCCTCGCCAGTGACGACGGTCCCACTGCCGACAAAACCACTCAGGTTGCCTTCCTTAATCTCGCGGGCGAGGGATTCGCTCTCGGTCAGCGCACCCCGCGCCGGGGCGGACTGTTCAGGCTGTGGTTTTGGTTCAGTGGTCGCACCCTGATACGAAGAGAACGTTTTGGGTGTGTTATAGGGGGTCGCCTCCTGTCTTTCAGTCGAGGTTTCTTCCCCGGACTCTTTCTTTCCTATCCTAAGCATTAGTAACCTCCGTTTTTGGGGGGCGCGGCATTAAGTCACTGGTGCCATCGAGGTAAAAGTAACAAAAAACGCGCGAGCCTTTTGTGTTAGTGGATTGTTCGGACGTGACGGCCGGTTCTGAGCGGTTTTAAAATTCCCAGAAGCGGATGGACATAATAGACAAACAGACTTTCACTGTCCAGACTTGCAATCAAATTGTAATCGCTACTGAGTGTTCCGAGTTTACCAGGTGTCCGTAGACTCAAACACTCGCCAGCAGATACTCGAGTTCCTCTTGTTCCTCAAGGGATTCGGTTTGTGTCGACGGGGAATCCTGGCCGTCAATAAACACACAGTCGCCTTCGAAAATTGCACCCGGCTTGACTGACAGCCGGCGCGTCAGTATTTGACCTTTTACCAAAGCGTCGCTATCGAGAAAGACGCGCTCGCTCGCGGTAATATTGCCGATCACGGCGCCATTGATTACGGCCACGCCGACATCAATATCGGCATCGACGCGGCCTTTTTTAGTAATGATTAACGCGCCCCCCGCTGATCGGATGTTCCCCATCGAGTGCCCGTCGAAGTGGAGTACACCCTCAAACGTTACCTCGCAATTTGAACCCGGCAGAGATTCGATCGACATGCGCGCGCTGTCGTCCGCAGGGTCGTCCTTGGCGGCCCGCTCAGTACGGCTGACCTCGAGCTCATGAAACCACTGATCGAAATAGGGATTTGGATCGAAAACAGAATCACGATCTATGCCGTGATTGACAGCCTCCGGTACCAAAACCTCCTGGTTAATACTCATGTTCTAAACTTCTGTACGATCTAAGCTAACTTTTCTTCCAGCATGGTACAGATGCCGTCAAACACAGCTCCGTCCTTAATAGAGATTGAGCGCGTCCAGATGTTTCCGTAGATTTTCGCAGTCGGCCCTATCTCGACCCGATCACGCGCCACGATGTCGCCATGCACGGTGCCGCTGACGATGGCGACGCCCACTTCAATATTCGCCTGCACTGTCGCCGAGTTATCCACTATCAATGTTCCGATTTTCGAGTAAACCGTGCCCGCAATGTGACCGTTAACACGCAGCATGTCGCGGAAACTGATCTCCCCTGAGAGCTCGGGGCCTGGACCGAAACAGGAGGCCGTCTTCTGTTTCAAAACCAACGTGCCTCCGGTAGCGCCCAAATTACCGCTGAGTACGCCGTCGACAGGCAGCATTCCTTTGTAATTGATTTCTCCGGTGATTACTGGCGTGCGCGTTTGGTAGTTTCGGTCAGACGGCACGGGAACCAGCAGTGGCGCGGTGGTCGTGAGACTATGTTGGACCGGGACCCTCACCCTCTCCGAGCGAATTTCGGGTTTCGGCTGAGGGTAGCCGAGTCGGGCGGCAGTAGTGCTTTCGCGCGGAATTTGCGCCTGATTGGGTTTTCGCTTGATCTCAAACATACGTTCAGTGCTTGAGGCACAGTTGCCGGGAGAGAGTTATCCCGAACATTAACAAAACTTCCGTAGTGGGAGTTGGTGCAGAGCAGAGACGACAACCGCTTGGATGGCCGCGCAAGTTACCACAAGGTCACGCGTTTAACAAGCGATTTCGCTGCAAAGAACTGAGTTTGGTTTTAACGCCAAAGGCGTTCGCCAATTTCAGCCCAGGGTTGCGCGGGGGAAACCCTGGGTTGGGCAGGTGGCTACCTATTTAGAGCCAACCCTGAAGGGGTTGCGTCCGAGTGGTGATTGATGTCGCCGCAACTCTTTCAGAGTTGCGAAGAGTATACTGAATGACATTCCTTACCCAGGGTTTCAGAGCAAACCCTGGGCTGAAATTAGCGAACGCCTTCGGCGTATTTTACAATTTTGATTTCAACTTGAACCAGTACGGGTTAGAAAGTTAACTTCAACATGTCCCTGCACAGCAAGACAATGACGACGCTGTTGAAAGGCGTCGGCAAGGCAATCGAAGACTTTCGCATGATCGACAACAACGATCGCGTGATGGTCTGCCTGTCAGGCGGCAAGGACAGCTACACGCTGCTCGAATTGCTGCTCGACTTGCAGAAACGAGCACCCGTGCGCTTCGAGCTGCTGGCCGTAAATCTCGATCAAAAACAACCAAACTTTCCCGCGCACGTGCTTCCTGACTATCTGAAGTCGAGAGGGGTGCCTTACCGGATCATCGAGCGCGACACTTATTCAGTGGTTAAGCGGCTGGTCCCCGAAGGCAAGACTTACTGTTCAGTCTGTTCACGTCTGCGCCGCGGCATTCTTTATAACGTCGCGGTTGAAGAGGGTTGCAACAAAATTGCACTCGGTCATCATGCGGACGACATCATTACAACTTTCCTACTCAACCTTTTCTTTGTCGGAAGCTTGAAGGCGATGCCGGCAGTGCTGCGGTCTAACGACGGACGTAATACTGTTATCCGTCCCCTCGCATACTGCCGTGAGTCAGAAATCGCTGCCTTCGCGGATGAAATGCAGTTTCCGATTATCCCGTGTGATCTTTGTGGCTCACAATCAAACCTGAAACGCGTGCGCATGAAACAACTCATTGCCGATTTGGAAAAAGAAGTTCCCCACGTGCGCAGCTCGATGTTGACCGCGCTCGGCAACGCCGTGCCGTCACACCTGTTAGACCACGAACTCTTTGACTTCAGTAAACTGACTACCGCGAATAGCGACGTTGAATCGGAACTGGATATTGCGGTCGGCCCGCTTATTTCGTGTGTTTAGTGAAATTCATGGTTCGCTTTTTCCGCAAGAAGAACAATCCACGAATTGCACGAAACGTGTTGACCTCGACTTCTCAGACAGAGACCTTAACAATAGACAGACAGGAATGTCTGTCTTACTTAAATGGCGTCTGCAAAGAAAAAGTCTGAACTTGATTTCGGCGACTTCCCTCCCGGTTCTGTCACGGAATACTCCACCATTCTCTGCCTCGCCTGTACCTTCGACATTTTTACTAAACAACTGGGAATGGCGCCGCGCACCGCCTATTCGGAAATCAAAAAATATTCGCCCACCGTCGCCGAGTTAACATCGCCAAAAGCCGTTCGCCCGTTCTTCGATTCTGATGAGCAACACCCACACTGCCCGTATTGCAATGCGGCGAAGCGATGGCACACGGTAATCGACACTTACCGAATTGAAGGTGGTAAGGCCTCGGATGCCGCACGTCGCAAGTTAGTGCAGAAACTTCCCAAAAAAGACGAACAGTTCAGGGTAATCGAGTCGAAGTCAGACAAACGCACTGCATTCTTTGACTGGCTGGACACGCTTGATCGACACGTCGACCTCGACGACGACACGTGGTTTGTGGAAACGACCCGCGCTTACCTGGGCCGTCTTGAACCAAAGACTAAGTGGAGCGAAGTGCTTGAAGATGTACGCTCGATTCGCAGGTCCCACCGCTTGAATGAGGGCTGGGAAAAAGAACGTTCGCGTTTGTATCTGGCGCCAAATCTTTTCAATGAGATTCTTGCGGTGCAGTATCTGGTGAGCCGTTCACATGTGCGTGGCGGGCGAACACTCGCGGGCAGGTTGACGCTGCAGGAGTTGATTCGCAGGCTTCGTTCGGGTGGTTATCTGGATGCAAACAACATTTCCGCGGGCGATCAATTTCAGACGCTGGAAGGTTTGATTGAAAAACTTGCGGGCGGTGGGGGCAACGTGAAGCTGTATCACGTCGTAGACCGGCGCGATTTCCTCGAGAAACTTAAATCCGTTTACGCGAAGTATGCCTCGTAGTTTTAGCCACAGATGAACACGGATAACAACGGATCAGAACCAGACAAAATATCGGCCGCGGATGAACGCGGATATACGCGGATCAGAGATCGATACATTAAACGGATAACCTGAAGCTTCAATGGAACTTGAGTTAATTCTGGATCTGATTTGATGACATTTGTATACAGCTGATTGACTTCTGATCCGCGTATATCCGCGTTTATCCGCGGCCGATATTTTGTCTGGTTCTGATCCGTTCTTATCTGTGTTCATCTGTGGCTAATTGTTAGCACCTGACCGACGGATCGCGGCGGTACCTGTGGCTGATTGGACGGCGACGGCCAATGCCGATAGCGTTACGCGAGATAATTAAGGTGGGTGGTAACTGTCTTCGCTTGAATTCGTTTGCCGGCGACTCAACCCGGTTCAAAATGTCATAAACCAAACTCGCGTCGTTACCGGCAGCGATAATCTCTTCAGGCGTACCCTTTTCCTCAAAATACTTCTTCAGGATCGGATCGAGTTTGTCGTAGGGCGGCAACGACTGGTCGTCAAACTGTCCGGGCGCTAACTCGGCCGACGGCCGCTTGTTAATAATGCCCTCAGGAATGAGTTCGCGTTCGCGATTTAGTTGACGAGCCAGCGCGTAAACTTCCGTTTTTAGCACGTCGCCAATCACCGCAAGTCCGCCGTTCGTGTCGCCGTACAGCGTGCAATAGCCGAGCGCCAGCTCTGACTTATTTCCGGTGGAAAGCAATAGACGACCTTCGTCATTTGAAATGGTCATCAGGATATTTCCTCGCAGACGCGACTGCAGGTTCTCAGCAGCATGCGAGGCGCTGCCCGCCTTTGGCTCCGAAAGGTTGAGCTCTTTCAGCAAGACATTGAACGCATCCGTGATCGGTCGTTCAATAACTTTCATTCCCAGACGACGCCCCAGCTCAAACGAATCTTCGACGCTTGACCGCGATGAGTAAGGAGACGGCATGGTGACCGATAAGACGTTCTCCGCGCCCAGCGCTTCGCACGCCAGCACCGCCACCACCGTCGAGTCGATGCCGCCTGAAAGCCCAATTACCACTTTAGTGAAACTGTTTTTGTTCGCGTAGTCTCGAATGCCCAGCACCAGTGCACTGTGCACAGTTTCAATGTCGTCGCCAGGCAAACATCTGTCGTCAGCAACGCCGCAATCAAGCGAGACTGTTCCAAAAAACTCCTCGAACGGAGGCGCCTGAAGAATAATTTCACCGTTGCAGTCGGCCACGATACTCGCGCCATCGAAAATGATGCCGTCGTTCGCGCCCACCAGGTTTACAAACACGATCGGAATGTTCGCACTGCGGGCCCGGTGCGAAACCATCGCACATCGTTGGCCCATCTTCGCCTTATTAAAAGGGGAAGCGTTGATGGAGATCAGCGCTTCGGCGCCCATAGCGATTAGTTCGTCCGCCGGATCGTTTCCATACAGACGCTCGCGCCAGAAGGTTTTGTCGTTCCAAAAATCTTCGCAGACAGCGATCCCCAACTTCGAATTGTTCACATCAAACAAATGGCGTTCGGTGGCGGGTTCGAAATATCGCGGGTCATCAAAAACGTCATACTCGGGCAACAACGTCTTATCGGCGAAGCCAAGCAATTTCCGGTTACGGATAATTGCTGCCGAGTTATAGAGCTTGCGACCGGTCGGCTTGTCGGTGGGCCTGACCGTGCCGACGACGGCCGTTATCCCTTCAGTAGCTTTTACGATCTCATCGAGTGGCTGCAGTACACACTGCACCACGTCTCGATCGAGAAACCAATCGAAAGATGTGTATCCCTGAATACAAGTTTCTGGTAGGACCACCAGGTCGGACTTGTCTCTGCGGGCGTGTTCAATAGCGCGAATGATGGCTGCGGTATTGCCTTTGTAGTCGCCGTTGGTGGTGTTGATCTGGCCGATAGTTACGCGCATTTAGACCTATTGTCCAATGTCCAAGGTCTAAAGTCCAAAGTCTCCACGGCTGTGCCGTCTGATGTGCGGAAGGTCTCTGACCTTCCGGGCGGCGCCTTCAAATACCAGGGCTACGCCCCTACAGGAATCATTGCACCGTACAGGAACCAGGGGCACAGCCCCGAACTTCTCTGGCATCTATCGGAAGGTCAGAGACCTTCCGCACATCAGGCGGCACAGCCGTGGGAACGCAACGTGGTGTCGTGATAAGTTGAGAGCGTCGCTATCGTAAGTTATATTTGGACCCAACGGAGGGGTCGCATAATGGTAGTGCAGCGGTCTTGAAAACCGCCGGCCGAAAGGCTATGCAGGTTCGACTCCTGTCCCCTCCGCCATCACTTCTCACACCCTATATATTCGGTTGCCGCCCAGAATACTTTTCGTGTTGGTTCGTGTAATTCGTGGATCGTTTTGCTGTTGGTGGACCAGTCCGCCGGTTGAGGCATTGATCCAGTCAAGCTATATTGAATCATCTCATCTGACTCTATTCGGAGGACCCTACGTGCGCACAATCCCGTCGCTCGCAATTATTCTCTCGCTGATTTACGCGGGCGCAGTTGCATCGCAGAATCCTGCGTCACAATCACCGGCGCCAACAGCGACGCCGTCACCGACACCGTCGCCATCGCCGTCGCCATCTCCCACACCAACCCCTCTGCCACCTCCGACGGTAAGAATAGAAGACTATCGGACGCCCGCCAGCCGAATCATCGGCGCCGCGTTAACGAGCGACATAGCCTACGAACGTCTGGCCTACTTGTCGGACCGGATCGGGCATCGCCTCAGTGGATCTAAAAGCCTGGAACGCGCGATCACATGGGCACTGGCTGAAATGAAGCGCGATGGACTGGACAACGTGCGCGGCGAAAAAGTGATGGTCCCTCACTGGGTACGTGGTGAAGAGAGTTTGGCGATGGTGAGTCCGCTACCCCAGCAGCTCACGGTGCTCGGGATAGGCAACAGTGTCGGGACACCTGCAAAAGGCATCACGGCCGACGCCGTAGTAGTGCGTAACTTTGACGAGCTCGATCGGCTCGGAGAGCGTGTGCGCGGAAAGATCGTTGTCTACAACGCTCCGTTTACGACGTATGGCGCCACCGTGAATTATCGATGGGCTGGCGCGTCACGAGCAGCCCGGTGGGGAGCAGTCGCCGTTTTGGTCCGCTCGGTGACTCACGTCAGTCTGGACACTCCACATACCGGCTCAATGGCTTACGACGAAAAGTTTCCAAAGATTCCGGCGGCAGCAATCACTATCGAAAGCGCCGAGATGTTGCAACGTCTTTACGATCGAGATGTAACTCCAACGCTGCGTTTAAGAATGGAGGCGAAGTTTCTCCCAGATGCTGAGTCCGCGAATGTGATTGCGGAGATTCGCGGTTCAGAGAAACCCGATGAAATTGTTTTAGTCAGTGGCCATTATGATTCGTGGGACGTTGGACAGGGCGCGCATGACGACGGTGGCGGTTGCATTGTCGCGTGGGAAGCCGTGCGTTTACTTAAAGAACTCGGGCTCCGTCCCCGACGCACCATTCGCGCGGTGCTCTACACCAACGAAGAAAACGGACTGCGTGGCGGCAACGGTTACCGCGATGCGCACCGGGCCGACCTCGCCAAGCACATTCTCGCTATTGAATCCGATTCCGGGATTTATCGGCCGCAGGGTCTAGGACTGGCTGTGGCAGCTCCTGGTCAGGCGCGCGCCAATCTAATCGAAATTGGGAAGCTGCTTTCCACTATTCGCGCGAATCAAATTGCCGCCGATGGCGGCGGAGCTGACATTGGACCAATTATGCGCGAAGGTGTGATCGGTGCGAGTCTCGACGTCGACAGCACGCATTACTTCGACATTCACCACACTTCCGCCGACACGCTCGACAAGATCAGTCGCGAGGACCTCGCGCTATGCGTGGCGACCATGGCTGTCTATGCGTACGTTGTGGCAGACATGCCACAATCACTGAAATGACTGATTTTCGTGGTTTGGTGTTATTCGTGGATCGCTTTTTCTTGTAGTTAAAAGACGATCCACGAATAAACACGAAACATGTAACACTACAGTAGCAGCTTGTTCTTATCGAGAAACTGTAAGACCGCCTGGTTGAATTCCTGCGGCCGTTCCATGTGGAGGAAGTGGCCCACGTCGTTCCACATGTAAAACTCCATATTCGGAACCAGTGCCCGAAACGACTCCTCCAGGTTGGGCGGAAAGAATGGATTCTTCGCCATCACCGCCAATACCGGAACGTTAATCTTGTCATCGGTCCAAATTGCCGGGTCGGCCATCCCTTCCATGGCGCTCACCACCACATGCTGAGGCGTATTCGCAAAAGAACTCATGATTCGATCCTTCGCCTCTGCCGCCAAACCAGGTCCGCTCATCATCGTAAACATCTGCGTTCCAGTTTCCCTGTAAGCGGGGCTACGCAAACCGGCGATCATTTTGTCGAGTATCGCTTTATCGCCAAAAGGGCGTAGCGAGCCATCGACAATTACGATCGCGATCGTCTTGTCTGGATACTTGCGATAAAACTGCCGAGCGATGGGTGTCCCCATGCTGTGCCCGACCAATACCGCGCGCTTAACTTTCGCGTCCCGCATGACAGCGTCCACAGCGCGCGCGAAGTAATCCATGTTGTAAGTGGTTTGCGGTTTATCACTTTGGCCGTGGCCCGGCAGATCGATAGCAATCACGCGATTTCGTTTGACCAGCGCCGGTATCTGAGCGCGCCAACTGTCATTGTTCATGGTCCATCCATGAATCAGGACCAGCGCTTCTTCGTCGTTACCCGCTTTTGCTTTGCCCTTTCCTCTGGCGCCGCTGTCACGATTGTAGTTCGCGTAATGAATTCGCGCGCCGTCCAGCGTCGCAAAGCGCGACTCCGCTTCGATGCGTCCCTCACCGGAACTCTTTGCCCCTTTGTTGTCCCGGCCATGGCCGCGAGGTATCGGTTCACCGATGGCGATGCTCGACAACACCAGTAAGAACGTAGAAACAAAGGTAAGGATGCCCACCTGCCACCGACGTGCATAGACGCGCGAGTTTTTGAACACTATCTTTTTCACGAACTTCTCCTCCAAATCGCAGTAGATAAAGGGACGTTGATTCGTAGTTTACTCGCCGCTGAGTGAGTAACCAAGCGTGTTATTCGTGTGTTTCGTGGATTGTTTTTTAGAATGCTTCAGAACGATCCACGAATTACACGAAACACACAAAAAGACACGAACTTCTCACTCCAGGGAGGCCAATAGCGCACTACTTTTGCGCCGGACTGTCCTTCCGTTTACACTTCAGCCTTACCCACAATGTTCTATCGCACACGAGTGGAGATCCTGCTCACTTTACGATTTCAAACACCGCTATGCGTGTACTAATCGCAATCAACACTTTGGAGTTTCGAGGCGGCGGCACCATGCACGTCCGCGACCTCGCCAAAGGACTGCTTAACGCAGGACACACCCCGATTATTTACGGCGCTCACGCAGCCCAATTGAAAAGCGAATTCCGGCACGCGACTGTTCCACTAGTTGATCAACTCGATCAGATTGGCTCCCAACCTGACATCATTCATGGTCACAATCACCTGAAAACGATGGCGGCCTTACTGTGTTTCCCAAACACTCCAGCGGTTTATACTTGTCACAGTTGGAGTTTGTGGCAAGACGCGCCGCCGCGGCACCCACGAATCACGTCTTACATAGCGGTGGATCATACGTGCTACGACCGGGTCGTCTATCAGGAAGGAATACCAGAGGAACTTGTTAAGGTCATCTTCAACGCAGTCGATCTCGAACGCTTTCAACCGCGCTCGCCTCTACCTGAACATCCGCGCAAAGCTTTAGTGTTTAGTAATAACGCGAGCGAACAAACATTCCTTCGTCCAGTGCGTGAGGCTTGCTCAGCTGCCGGATTAACACTGGAGGTAATTGGTTCATCAGCGGGACGTGCGGTAAACGAACCTGAGAATTTGATCGGCGAATTCGATCTGGTTTTCGCAAAAGGACGCTGCGCACTTGAAGCGTTGGCGACCGGATGTTCGGTGATACTTTGCGATGCGCTCGGAGCAGGTCCTTTAGTCACGACCGGAGAACTCGCACAACTACGCGCGTACAATCTGGGACGGCGCACGCTCAAGCACCCAATTACATCCGCATTTCTTCTCGAGCAAATCGCCCGCTACGATGCACACGACGCTGCTGAAGTCAGTAAAACTATTCGAGCGGGCGCCAGTCGTGATCAGTTCATTGGTGCGACCCTGAAAATTTACCAGGACGCGGTGTCTCGACATCGAAGTGAAATTCATAACGGAGTAAGCGCTTCCGAAGAGGGCCGGGCAGCGGCGCGTTATCTGGAAAACCTGGAGGCCGAGATGGCACGTCACGCAGTCACTTCCCAGCGAATCAGCGCCGGTCTCTTGAAGCTACCTGTTCTCGGTTCGGCTTATTCGAAGCTCTCACGCGCAATAGGCAATCGAAAGTATTCATCTCGCCCCCGCTCCACCAATTGAAGGCCTCATTGCACATCACTCCGAGACGCCTGCTGCTGGCACTCATCGCGTTTCACCTTGCAATAACGGCCGTCGTGTTCACTGCGGGACGTTTGGGCGTGGCAGGCAGTTTGGTAAACGAGGCGGGGGATCTCTCTGTCGCTTCCGACGGCGTGGTCTATCGCAAGGAAGCAGTTTTCCTCGCTGAAATTTTCAAAGCTCGGGGACTATCAACCTGGCATGCCGTACCTTTTCAATGGCACGTCAAAATATTCTCGCTTCTGTTTCTCGCCCTCGGTCCCGTCCTGGGGCAGACCATCCTGACGATCGAACCGTGGAATGCACTGTGTTATGCGCTGATCGCGATATTAGTTTTTAAACTTGGCCGGCAGATATTCGACCAGCGCACGGCGATAGTCGCCGCTGCCATCGCGGCCCTCTGGCCTTCGCTGCTGCTTCATACAACACAATTCTTGAAAGACCCGCCGCTGATTGTCGCGATGCTGGCGTTAATCCTGATCAGCACTTCGTGGTTGACGCGAATCTTCACCTGGCGATTGGCGATTGGTGCGTTGATCGCCGGGACAGCGCTCGTAATTTTCTTACGGCACTTGCGGCGGGAAATGTGGTTGGCCGCCTTTGCTCTGGTTATAACCGGCTGCGCACTGCTGCTGGTGCGACAAATAAAAGAGCGAAAGTGGTATGTCGTAAATACAGTGTGCGCGTTGTTATTGCTGGTTACTACGATTGCCGTCCCAGTTTTAATTTCACCGTATCGAACGCCGCCCGAATTGACTAATCAACGAAGGATTACGCCGCTACCCGAGAACTATACCGGTCCAATCATTCCGATTATGCTGACGCGCCTCAGAAACGAAGCAGCCGAAACCGGCTCGGCGTTGGACGCTAACGTTAAGTTTGAAACGTACGGTGACATCGTCCGCTACTTGCCGCGAGCGGCTGTGATTGGCCTGCTCGCTCCATTTCCTTCGATGTGGTTTTCCGCAGGTCAGGCGGTGGGGCGTGCCGGTCGTTGGCTAAGCGGTATAGAAATGTTGGTGACTTACCTCCTGGTTGCCCTGGCGATAATTACAGTCTGGTTCGAAAGACGTCGACTGAGCGTTCACGCGCTGTGGATCCTAATCCTGGCGGCGACAACTGCTCTGGGCTTGACAGTCGCAAACGTTGGCACGCTCTACCGCATGCGATATCCGTTTTGGATTTTGCTCGCTCTACTGGGCGCGCGAGGCCTTCTGCATATCGTAGATAGATCCAGAGCAACTGCTCACTCGTAAATCGAGGCAAATGGAAGTTACAGCACTGCGGGCTACAACAATTGCATAATCCGCCATTTTCGTGGCTCGTCCTATCGGTAAGGCAAAACGATTCACAAATTACAGGGAGAACACGATATTACCAGGGAGGCCAGGACGCTTGCGGTTTTGAGCGTGCGCTCAAACCTCATACCCAAGCTCTTCTAAAAGGTCGCCGGCCACGCGCTGAAACGCGGCACGCTCCTTCACACTCATTGAACGCTTCCAGGCAAATACGCACTCAGGGTCGGGCGGCTTTATTGCGCGTCTCTGCTGACGGAGTCTCTGCTCTTGAGTTAAGAGCGCCGTGCCGTCCGGTCGCCAGCGCCCCTTGTGCTCTTTTAACCTCTCCGGTGCGCGCTCGTAGTAGCTCAGCATTGCTTCGTCGAAACCCAGGCCAACGAACTTGCAAACTCGTTCGAGAGTCGAGCGTGTGTCGAGGATCAGATCCTCGTAGCGAACCTCAAAGTAATCTGAGCGGCCCGTGCCCGCGCGCCGCGCAGTCGTAACACACTTACGCCAGAAGGCAGCTTGAGTCTTAATGTCAGGTCCCGGTGAGAACCACATCTCTCTGAGAGAAAGCGCTGCGTCCCGCCCGTCGCGGATTATGTGAATGAAACGTCCCTCAGGGAGAACCCTCCGTATCGAATCAATCTCCATACAATAGAGTGGCGTCTTGTCGCCCCACCGTGTTTTGCCAAAGCGCGCGGCATAAAGTTTGTAAAACGTCCTGAACCCTTCGGCTGCTGTAAACGGCTCGACCTCGGCCAGCGCCGCGCGGAAGTCCGCTTCCGTTATCCCGAAATCCGGCCAGCTCGTGACCGGTTTCGGATAACTGACTATCGCCTGAAAGAATTTTTCGCGCAGCCTGTCGCCACTTCCACGCATGTTCGCGCCGAGCTTCAGGAAACTCGTCTCAGGCGGAATGGCAAGCTCTTTGTGAGAATCGAGCATTAAACGAAGAAGCGTCGTACCCGAACGCGGCGAACCAACGATGATTGGCATCGGCTTACGTCCGAGGTGGTGTGGGTTTTGCTCGCGGTCGAGCTGTTTCTCTCTTCGCCACAAAAAGAGCAGCATCACTGTCTTATCCGCTCAAGGCTTTAGGCGAGTCTAAGAATTAATTAGAACGCTTCTCCAGGATCATCGGCACGCTATCCGGCCTCAGTATGATGAATGGTACTTCATTGACGATGTGATTTGAAACTAACTTTGCCCGCCATCGGCTTGCCAGCGTGGCTAACAGCAAGCCGCCCTCCAACATCGCAAACCCATCACCGATAGAACGGCGAGGGCCATTGCCAAACGGAAAATAAGCTTGTGGCGACTCGCAATGGTTTCCTGCCCCGCTTCAAGTATCGTCATAACTTCATCACGCGCGATAGCGATCTCATTAACACCGCGGCTTCATGGGGTAAAGCAAACTTTTCAGTTTTCACCGGTTTCTCTGATTCAGAATCATTTGCAGTCCATTAGGCCGGAGGACAATCAGTGGCACCAGCTTAACAATGTGACCGGCGACCATGCGCGGTCGCCAGTTTTGTCCCAGCGTTGCGAGCAATAACGACCCTTCCAGCATCGCGAAACCCTCTCCTACGCAACGTCGTGGTCCATATCCAAAAGGTAAATAACTTAATGGCGGAATAGTCTCGCGATCGTCTCGCCAACGGTCAGGAATAAAACGTTCGGGCTCTTTATAGTGTCGCTGGTCGTAATGCAGGACGTGGGGCGAGATTAGCACCAGCGAGCCTTTGGGAATCAGGAAGCCATCCAGTTCATAATCCTCGGTGGGAGTCCGTCCTATCACCCACACTGGTGGATACATTCTCATCGCTTCAGTGAAGACATTTACGGTATAAGTAAGTCGCGCGAAGTCCTCTGCATCCGGCGGCCGTCCATCAAGAACTCGTTCGAGTTCTTCATGAAACTTCCTTTCAACCTCAGGATTGTTCGACAACAAATACCAGGTCCAGCCCAGCGCTGTGCTGGTGGTTTCATGACCAGCTTCAAGGATCGTCACAACTTCATCGCGCAATTGCTTCTCATCCATGGCCCCGTCATCCACCGCTGCGATCAGCGCTGACAGCAAATCTTCACCCGTCGGGTTTTCCCGGCGTTTCTCAATTATTCGCAACACTGCCTGATGACGCATGAGAACTTGCGAAAAATCACCCTTGCTCCCGAAAAGTGTACGGGCCTTCTTCAGCATCGGCGACATCGAATCAAAAAGCCGCACGATGCTGGAAAAATCCCCGAGCACGTAACCCGTATCTTTTTCAATGTCGAGTCCGAACATTGTTTTGCCAATGATCGTCAGCGTCAGCCGGCGCAGTTCTTCGAACATATCGACCTGCGATCCATCGCGCCACTTGAGCATGTGCGTCAGTCCGCAGTCGACAATCGTGGGCGCGTGCGCCGTAACTTTGCGATGGTTGAACGACGGCTGGATCAGCCGGCGTTGGCGATGGTGTTTTTCACCTTCGCTGATCAATAAACCATCCCCAATCAGCGCCCGCGCTCGCTTTGAGCCCGAGCTCTTCTCAAACTTGTCCGCGTCAACCTGAAAAACCTGGCGGATATAGTCGGGACGATTGAGAAGAAAAACGTGCTGCTCTCCCCCTTTAAAATGAGTGAAGTCGCCATACGTGCGCACAACGCCCGCGAGAAAGCTGATAGGATCACGCTGCATCGCCAGCGCAATCCGCAATGGATACCAGTTTTTTGGTCCCGGTGGAAAAGATGTAGGCTTCATCGAGGCTCGTCGCGGTTAAGGCAGGTCATAGATCACGCAGTAACAAAACAGACACGATGATTAAAGTCGCTGCCATAACTTCGGGTCGTAATGTTCCTTCCAGTCGTTTTCGTGTCCGGCAGTTTATTACACCACTCGCCGAACTCGGAATTGAAGTCACTGAACATTACGCGCGGCCCAACAAATACCTCACGCGACGAGTGTGGCCCCTCGGTCTGTTAACACGCCTTCCCGGACTGCTGGCCTCGCGATCGGCGGACATCACCTGGCTCGAGCGAGAAATGGTTCCGGGTAGACTTACCGCCGAGCGCTTTACCGGCGGAGTTCGCATACTCGATATTGACGATGCTATCTGGATGAACAACCAGCCGGGCGCCTCTGAACAATTGGCCGCCCAATGTAAAGGAATAATTGCGGGCAACGAGTACATCGCCGAGCATTACCGTCAGCATGCACGCCGGGTGTGGGTGATACCAACATCAGTGGACACTGATCGTTGGCGACCACGCCAGAGCATCAGCCACTCGAATAAGGACAGATGGAACATCGGATGGATCGGTACTTCTTCAAACCTTCCCTTCCTGCAGATGTGCGAGGAACCTCTCGCAGATTTCCTTTCGCAACATCCGGCTGCACGCCTGACCGTGGTTTGTGATCGGCCGCCCTCGTTAAAAAAGATTCCGCCGGCTTCACTGCAGTTCAAACGGTGGTCGGAAGAAGGTGAAGTTAGACTGGTCCAGGATTTTCATGTTGGCATCATGCCGCTGCCGGACACTGACTGGGCACGAGGCAAGTGTGCATTGAAGATGCTTCAATACATGTCGGTTGGTATTCCGGTTATTGCGAGTCAGGTGGGGCGGGCCCGGGATATTTTGGGACAGTCGGAGATTGGTGTCGCGGTTGAGACAATGCAGGGTTGGTATGATGGTATGACAACCGTCTATCACGACCGCGCATTAAGCGCTCGCATGGGCGAAGCGGGTCGGGCGTTAATTCTGGACAGCTATTCAGTCGAAAAAAATGTAATCAAACTGGCGGAAGTCTTTCGCGCGCTGTTGTAGACAGGTTCAGTTAAGATCGGCCTTATTTAGTGTTACTTCGTGTGTTTCGTGTAATTCGTGGATCGCTCCTTTTGCTGGCTAAAAATATCAACGAATGACCCACGAATAACACGAAACATGTTGAACGCGAGTTTTGAGGCAAGAAACATCCACCAACTGCCGTTGGTGGATTCCACTTTTGCTATGTTGACCGGGTTGACATTTCATCTGCGGATTGTATTTTATAGCGCTTTCTTTAATCTGATTTGAACCCGACGTGCCCAGCTTATTAGCGGACCATAATCGTTCCCGCCCTTGCTGAT
>DATEPF010000171.1:0-5073 GCA_035273325.1 Pyrinomonadaceae bacterium | reverse complement strand
CAACCTTTCTTATTCCGGTCAACTGCAGGGCTTCTCGTGGAAGGGTGTAAGTGGGGCCACGCTGGGTGGCGCACTGGGCGCGATCGGTGCCGTCTGCATCATTTTCGCGTTTAAGTCTGGCGGCCTACCGACCTATGTAATGCCACTTGTCTTCGCGGGCGCACCGTTGGTGAATGTCTTGTTCTCAATGTGGCTACATCCGCCGAAGGCTACCCCGAACCCATTGTTGTATGTCGGTTTTGTTCTGGCCGCCGCCGGCGCCGGAATGGTTTTGTATTTCAAGCCTCAGTCGTAGTTTTCCCCTCCCGCTGGGAGGGGAAAAGCGCGCGGCCGTGCAAGCTAACGACACTGATGATCATTAACACAGGTCTCCCGCTCTCCTAACCCCGATCGTGCCGATTCAAAGGAGCTTGGACATGAAGCACTCGAGCATCAAACTTTTTACTTGTGGCGTAGTCTTCGCCGGTCTTTTTATCTACCTGTCACTCGATGCGGTAGCGCAGACGTCAGGCAACTGGCCCCAGTGGCGTGGCGCAAATCGTGATGGCATCTCAAAAGAAACCGGTCTACTCAAACAATGGCCGGAGAACGGACCGCCGTTGTTGTGGAAAGCATCCGGGGCCGGCGGCGGATATTCCTCGTTCGCAATTGCAAACGGCAGGCTTTATACAATGGGCCTCCGCGGCGATAAGGAATACGTGATTGCTTTCGACACGGCGACGGGCAAAGAAGTTTGGGCTGCACCCGCCGGCCGCGCTTTTCGTAACGACCGTGGTGATGGACCGCGGGGCACGCCTACCATCGATGGTGACAGAATCTACGCGCTCGGCGGCAGCGGCGACCTGACAGCCCTCGATCTGAAGACTGGCAAAGTCATCTGGACGATGAATATGCTGGACAAGTTTGGCGGTTCCAACATCACCTGGGGAATTAGCGAGTCGCCGTTAGTGCTGGGCGAGAAACTGCTGGTGAACGCCGGGGGGCCAGAAGCATCTGTGGTCGCGCTTAACAAAAAGGATGGAACGCTCATCTGGAAGAGCCAGAGCGACCGCGCCGGCTATTCTTCGGCGATACCAGTGCAGGTTGGTAATACCACCCAAGTGGTCTTCTTCACTCATAAACGCGTGATTGGCCTCGACGCAAAAGATGGAAAGCTGATGTGGGAGTATCCGCGAGCAGCAAATAACGTTTCGAACGCTGCCACTCCGGTCGTTCGTGGCAACCGCGTCTTCGTATCTTCAGACTACGGCACGGGTGCGGGATTGTTGGAAATCAAAGCCGACGGTCAGGCCTCCGAAGTCTATTTCACCAAGGACATGCGCAATCATCACAGCAGCTCAATTCTGATCGGCGATCACATTTACGGGTTTTCTGGCGGGATTCTGACCGCGATGCGCTTTGACACCGGTGAAGTCGTATGGAAAGACCGCAGCGTTGGTAAAGGCTCGCTGGTGTTTGCGGACGGTCACTTGTACGCCTTTAGTGAAAACGGAGTGGTTGGCTTAGTCGAAGCGACGCCAACTGGATATCGCGAAAAAGGCCGGTTCCGAATTGCGCAGGATTCGCTACCGACGTGGACTCATCCGGTAGTGGCCGGCGGACGACTCTACATCCGCGACCAGGACACGATTTACGCTTACGACGTAAGTGAAAAGAAGTAGTTTTCCTATCGGCGGCTTTGCCGCACCCCTTGCGGAAAGGCTCTGCCTTTCCGTCGATCAACCCAGAAGAAAGGCGGCGAGGCTGAGCCTCGCCGCCTTTTTTAGGATAACCACTGACGGAAAGGCCGGAGCCTTTCCGCACCGGAAGCGGCAAAGCCGCAGAGGTTATTTAATCTTCTTGCCGGGAACGTCGCGTCCACCCTGGTGAATGATGAGGCCGGTCACAATTCCCTGCGCGTCGCGGGTGAAGGTCACCTTCGCATCAACCGCCCGCAGAAAAAACTTATTCTCGCCTTCGGGAAACAGCTCAAACGACGGCTGATTGGTCGCCTGCGTCATCAACTTATCACCGTCCTTGAACACCTTCACCTTGAACTCGGGTGAAACCTCGTATTCCCCGACATATGCGTCGTAGGTTTTAGGATCTACGGCCACCGATTTAGTTTCGATCCGCTTCAACATTGCCGTTGCGTTGGTGTTGTTTGGATTCAGCTCAAGCGATTTCTTGTAATTAAGGATCGCGAGCTCGCTGTTACCGCTCACCATGTAACCCTCACCAAGACTGTCGTAGGTGTTGAAGGCTTTCGGGTATTCAGCGACATTCAGTTTGAAGATTTCAATCGCTTCTTTCTGCTTCTCTGCCTGTAATAGCCGGTAGCCTAACCGATTCAACTCCGGCTCGCTGAAGTCGTAGGTATCTCCTTGTCTTGTCTTCAAATCGCGGTATTGCGCGAGCCCGGCTTCTAATCCTTTGTCGCTGATCGTTTGAAACAGCGCATCCACAATCGACATCTTCGGCAACGTATAAGGCTGATTGAACAGGATGTTCGTTATGGTTTCCTGCAATCGATCCAAACTCTCGCCCTGCGAAGTGTTGTCGAGTAGAACTATTAAATGCTTTTGTTGTGGGTAACGAATGATCAGCGTATTGAAGCCGTTGATTCCGCCGCCATGCATAATGCGTTGGGCCGGTGATGTGCCGTTACCAAAGGTGGCTTGATTAATCACCCAGCCATAGCCGTAATCCTCAAGCGCAGGTTTATACATCGAGGCCTTCGATTGCGCCGACACTACACGGTCGGTATAAAGGGCCTGGTCCCACAGGTATAGATCTTCGACGGTCGAATACATGGACCCCGCCGCGTACGGGATCGACATGTCGAGATAGGGCGCGTTCCGGTAGCCGTTCGCGGTCCGTTCATAACCGGTCGCCCGCTTCTCAATGATCGGTGAGTGCAGATCGTAGCCGGTGTTCTTCATTCCCAGTGGATCCAGAATTTTTTCCTTCAACACGGTCGCATAATTCTTCCCAGTCACCTTTTCAATGATGGCGCCCAGTAGAAAATACCCGGAGTTGTTGTAGGAATACTTACTACCCGGTTCAAATTCCAGATCGTTGCTGGTGTACTGCTTGACGAAATCTTCAACAGCGAACGGGTTGCGGCTAACATTTGCGAAGAATCCGGCCAGCCCTGTGTAACTCGGAATACCTGAAGTGTGATTCAGCAGATGATGGATGGTGACTTTATCTCCAACGTCTTTACGATAGGCCGGCAGGTAGTCTGAAAGCTTGCCATCAATTTTCACTTTTCCTTCATCGACAAGTTGCAGGATGAGAGCCGCGGTGAATTGCTTGGTGATAGAGCCCAACCGAAACCTGGTGTCAGGCGCGTTAGGAATGTTCCATTCCATGTTTGCATGGCCGTAGCCTTTTTTGTGGATGACCTTACCGTTCTCGGCCACCAACACAGACCCGTTGAACAGCCGATACTTATTCGCAAGCGATAGGACCTCATCGATCTTTCTTGCCTTGTCGCTGGAAACCTGCGCCGACGCCGCTGTGTGTGTAGTAAGCACGAGGAGTGTGCACACGATCAGCGCCCTGGTTCTCTTGAAAACTATCCCATTCATGATTGTTCCCCTATCAGGTCGGTACTCTGGTTAACCAATACAATCGATCCACGAATTACACGAACTATCACGAAACTTGTCGACTCATTTCGTGGGTTTCGTGGATCGTAAGAAATCGTTAGCTTCCTTCAACTCAGCCAGATCCTGGTCCGCATCTTTCCACTGTTCCAAAAGCCTTGCGTAAACGGTTGCGGCTTCCGTGTTGTTGCCTTTCTTCACCTGGACGCGCGCCAGACCCAACAGCGAACGCGCCCGGTTAGGCTGGCGCAGCAAGGCGGTCTTGAACTGCTCGGCGGCGCGGTCGTATTTGCCTGCGCGCAACAAGATTTCGCCAAACAATTCATGCGCCGGTTTGATTATTGCCGGCGGACCGGACGGCGCGCCCTTCTGTTCCTCCATTGCTGCGGCTTCAGTCATAAACTGAATTGCTTTTTCGTGCTCTCCTTTGATCGATGCGGCGAGTGCTTTTACCTCGAGTTCGGAGATACCTGGTGGTCCGGCTGCGGATCCATTTCCAATTGAGGATGCTGGTTCCTCAACGGCGGTGTTCTTCATCGCTGCGGCCATAGCACGAATGAAGACGGGCAGCCGTTCCCCCTCGTTTGATGTGCGAGCCAACACTTGCTGACCCTTGGGCGGGGCGGCGCCGTGTGCGCCATGGCCCCCGCTGGAAGAAGAAGCGGTTGCACGCGCCCCCGCCGGAAATAATGATGCCGCCAAATCCCATCGTTCCGTCTCGACAATAAACGCGGCCGCCATGTTCGCGTAGTTGTTTTCGTAATAACCCGGACGGAGCTTGTTGTCGTAAGTTGTTTCAGTCATCGTCTTCTTCATCAACGACAACAATTCATCTGCTTTGCGATACCGTCCCTGCTGGAGATAAACGTAAAGCAACCAGTGCAGACTGTGATAGTCGCGCACGCTCGGTGACAAATTCTTCCGCTTCATCCACGCTTCAGATGACGCCCACGCCGACTCATTTGACGCGGCGGCCTCGGGCCACATGCCGAGCTGCAGAAAAATGTGAACGCATGTGGCGCGCGTGATGTGCTTCAGGCGCGATGTCTGCATAACGGCGTGCCGCCGGCAGTGCCAGAATCGCGTGATCGGGATCGTCAAAAGCGTGAATGATGTAGTGCGCCGCGCCCGGATGATTCGGGTTCTTCTGATAGACATCGAGGGCGATCGCACCCGCTCGAGCCTGCAGCCGGTAGCTCTTCTCTTCCATGCGCATCATGCCCAGCAGTGACAATGAATAAAACGCGGCAGCATCGAGGTCATCAGGATAATCGCGATAGATTTTCTCGATCGCTGCAGAATAAGCCGCATCGCGGGTCGACTTGTCCCCTTCGCCATACAAGGCTTTGACTGCCTGGAGATATGCGCGTTCGCGGGTTGAGAGTTTCTGTGTGTCTTTTATTTTGGCTAGTACGTCTCGGGCGCTGGGCGCATCCTGCTCTGACCAGAGTGGATGGTTGTGGGCCATGGCTTCCCCCCAATA
>DATEPF010000170.1:0-3132 GCA_035273325.1 Pyrinomonadaceae bacterium | reverse complement strand
TGAGAGGTATGGTGGGTAAAGTGGTTGTAACACTGCGTGGATCCGCTAACGGTGGATTGGACGTAACCGGAGTAACGACATTGGTTACCGGCTGATCGGTCAAGATCGCGTAGGCAGCACGGACCGAAGTCTTTCCATCCCCAAATGGATCCCAGGCGATGCCGACACGCGGTTGAAAGTTCTTGTTGTTTTCGTGATAGACCTTATCTATGCCCGAGCCAACGCGGACCAACGAACGCGTCGCAGGGTCGAACACGACAAAGCGATCGAAACGCTCTGTTGGCGTCATGTTCCAGTCATAGCGCACGCCGAGTTCGAGCGTCAGGTTTTGGCGCACCTTGAAGTTGTCCTGAACGTAAAACCCGAACGCATTCTGAATGATGGCACTCGAGCGGTCGCCCAACGTAATGGCAAACGAGTTAGCAGTTCCATTGATGAAACTGGTTACGTTGGGGAAAGCGAACGCGCCGGTATCGAGGGTAAAGTTATTGTTATAGAAACGCCTTCCTTCACCCCCAAACTTGAACGAGTGGTTTCCTTTCAGGTAGTTGAGCGTATCAGAAACAACAAGAGTCGTGTCCGACCGTCCCTGCGGAAATCCCGCCGGGCCGCCGATATTAAAGTTAAAGCCCGTAATGCTGAGTTGTGGCAGGCCAAGGGACTGGTTGAGTCCGTCGCGAATATTGAAATCGAGAGGATTGACCTGCAAGTTGGGCGTGAACGTGATGTTGATTCGATTAAAGCCCAACCGTGCTTCATTCGTCAGGCTTGGACCAAAAATGTGTGTTTCGTTGAGCGTGAAGATCTGCCGGTGTGACTGGCGCGTGTCTCCAAAGCCGGGAACGGTGTTGCCCTGGAGGTTTGGCTCACCACGTCTATCGCGCTGAAATGCGTAGTAACCGTGTAGACGATCATTGGCATTGAAGGTATGACTGACGTCGCCGGTCGCCTGATCGATATCAACTGGCGCTGTGCCGGCCCCCGCAAACCTCGCTATCTGCGTCGGTACACCATTGACGAGAACAGTATCAACGCTCGTAGCCACTGGAATCAAAGGCAACAATTGCAGGACGGCGGCGTTTGTCACCGAAGCGCGTTGGGCAGCGGTAAGCACGTTACTGGTCAGCGTGAGTCCCTGCCGCTGTCGCAATCCTTCGTAACTGAAGAAAAAGAACGTGCGGTTCTTCCCGTGATAACTAAACACGTCGCCGCCTTCGCCAAAGTGCGGCAGATTCACCGGACCACCAAGATTGAACCCAAATTGATTGCGCTTGAAAGGCGGCTTACGAGCGTCGAAGAAGTTGCGCGCGTCGAGCACGTCGTTTCGGATAAACTCGAAAAACTCTCCGTGATAGTCGTTCGAGCCCGAACTGGTGGCGATGTTAACGATCGCGCCGGAATTCCGCCCGTATTCGGCGCTGAAGGTCGAATTATCGACCTTGAACTCCTGCACCGTGTTTATCGACGGCTGGAAAGTGATCTGGTTCTGGACCATATCGTTGAGATTGACACCGTTAATCATGAAGTTAACCGTGTCTTCTCGATTACCGGCCGTATTGAATGCAAATGAGCCCTGGCCACGGAGCGGAGCGGTCAGGAAACCGTTTTGTGGCGGTGTCACGGAGCCTGGAATTAGCAGGCCGAGATCGACGAAGTGACGGCCGTTGAGTGGAATCTCCTGGACAGTTCGTTGATTGATTACTGTACCAACGGACGTGGTCGTGGTCTCGATCACAGGAACATCGGACGAGACCAGCACCTGTTCGGAGATCGCCCCAACGTCCATCTGGAAATTCTGGACCGCCGTTTTGGCAACCTCGAGAGTCACTGAATCGGCAACCTGGGTCTTGAAGCCCTCGACTCTTACCTCGATGGCGTAGACACCGACAGGTAAGGCTGCGACCTGGTAATTACCGTCGTTGTCCGTCTGCGTCGTGCGTTCAGTGGAAGTTCTTCTATTTCTGACTACGACAGTCGCATTTGGCAGCACGGCTCCTTTGGAATCCGTGACGGTGCCCTGGACTGTGGCGGTTGATTGGGCCAATGCTGAGGAAGTCGCTAGGAGAGCGGCTACGAGCATCAAGAACGGAAAGAAGAGTGCGATTCTTCTGCTTAGCATAATAACCTCCTGACATGGCTGGGCAGCTTTTCAAAGTGGAAGAGAAAAAGGTTCAAAGCAATGGGGATGCCGTAGAAGTGGACCTAAGGCCACGAGATTTCCTTAGCAAATCCTGCTCTTACGGAATGCTCACGATCCAAAAACCACAAGAGTGATCCGAAAATACAGGGCACCTAACCACGGATAATACGGATTTAGTCCGGATTTTTTATCCGTGTCATCCGCGGTAAATGGATGATGACTACCACCGCAATAGAAAGTCCCTGAGCGTCTCATACATTGCATCGAACGAATCCGCACAAAACAGCAACGACTGAAAGTGAGTTGGATCGTAGACGTAGTTAGCCGCAACTTCGAGATCGAGTGGTCGGAGCTCAGCTTTGTGCATCTCCGCCAACTCGCCGGCAGACGACAATAAACCGGTCCCATAAGCCTTGAGCTTTCCGTTCTCACGCAGCACTCCAAACTCGATCGTGAACCAGTAGACGTGTGCAAGGCGATCGAAGTCTTCAGCGAGCGTTGTGCGTCGCACTGCTTCGCCAAAGAGGCGATTGAGTTCCGCGAGACGCTTGCTTGCCAGCGTCACGGCGTGGCCGATTATCTCGTGGGCCACGTCCGGCTCCGGTGTGTATAACGGCGTGGAATGATGACGAATATACTGCGTGGAAAGAAAGACGCCCTGGGCCAGCGACTCGAGAAAGACTCGCGGCTCGACTAGTCCCGCTACCGGCTCGAGTCTGAAACCGCTGATTGCTTCCACTTTTTGACTGATTTCGTCGAGTTGCGGGATGCGATTAGTGTCGAAGTCGAGACGTTCGAGACAATCGAGATACTCACCACAGGCATGGTCACGGTGTGCCGGGCCGAGCGCTTTCCAGATCGTTTGCCAAACGCCATGCTCGAGTTCGGTGTAAGGCGCGGCGGGGATGGGCGAGCCCGGTTCATAGGTCATGGCGATCTGCGCGATGGCATTCCGGCGGGCGCGATACTCCTGATCGCGAAATCCAGGATGA